>JANOIR010000352.1:0-6442 GCA_031407765.1 Vicinamibacteraceae bacterium
CCCACCGCCAGCACAACCGTCGCGGCAATAGCCATGGCCCGCCATCGGCCGGGCCCGAAGACGCGCCGCAGGGTGGCCTCCGGCGACACCGCGGCGGGTACGGCATCGACCTCCACCAACGCCCGGCCCAACGCGGCGACAAGCTCGACGCAGGCGTCGCACCCAGCAACGTGAGCCTCGACCTGTTCGGCCTCGGCCGAGGAGAGCATGCCGTCGACCCAGGCCGAGAGTGACTCGTCGGAGGGACAGGCCCCAGCCCGCGATGCTCGATCACTATCCCGCACAGAGGTCTCCACGCCTACACCCCCGCCAGCGTCGAGCGCGCGTCGTCATCGTCCTGTGAGACGGACGCGGAGGCCATTCGTCGCAGCATCGGCACCTCGCCGCTATCCTGAACGCCGTCGAGAAAGAGCTCCGCCAACGCCTCACCCGACACTCCCTGGAGCGACAGCTCACGCTTCAGCCGCAGGAGTAGCTGGTCGTAGTGACGGTACAGCGGCTTCGGATCTTCGCTGACGATCTTCGCGACGTCAGACACGCGGCATCCCTGCGCGTAGCGCAATTGGATCAGGAGTCGATCTCGGGGCGACAGATCTTCGAGCGCTCTCGATAGCGCCGTGCGCGCCCGCTTCCAGCTCGTCCGTGAATGCTCGCGGACGACCAAATGGTCGCTGGGAGGTCCACTGGCCGGTAAGGCCGCCAGCTCGCTGTCGTCTGTGTGCCGGCGCGCACCACGATGGGGCAAGCGGTCGGCAAAAGCGCGCAGGGCTGCCGCAGAAACAGACGGCTCTCGTGAGCACAGCGTTTCGATCGCTTCGTCGAGGCTCAGGCGGTCTCGCGCAACCAGCCGCTCGAGCGCGACTGCCAGCGGGCCGAGCCGGGTGGCCTCGTTGGACGGCCGCCACTTGCCCCACTCCCTGACGCGTTCGTCCAGGAAGAGCCGCATGACGACCGTCGTCAAGTACGTGCGAAACTGGCTGCGTCCTTCGAACAGCCGGAGAACGCGGTAGTCGTCCTCGATCAGGCGCAGCTTGACTCGACTCGCGAGTTCCTCGGCTTGGTCAGCACTCAGGCAATACCGGCGCGTAACGTGGCGAAGCACCGCCTCGACGTGGGGGAGAGCCTCGAGCAATTGCCTCTCGTGAGGCGATAGATCCTGCATGCAGCCGGCACCCGAACGACGCCATCGCGCTTCAGTGAATCCCGCGGAACGCGATAGCTCGGGTTGAGTATCGTTCCAACAGTTGGGCTTGCGCAACGGTGCCGCGTCACTGCGCTCCCCGCAGCGTCTCCGTGGGGTCCAACCTGGACGCCCGGCGCGCCGGGACGTAGGCCGCAAGCAATGCCATGGCACCCAGGACGGCGACCATGCCGCCGAACGTCGCCGGATCCGCCGGGGTGACGCCGAAGAGCAGCTCGCGCATCAGGCGCGACACCAGCCAGGCCACCGGCAGACCGATCGCCAGGCCCGTCATGGCGAGGCGAAGCGTATCCGCGAGTACCCGGCGTTGGACGTCGCCCGGCAAGGCCCCGAGCGCCAGCCTGATCCCGAACTCCTGCCGGCGGCGGCTGACGCCGTATGCGACCACCGCGTAGACGCCGAGCGACGCCAGGAGCAGCGCGAACAGTGCGAAGCCGGCCAGGATCGTCGTCATGAAACGGCGCGGCGAGATCGCGCGATCGACCAGCTCGCCGAGGACGCGGAGCTGGCTGCCGCCCATGTCGGTGGCGAAGGGCGCCATTGAGGCGCGCAGCGCGGTGACCAGTGTGGACGGCGGCTGCGACGAGCGCACCACCAGGTAGAAGGCGTTGTAGCTCCGGCTCTGGCGGATCGGGATGTACATCTCATTGCCCGCCGTGGATTCGAGGGCGCGATGGCGCACATCGGCGACGACGCCAACGACGCGGCGATCGTTCGTGGAGCCGAGCCCATCGCTCTTCAGGTACTGGCCGATCGGGTCCTGCCCGGGCCAGATCGTGCGGGCGAGCGTCTCGTTGACCATGATGACCGGCTCGGTCGCCGGCCCGTCATCGCGGGTGATGTCACGCCCGGCCACCAGGCGCAGGCCCAGCCCCTCGCGATAGCCGTCGCTCACGACGCGGACGAAGCCCTCCGGAGCGTGGCCCCGCGGGTAGACTTGGCCGCGACCGTGGATCGCCCAGCTGCGCGTGCCCTCGAGTGGCAGGATGTCGGTCAGGCCCGCGACCTCGACGCCCGGCGTTGCCCGCGCCAGCCGCAGCACCTCGTCGACGTAGGCGACGCGGCGTTCGAGGGCGCGATCCGGAAAGGTGGGATCGATGCGCAGCGCCGCCGTCCGCGACGGCTCGAAGCCGAGGTCGACCTCGAGCACCGACGCCAGGCTCCGCACCAGCAGCCCGGCGGCGACCAGCAGCACGCAGGCGAAGGCGATTTCGGCGACCACCAAAGTGGCGCGGGCCCAGCGGGCGCGCCGGCCCTCGCTGGCGCCGCGGGCGCCGTCGCGCAACGAATCCTGCGGTGACACCGTCGGGATCTGCAGGACCGGCGCGATGCCGATGACGACACCGGCGACGATTGCCAATGCGGTGAGCACGCCGAGCGTCGCGACGTCGACGCGCACCGTGGCCAGCAGCGGCAGCTTGAAGGCGTCGAGCGACGTGAGCGCGCGCGTCGCGACCATCGCCACCGCCAGGCCGAGCATGGCGCCGAGCCCGCTCAGCAGCAGGCTCTCGGTGATCGCCTGCGCCAGCAGCCGGACGCGGCCGGCGCCGAGCGCCACGCGCACCGCCATCTCCTGCCGCCGGCTGGCCGCCCGCGCCAGCTGCAGGTTGGCCAGGTTGGCGCAGACGATCAGCATCACCACGCCGACCGCCGCGAGCAGCAACGTCAGCGCCGTGCGCAGGTGGCCGGCGACGTGCACGGCCAGCGATGACACCAGCGGCCGCAGCGAGTTGCGCTCCGGGTGCGCGCGCTCGAGCGCCGTGCCCAGCACGCTCAGCTCCGCCTGCGCCGCCTCGATCGTCGCGTCCGCCCGCAGGCGTCCGACGACCCCGAGCGAGTTGCCGATGCGGTTGGTGTTGTCGTTGAGCGGGAACGGCGGGAAGACGTCGACGACGCGGCCCGGCGCGAAGAGCGTGCCGAAGTCGAAGGAGGCCGGCAGCACGCCGACGATCGTCGACGGCAGGTCGTTCAGCGTGATGGTGCGACCGATCACGGCCGGGTCGAGGCCGTAGCGCTGCTGCCAGAGGTGGTGGCTGATCAGGACCACGCGCGCGCCGTCGTCCACCATCTCGGCCTCGGTGAAGCCGCGCCCGAGCACCGGTTCGACGCCGAGCACCGGGAAGAAGTTGTGGGTCACCGGCACGCTGCTGAGCCGCTCCATGCCCCCCGCGTCGGTGACCCGCAGATCGCCGGCCTGCGTGTAGGCGTAGTAGCCGGCCAGGTCGGCGAACGTGCGGCTCTGCGCCTTCAGGTCGCGGAGGTGGTTGGCCTGGATGTGCCAGACGCCCACGCCGTCGTCCGCCCCGTTGCCGACCCACGCCAGGCGGCCCGCGTCCACCAGCGGCAGCGGTCGCAGCATCAAGGCGTTCACCAGGCTGTAGACCGTCGCCGTGCCGCCGAGGCCCAGGCCCATCACCAGCAGCGCGAAGGTCGTGAACCCGGCGTCACGCCGCAGCGTACGGACCGCCAGCCGCAGGTCGCGGACGACGACCTCGAGCCACGGGACGCCCCGCTCCGCGCGGTGCGCCTCGCGGAGTTGTGTGACTCCGCCGAGTTCCAGCTTGGCCGCTCGCAGGGCCGCGGCGGGCTTCAACCCGGTGCGCTCCAGCGCCTCGGCTCGGAGCTGCACGTGCAGCGCGAGCTCATCGTCGAGGTCGCGATCGAGCTGGGGTCGCGTGAACAGCGCGCGCACGCGCGCCAGGAGGCGATGCAGGGTGGCGGCCATCGCCCTACGCCTTTCCGAGCTGGAGCATGCGTCCCATGACGCCCGCCACCCGCTCCCAGTTCGCGGTCTCGGCCTGGAGGTGCCGCTTCCCCGCCGCCGTCAGCGAGTAGAACCGCGCCCGCCGGTTGTTCTCGGAGGTGCCCCAGGTGGCCGACAGCCACTTCCGCTGGAGAAGGCGGACCAGGCAGATGTAGAGGGTGCCCTGGTTCACCTTCAGGGCGTCCTCGGCGACCTCCTCGATGCGCAGCGCGAGGCCGTAGCCGTGCATCGGCCCCATGGCGTCGAGGGTCTTCAACACCATCAGGTCGAGCGTGCCTTGCAGAATCTCGGACCGGTCGTCGCCCATCGGGACTCCTCTGTGTTGTCTAGAGGAGTCTCACAGCGTCCTCTGTGATGTCAAGAGGAGTGGGCCGCCGCGGCCGGCGGCGCCCACCCACAGGGACGACGGCGATGTCGCGACCGGGCTGAGCTACCGACGTCCCCGGAAAAAGAAACCGCCGCCGCCGAGAAGCAGCACCACGACGACGATGATGAGCAGGGTGTTCGTGTCCATATTCACTCCAGTTCAGGTTGCGGGTGATCCACCACCCGACACACGGTGATGCGACATGTCCAACCGGCTGCACCTTTTCGGCACATCGGCGAGGTGCGCAGCCGCTCTGTTGCAGGAATGCTGCCGGCTTGACGGGGCGCGGAATGTCGGGCGGCCGGCCAGGTGGGAGGGGGCCGAACTGCCGTGCCGCTGCCGGCGTCTCTGGCTCGACATCGCCGCCTCGCGTCAGGTTCCGAGCGAGCTCCGCCAGTGCACGGCGTTCAGGGTCCGCAGCATCAGCCGGCCGGCCGCGGGATCGAAGGCGTAGCTCGTGACCGCGCAGTTCGCGACGGGCTCGGTATCCCAGCGCTCGATGAACTCGTCGTGCGTCCACCGCTCCAGCAGATAGCGGAACACCCGCAGCGTACCGCCATGGCTGACGACGAGGACGCGCTGCTGGGCGCGGTCGCGGAACAGCATCCCGAGGAACAGGTAGACGCGCTCGGCGACGTCGGCGAAGCTCTCGCCGCCGGGCGGGCGCGCGAAGAAGCGGCCGAACGTGTCCCAGTAGCCCTGCAGCCATGGGAACGCCGCTTCAGCCTCGGCCGTCGTCATGTCGTAGGTCCACCCGGCATCGCGCTCGCGCAGGAAGAGGTGCTGGCGCATACGCATCGCCTCGCGCGCCTCGCGCGGGTAGGCGGCCAGCAGATGCTCCGCCGTTTCCAGCGTGCGGCGATACCCCGAGTGGTAGACGTAGTCGAACGGGCCGCACGCTGCCCGCAGTGCGTGGCCGGTCACTTCGGCCTGGCGCCGGCCTTCATCGGTGATGGGGACGTGCTGATCCGCGATGCCCTGGACCGCCTTGCGCGACTCGTCGTCGAGGAAGAACGCGTTGCCCTTCTTGGCGACATTGCGGGCCGACTCGGCGTGGCGAACGAGGACGAGGACAGTGGGACGATCGGTGGACATGGTCGACGATCAGTAGACGTCGAGGTCTCGGGCGACCACGACGCGGCCTGGATAGGCCGACATCTCGTTCAGGAGCGTGGCTGCCGTGGACCGCTCCGAGTCGACGGCCGGCCGCAGCGACAGCGAGGCGTGATAGAGCACCAATAGCTTCGGCCTGGCCTTCGTCGCGAGCTCGGTCAATTGCGTGGTGGTCGTGTGGTGCGCGGCCGCATAGGCGTGGAAGTCCGGCCGACGCGACAGCCAGTCGCGCGTCAGCACTTCGTGAATCAGGATGTCACACCCGTTGCACGCATCGATGGTCGCCTGCGTCGGGTTGGTGTCGCCGGAAATCACGATGCTGCGGTCGGCGGTGTCGAAGCGGTAGCCGTAGCTCTCCATGGCGTGCGTGGTCGCGAACGCCGTCACCGTCACGTTGGCGTCCTTGTAGACGACACCGGGCCGGACCTCATGCGCGTTCACGGCGTGGCCGGACTCGGTGGCGCCCCGCGTGTAGAGCTTGCGATCCTTCATCCGCGTCTCGAAGTCGACGCGATAGGCCTCGAGCAGGTGCTCGGTCATCGCCGTGATGCCCGTCGGCCCGTAGACCTCCAGCGGCACATTGCGTCCGATGACCCACGGCGTCAGGATGAGGTCGGCATAGCCGACCGTGTGGTCGGAATGCAGGTGCGTGACGAATGCGACCCGCAGCTTGACCGGGTCGAGCGCAGCGATACCTTTGTCGACCAGCGCGGACTTCGCGCGCCGCACGACGCCGGCGCCGAAGTCCACCAGGTACGGCGTGTCGTTCACGACGATCGCCGTCGCCGGGCCTGAGCGATCCGGATCGGCTGGCGGATTGCCTGTCCCCAGCATCACGACCTGCGTGCGCGTCGGTGTGGTCACCGTGGCTGTCACCGGTGACTGCGGCCCCGCCGCGGTGATCGCCGCGGTCGTGGTCGAGTGAGCCACGACCAATGCGACGATCGCCGACGCCGCGGTCACTGCTGCCATCGAGTTCAGGTTGCGCATCGCGACC
>JANOIR010000362.1:0-24201 GCA_031407765.1 Vicinamibacteraceae bacterium
CCCGGACCGCGGCGACGGCGGTTCGCTGGCTGGCGGCGCCCCTGGGGCTGCTCCAGAGCGCGTTGAACATCCTGCTGTTCCTGGCGACGGCGGTCCGCTACGCGCGGCTGCTGCGGCGGGAGCGGGCCGACCTGCTGCATCTGAACAACTCGATCACGCGCACCCACGACTGGATGCTCGCGGCCCGCCTGGCGCGTGTCCCCTGCGTCGTCCACGAGCGGGGCATCAATGACCGGTTTGCGTTCCCGACCCGGGCGCTGACACCCGGCCTGGGTGCCGTCTTCTGCATCTCGCGGGCGGCTTACGACAATCTGCGGGCGCACGGTTTCGACGCCCGCAACCTGCACGTCGTGCCGAACGGGCTGGACCCCGCGGAGGTGCGCCCGGCGCGATCGCCGGACGAGGTGCGGGCGGCACTCGGCATAGCCCCGGACCGCCCGGTCATCGGCGTGGTCGGCAACGTGCGCGAGTGGAAGGGACAGGAGGTCCTGATCCGTGCTTTGCCGGCGATTCGGGCGCTCCTGCCGGGTATCGCCTGCCTGCTGGTCGGCACGGCCACCAAGGGCGACGCCGCCTACATGGCACGCATCAACCAGCGCATCGCCGACGACCGGCTCGAGCCGCACGTCTTCCTCACCGGCTACACTGACAACGTGGCCGACTATCTCAGCGTCATGGACGTCGCGGTCCACACCTCGATCACTCCGGAGCCCTTCGGCCGCGTGCTGCTGGAGGCCATGGCGATGCGGAAGCCGGTGGTCGGCAGCCGCGACGGCGCCGTGCCCGAGATCGTCGCGCACGGCGAGACCGGCTACACGTTCACGCCGGGCGACCCGGACGATCTCGGCGCCAAGGTCCTCGATCTGCTCCAGCAGCCGGATCGGGCGCGTGCGTTCGGCGAAGCTGGTCGCCGCCGGCTGATCGCGGAGTTTCACGTCGATCGCAACGTCGAACGCACGTGCGCCATCTACGATCGCGTGCTTCCGTCCCCTGGCGCCGCGAAGGAGGCGGCGTCGGCATCCGGCTGACCTGCGTCGCCCAAGGACCTGACCAACTCACACATGCTTGACCGTCCCTTGGTTGTCGTCGAACCCCGTTCACCCGATCGTGCGCCCGCACCGGGCGGGCAATCCGTTCTCCATCGCGTCATCGCCATCGCCCTGGCGCTCGTCGTGCTGCTCGGGATCGCCGCTCGCGTCAACGGCCTCCTCGTCAGCTTCTGGATGGACGAGGCATGGGTCGCCAACTCGCTGATCGAGCCGACCTGGACCGGCGTCTTCTATTACCCGCACTGGCTGCAGACGTCCCCGCCGGGCTTCCTGGCGCTCGCGGCGTCGACGGTCGCGATCTTCGGTGACTCGCATGTCGCGTTCCGGCTCCTGCCCCTGCTGTCGGGCGTCCTCGGCCTGGGGCTGGTCGTCTGGATGAGCCGACGGCTCTCCCCGGCCTTCGGCCTGCTCGCCGTGCTGCTCGTCGCGTTGTCGCCGACCGCCATCGACTACAGCCGCATGCTGAAGCAGTACAGCACCGACCTGGGGGTCGCCGCCCTGTTGCTGGCAATGACCTGGCGCTATGTCGATCGCCCCTCGCGGGCGCGCTTCGCCGCCCTGGCGGTCACGCTGGCCGCGGGGATGGCGTGCGCCTACGGCGTCGTGTTCGCCGCCTGCGGCGTGCTCACGGTGACGTCACCGCTGTTCGAGTTGCTGCACGGGCGCCGTCCGGTGGCGCGCGACGTACGTCGCTGGCTGGCGTTGATCGCCATCATGGGGAGCGTCCTCGCCATCGAATACGCCTGGTTCTACCTGCCGAACAATTCGCCTGAGCTCCGCCACTTCTGGCAGGTCGTGTCCATCAACCGGCGCGACAGCGACGTGGCGCAGGTGCTCTTCCGCAATCTCGTGATCCTGGCCCG
The DNA here is from genome assembly GCA_031407765.1 of Vicinamibacteraceae bacterium. Classification (GTDB taxonomy): domain Bacteria; phylum Acidobacteriota; class Vicinamibacteria; order Vicinamibacterales; family Vicinamibacteraceae; genus JBDSLU01. The sequence goes on from JANOIR010000362.1 coordinate 1,913, forward strand.
GCACACCCCGCTGCCGACGTCGCTGTATGCCGTCGGTATCCTGATCGGCGCCGCCGGCATCGCCGCCGGCGCCGGCCTGGGGCTCCTGGATGCGGGGCGCCGCCGGATGACATCGATCGTCTTGTGCCTCGGCGCCCTACCGACGTTCGCCCTCATCGTGGCGAATTGGCTCGACTTCTACCCGAGCTTCGAGCGGACCAGCCTGTTCCTGCTGCCCGGCCTCGCCCTGCTGACCGGCTACTGCGCGCAGGTCCTCTACGAGGCGACCACCGCGTGGGGCCGCCGCCATGCGGCCCTCGCACCGCTCCGCTACGCCGTCGCCGCCCTGTGCCTGGTGGCGGGCGTGACCATGGCCGCCGCCGGCGCGCGTCAGGGGCTGGCGCCGGTGACGCCCCGCGAGGAGTACGCCGCGTCCGTCCGCTATCTGCGCGAGCGCAGTGAGGCCGGCGATCTCATCTTCGTGCACGCCTGCTGCGAGGAAGGGTTCCGCCTCTATCGCACGCTGGAGCCGTGGACGACGTCGCCCGCCGTCGCCATCGGCCAGACCGGCCAGCCCTGCTGCCCGCGGAACAAGCCCGTGATCAAGCGCAGCCTGCAGGACGTCGGCGACGACATCCGGCGTCACCTACCGGCCGGCTTCAGGGGCAAGGTCTGGCTGTTCTACGTCGATCGCCTCGACTACTGGCGCTACTCGAGTCTCGCTCCCGAGGGCCCCGTGCTCCGCGCCGCTCTGCAGTCGGCCGGCTGTCTCTGGCGCGGCGATCAGCCGTTCACCGCCTTGCGGGTCGAGATGCTCGATTGCAGGACGCGCTGACGCCGCCCGCGGCGGCGTCCGGCGGCGATAGACGTCGAAGTACTCGACGTGTCCGACCAGCTCGTAGTCGCGCCAGATCGTCCTGAAGCACTCGCTCTTGAGCAACTGCGGCAGCGTCGACATTTGATGCGATTCTTCAACCAGGACCACGGTCGGACGCCATTTCTCGAAGTCGTTGCAAACGGCCCCTTCAAGGTAGGCGCGGCCCGTCGCTTCGCCGGTTCCATTCCGACGCGTTTCAGCATCGACGATCCCCGGCAGGATCCACAAACAGGAGAAGCGCGAGCACCAGCGCGCGTGGAGCATCTCGTTGACTGGAAACGCCGGAAACAGGGTCAACGATAGCGCGGCGAATCGCCGCTCGCCGTCACCGAAGTCGACGCCGTTCAGATACCGCGCCACGTTCCGGATGACGCGCGCCTGGCGCGTCCCCTGGAAGGCCCACGCCTGCTGCCAGATGCTGCCGATGGACAGAAGGACAAGGACCAGCGCCGCGCCCCTCAGCAGTACCCGGCCGCGGGGAGCGGGCCAGGAGGCGAACCGCCTGCCGGCCCACGCCGCTACGGCCCCGGAGACGGCGATCAGAAAGAACGACTTGGCTGGCAGGAAGTGATAGGGCCAGCCACGATTCTGCAGGACGAACGCGCCATAGGCGCCGACCCCGGCGAGGGCGAGGAGCCGGCAGCGCAGGGCCGCCACTCGAGGCTGCGAGGTGAGGACGACCGCGGCGACCATCGCCACGCCGTAGACCAGGTGCACGGGCTGCATCTCGAGCGTGCTGTAGACGTGGTAGTAGCGCAATGCCAGTGGCAACGCGAAGGCGTAGAACCCCGGACAGCACACCGCGACGACGGCGAGATAGGCGGCGCCGACTGCCGTCGCGACGAGCAACAGCGGGCGGACCAGCCCGCGCAGCGACCGCTGGTGCGCGACGACGCCGGCCTCGATAAGCAGGACCGCCAGCGCATAGTGCGGCTTGAGTGCGAGCGCCAATCCGAGGCCGAGCCCGGCGCCGGCCCGGATGACGAACGGCGGCGGGCTGCCGGCGACGGCAGCCGCGGTCGCGAGGAGGTACGGCGTGAACCAGAGAACGATGAAGTGCTCGCGCTGCCCTGACTGGTAGCCGGGCAGGCAGGCGCAGACCGCGGCGACGGCGACCAACAGGACGGAATGGACGTGCCGGTCTTCCGGCTCGCGCGAGGCGGCCAGGCAGCGGGCCGAAAGCCACAGCGAGAGGAAGACCATGGCGCCGACGAACAGGCGCCAGGCGGTGACCGCCTCGACGCCGACGACGTCAGCCAACCCTACGGTCAGCCACGTCATCCAGATGATCAGGGGCGGATTGATCTCGACCAGATCGGCTGAATACAGGGCGGCGCCCTCGGTCATCCGCCGCGCCACGGTCATGAGCCACGCGGCGTCGTCGTTGGGCGGATAGGCGATCTGCGCGACGATGCCTGCCAGCGCCACGAGCACGGCGGGCAGCAGCCATCCCCACCCGGCCGGTGCCGCGCCCGATCCCTCGCTTTCCCCTTCCGCAACCCTCGACATCAGTGACACCGTTACTCAGCCAATCCCGATCCGGGAAGGTTCATCGACGCGCCGACGGGGGAATCGGCCAGGGCGAGCGTCTACGGAGCGTCGTGGGGACTCTGAGTCACCGTCCTGGGGGGGCCGGAGCGCCGAGCAGGATGGCGCGGACGGCGGGATTCTCGTCGAGGCGGCGGACAATCGCCGCCTCGAGGATCTTGTGGCCGGCCGGGTTCGGATGCAGGCCGTCGCCGACGTCGTAGGCCTCCGGCTCCAAGTCGTCGAACGCATCGAGCGCGTCGACGAACGGGATGTGCTCCCGCTCCAGCAGCGTCCGCACCGGCCCGAAATCGGCGTCATAGGAGCCGATGCCTTTCAAATGCGGCACCATGACCACGACCACCTTGGCGCCACGGGCCTCGGCTTGCGCGCGCAGCGTCTGCAGGGACCAGCGCAGCGTGGGCAGCATGAACGGCCGCAGCTTGGCCTCGGTCGCGGCGGTGCTGTCGCCCTTCTGCAACTTCGCGTCGCGGACGACCTGGCGCAGAAAATCGTATTTCGGGTCGATGCCCTCTTCGACGAGCTGGGCCAGGTGCAGCCCCCACTTCTTCGCGACGGTCAGCCAGCTGAGGACGACGACATAGACGTCAGGGGAGAACCTGGGTGCCACCTCGAGGCCGACGTCGAGCATCTGCGTGATGCGGTAACCCGACACGCCGAAGTTGAGGAGCTCGAAGCGCTTGACCGCCGGCGAGGTGAAGTGCGCGTTCAAGTCGCGCTCGAGCAGGGGCTCCCATCCGGTCCCGGGAGGGACGCCCAGCCCGCGAGTCATCGAGTCGCCGAGGAGCACCAGGCGCCGGGTGCCAGGTGCCGCCGTGAGCGGATAGTCGACATCGACGAATCCCAGCGCGTTGGTCACGTAGTGGACGTTGTTGAACCGCGGGTCTCTGGTGTCGAGGTTGGGGAGCGGCCGATAGATCAGGAAGCTCGACAGGTGTTCGTTGATGACCGCCTTGTTGGCCCCGATTTCCTCGAGTTGCGGCCGCGCCGCGCCCGCCCCTCCGCCGCCGCCTTCGTCGCCCGGCGTCCGTGCCACCACGTTCGAGGCCCGGTTCAGCAGCTCCTGGTAGTAGCCGGCGGTCTGCGCCTCGCGATCCTCCGCGCTCAGGCCGCGCGTCGTCACCGTCCGCCGCAGCATGCGCACCGTCTTGCCGCCCGGCACCTGCCGCGCCACCGGGACAAGCTGCACCGCGAGCATCACCGCGATGGTGAGCGTGGCGAGCGTCGCCGACTGCCAGAAGGTCCGGGTCCCGAACAGCATCAGTGCCCTCCACCCTGCGACAGACGGGTCAACGCCTGGTAGTCGGTCTTGTCCGTCGACGTGCGGGGCAAGGCGTCGTGGAAGGAGAAGAGATCCGGGCCCATGTAGGCGGGCAGCGCCTTGGCGCAGAAGGTCTTCATCTGGATGATCGACGGACGGGCGCCGTCGCGCATCGACAGGTGGGCGACGATCTTCACCCCGGTCACCTCGTCGGGCACGGCGACGACCGCGGCCTCCCGCACCTGCTCGTGCTTGTAGAGACCCTTCTCGATCTCGCCAAGCTCGATGCGATAGCCGCGTCGCTTCACCATCCGGTCGCGCCGGCCCCGATAGATGAAGCCATCGGCCGGGTCCTCGTAGACGACGTCGCCGGTGTTGTACCAGCGGATGCCGTCGCGGTCGAGGAAGGCACGGCCGTTCTCGACCGGCCGGTTCCAGTAGCCGCGGAAGATGGATGGACCGCTCATCCAGAGCAGCCCCTCCTCGCCGCGCGACACCTCCTCGTGCGCCTCGTCGAGGACGAGCGGCGTGCAGTGGGCGCAGGCCGGGCCGATCGGATACGGCGTCGTCCGATCCTCGGGCACGATCTCGGGAATGCGGGCGAAGGTGCAGACATTCGTCTCGGTCGGCCCGTAGAGGTTGTAGTAGACCGGCACCGGCCAGAGCGCCTTGATCGCCCGCAGGTGCTTGACCGGGAAGACCTCGCCCGCGAACAGGACCAGGCGCAGGCTCGAACAGTCGAGCGTCTCGAGGCCGCCGAACTGCGCCAACAGGCTCAGGATGGAGGGTGTCGAATACCAGACAGTCAGCTTCGCGTCGGCGACGAGGTGGGCCAGATCCTTCGGACTCTTGCCGACCTCCTCGCCGACGAGGAACAGAGTGGCGCCGTGCTTCACGCAGACGTAGAGGTCGAGGACCGACAGGTCGAAGTGGAACGGCGCGTGATTGCTGAAGCGGTCGTCTTCGGTCGGCGCGAACACCGACGAGCACCAGTCGACGAAACTGGTCGCGTTCTCGTGCGTGAGGATCACGCCTTTGGGAACGCCGGTGGACCCCGATGTGTACAGGATGTAGGCCAGGTCGTCGCCGGTCAGCGCCGGCCGATCCGCGAGCGGCGCGTAGCCGACGACCTCGCTCCAGGCGGTGGCGGCCGGCGCCGGCGGCGTCGCCACCTTCGGCACCGGCAGCGCGACCCGCTCGAACGGCGCCTGCTCTCCGCCGATTGCCAGGCAGGCCGGATCGAGGAACGCGACCTTCACCTGGCAGTCGGTGAGGATGCCGGTGTTGCGCTCGACCGGCGCCGTGTAGTCGGCCGGGATGTAGGCCCCGCCGACCTTCATGATGCCGAAGAGGGCCGTGACCACGGCCTCACTCTTTCTGGCGATGACGCCGACCCGATCGCCGACCCCCACGCCGCGATCGCGCAGGAACGCCGCGACGCGGTTGGCGCGGTCGTCGAGCTCGGCGTAGGTCAGGCGCTGGCCGAACGGATCGACGATCGCGGTACGGTCGGGGAATCGGATGGCGCTGGCCTCCAGGTAGGCGACCAGGCTGGACGCGTCGCTGCTCATGGAATCGTCCTAGCGCCCACCGCGCTTCTGCACGATCAGGTCGGCGATGCCGCCCACCGTGTCGAAGGTCTCGATGCCGGTCTCGTGCGCCTCGAGCTCGATGTCGAACTCCTTCTCGACGAAGCTGACGAGACCGAGCGTCGCCAGCGAATCGAGCACGCCGCTGGTCCGCAGCGGGGTGTCGTCCTGGAGGTTCTCGACCGACTCGCCCGGTAGATACGTCTTGACGATGAACTGCCGCAGCGTTTCCTTCACGTTCGACACGTCGTTGCTCATGACACTCCCCGCGTCCCCGCTCCGGAGGACCGACCTAGCCCGCCTGCCAATACGTCAACACGTCCAGCCACTCGCCGACCGTCGGCGTCTGCCAGAGCGACCACAGCACCACGATGAAGGCGAAGATTCCGGCCGTCTGCAGCACGCGGCGAACCGGGCCGAGGCCGCCCGCCTGGCGCTGCTCGCCGGCGCGGCGCTCGATCAGCACGTTCACGATGACGAGCGCCCCGAGTATGCCCCAGAAGAGCGTGTCGGGCCAGGTGAAGAGGACGTCGCCGCGGAACCAGAACCACTGATACGAATGCGTCGCCCAGGTGACGAAAAACACCGCGGCCGTGGCCACGACCTGGGCCCGCGTCTCGCCGCTCTTACGCAACCGGAAGAACACGGGGAAGTAGACGATCTTCACCATGAAGTCCTTCCAGTAGATGTTGATGCGGCGCCAGAAATCAGTGAGGCTGCTCGCGAGCAGGTAGCGCCGGTGCGTCTCCGGCAGGTCGTAGCCGAACAGGTGCAGCAGGCCGACGATGATGTGGAAGTGGCCCGACACCCGCAGGTACAGCAGGTAGACCAGCACCATGCCGGAGACCAGCTGCCAGAACGTGGTCACGTCGGCCGGCGTGAACGACGGCTTGAGCTGGTAGATCAGCCGATAGAGACAGAGCTGCGCCGTGCCGCGCACGATCCAGCCGATGCCCTGCTGGGCGATCGCGTGGATGTCGCGCTGATAGTAGGTCCGCCGCAGCGTCTGAAAATCCAGCACCGGGAACAGCAGGAAGTAGAAGTTCGGGAGCGGAAAGAAGTAGGCGCAGAACTCCTGCAGGCTCGGCCGCCCTTTGGCGAAGCGGAGGTCGTAGAGATAGATGACGAGGCGGAACATGAAGATCGCCCCGAAGGCCGGCCAGAACTTCCACGGAATGCCGAATCCGAGCGTGGCGCGCCCGTAGACCAGCACGGCGGCCAGCGCCAGCACCAGCCAGAGCCGGTAGCGGAACGCCAGCGGCAGCACCAGGATGCCGAAGATGGCCAACCCGATCGCGACGATCAGCCCGGCGACGATCGGCCCAAGAAGCACGGCCGCGCCGGCCCACGAGGCGGCGATCCACCACGGCTCCTTCCAGCGGAACGGCAGCCAGTAGTGGACCAGGAACGCTCCCGACGTCGCCACCGCCATCCGCAGGAAGCCGCCTTCGTCGACGCGGAAGACGACGAAGACGACGAGGAGCGCCGCGAGCTGCGCCGCGAGCGCCAGGAACTTCAGCGGATCCGTTGCGGCGTTGGTCAGCCGCTTCTCGGCGATGCTCACCGGCTTGAGCCCGGCGAGCCGCGAGACGGCCGGGGCGCCGGCTGCCGCGGGCGGGTTGAGCGTCGTCATCAGAGCCCGAGCCCGCGCGCGATGATGTTGCGCTGGATCTCCGTCGTCCCCGAATAGAGCGTCGAGCCGACAGCGTCACGGACGTCGCGCTCGATCAGCTGTTCGGTCATGTAGCCGTAGCCGCCGAAGGTCTGCACAGCATCGAGGCTCGACTTCACGTAGCACTCGGAGACGTAGAGCTTGGCGACCGCCGCCTCCATCGTCGCGTCCTTGCCGGCGTCCTTGAGTGCGCCGATCCGGTAGACCAGCGGTCGGGAGGTGTCGATCCGCACCTTCATGTCGACCAGGCGATTGGCCACCGACTGGAACTTGCCGATCGCCTTGCCAAACTGCTTGCGCGAGCGCGCGTGGCGCAGGCACTCCTCGAGCTGCCGCCGCATCGCGCCGAGGACGTTGGCGAGGATGCAGCCGCGCTCCCATTCCATCGAGGACTCGAAGACCTCGGCCCCGCGCCCCTCGCGCCCGAGGCGGTTGGTGACGGGGATCCGGCAATCCTCGAAGATCAGCTCGGCCATCGGCGAGGTGCGCAGGCCCATCTTGTCGAACTTCTTGCCCACGGTCATGCCTGGCGTCCCCTTCTCGATCAGGAACGCCGTGACGCCCATGGCGCCGAGCGCCGGGTCAATCGTCGCGTAGGCGACGACGAGATCGGCGATGGTCGCGTTGCTGACGAACATCTTCGTGCCGTTCAGCACGTAGTGATCGCCGTCGCGGCGGGCCCGCGTGCGCATGCTGAAGATGTCGGAGCCGGCGTCCGGTTCCGAGGCGCCATTGGCGCCGATGATCGATCCGTCGCACAGACCGGGCAGGTACCGCGTCCGCTGCTCCTCCTTGCCGTAGATCAGGATCGGGATCGAATTGGTCCACAGGTGCGCGTTCAACGAGAACAGCAGGCCCTGGTCGCGAGTGCCGTAGCCGAGGCCTTCCATCACCGCGAGCAGCTCGGAGAGGCCCAGTCCCTGACCGCCGTAGGTTTCGGGAATCGGCATGCTGAGCACGCCGAACTCGGCGCACTTCTTCCACCCGTCGTGATCGAAGTGCCCCTCGCGCTCCGCGTCGGGGCCACCGCCCGTCAAGGCGGCCCGAGCGAACGCGATCGCGCCCGCCTGCAACTGCTGCTGGTCCTCGCTCAACTCCCACGTGGTCATGCCGTCATCCTTCGTCTCATGGCACCGCCGCGGCCGGCGCTGGCGCTGGTGCGACCGGCCCGCCCGCTCCCCCGCCCAGCCGGGTCAGGGCCCATCGGACCTGCGGCCACCCCGCCCGCAGGCGATCGGGCGGACGCACCCAGGGCCGATAGGCAGCCAGCCCTTCCCGCCGATATATGTCCTGCAACGAAGCGAGAGCGCCAGGCGCACGCACCGCGTCGCGGCGGACGTAATCGCCCCAGAACGGTGGCACCTCGGCCCCGCGCCAGGCGCGCGTCCATTCGGGCTCGGTCGACCACGCTTCGTGCAGGGCCACGTAGTCGCGCGCGAACCGCGGATCGAGATGCAGGGCCGACGACCGGGTGAACGCGCCCTGGGTATGGACGAACGTCGGCCGCACCTCGCCGAGCACGTACTCGCGCAGCGCCTGCGGTCGTTCGTGCAGGGTCCGGGCAATCACCGGATCGCAGAGCCCGGCCAGGTCGTAGACCCGCGTCTCGGAGTTCAACAGCACGCCGCCGAGATCGGGGGTCAGCAGCGACGCGCGGCGATCCGGCAGCGCGGCGGCGAGACGGTTGAAGCCCTGCCCCCCGAAGCGCGCCGCGACGGTGAGCGGAACGGTCGGATCCTCGGCGAAGCGCAGCGAACGGGCGCCAAAGATGATCCCGGCCTGGGCCAGGAAGACCGCCGTCGCGATGGCCACCGCCGTGCGCAGCCCCGGCGTCGGCGGCATCGCCGCGGCCAGGGCCGTCGCAAGCTCGGCACCTGACCAGAAGAAGAACAGGAAGAACGGCGTGGCGAAGCGGAACTCGCCCATCCAGTCGACGGGCATCAACATGTAGACCCCGGTCGCGATCGCCAGGTAGCCGCCCAGCACCACGATCCGCGGGCGTAGCGCTCGCCGCCACAGCAGCGCACCTGCGGCGGCCACGAGCAGCAACAGGACGGGAAACAGAGCGTCGCCCACCGCCCCCTCCACCAGATCGAGCAGCTTGCCGGGATCGAGGATGCTCGCTCCGGCCGGCTTCACCTTGGCGTGGAAGGTGTTGGGGACCCAATCACCGAAGTAGAGGAACCGGAAGGCCAGGTAGCTGCCGAACACGGGGAGAAATCCGGCCAGCGTACGCGCCGTGCCGCGGACGACCGGCGCCAGGCGCCGGGGCCGGTCGAAGGCCGCCGCGACCGCCAGCGCCGCCGGATATCCGATGGCGTAGAGCACGGCGTCCGGCCGCGTCAGGGCGAGGAGCGCCGCCACCATCCCGGCGGCGAGGTCGCGACGCGGCCGCTCGACGGCGTCGTCGACCGCCCGCAGCGCGAGGGAGGCAGACGCCGCGGCGAGCCACGCCAGCAGCGCGTTTTCGAGCCCGGAGACAACCCAGATGACGAAGCCGCTGCAGCCGGCGAGCAGGCCGAGCGCCACCCCCGTCGTCCACGCGCTGGCGCCGCGCCGGCCGAGATCGCGCCACACCAGCGCGAACGTGCCGGCGGCGCAGAGGCCGGCCAGCACCTTGGGCGCCCACGGCAGCACGAAGATCCGCAGCGCGTAGCCGAGCGAGGCGACGAGCATCCAGGTGGGGTTGCTGTAGCCTTCCACCGGCGGTACGCCGGGCTGGGCGACGACGCCGTACCCCGCGGCGAGGTTGCGAGCGTAGGCGAACGTGATGCCCGCGTCGTCGACGATCCAGCCGCCGAACAGCGTCGCGTGCGCGACGAACAGGGCCAGCGCGGCGACGAGAGGCAGGGGGCTCGGTCGCCCTTCCGGCGGAGAGACCATGACAGCGGACGGGCCAGTATAGCCCGCGGCCCGGCGCGCACCCGGAGCGGCTGCGCTCGTCATCCGCGTCGGGCCCAGAACAACTGCCGGATCGTCGTGTAGTGGTCGCCGGCGACGCGCCGCACCAGGTCGAGCGTCGAGTAGAACGCCCACTGCCCGGCGCGCGGCCGCCACTGGCCGGCAGCCAGGGCCGCTGCGTGCGGCGCCGCCGACCAGCGCCGCAGCGTATAGCGCCCGAGCACGCGACAGCCGTCGACCACATGCGCCCGCGTCGTCGGCGCCGAGGTGAACAGCACGCGGATGCCGGCCGCGGCGGCGTGGACGCCGACCGGTCGCGTGTAGAAGCCGCCGGGCACGGACGCGGTGAGGATGGGCGCGCCGAGGACGTCCTGCAGGACGCCGACGCTGCGCCGCCACTCCTCGGCGATCACGTCCGGCGGCAGGCCGCCCATCCGCTTCGGATGCGAAAACGAGTGGCTGCCGATCACGTGCCCGCGCGCGACCATCTCGCGCAGCTGCGATCCCGACAGGAATCCGGCCGTGTCGACCCGCCCTGCGGTCATGAAGAAGTGCCCGCGCCAGCCGTGACGCTCGAGCGCGTCGGCACTGCACCCGATGGCGCTGACGCCGCCGTCGTCGAAGGTGATGAACAGCGGCCGCGTGCCGTCGGCCGCGGTCAGCCAGTCGGTGGCGCGCGTCGGCTGGACGCGGGCCGTGGCGCGAATGGCGTCGAGGTGGGCCTCGAACGCGGCGAGCGGAATCTTGTAGCTGGCCGGTCCGGGGCCGGCGAACCCGGTCGCGTCGGCGTCCTCCCCGTCCACGATGTCGTGGTACTCAAGCGACAGCGCGCGCATGCCGCCTCCGTCTGGCCGCCCGCTTCCAGGCGAAGTACTGCGACAGCCACGGCTGGCCCCACACGCCGGAGGGGCGGCCGGTCGTGTCGATGGCGGTGGCGCGGCCATCGACGGCCTCGAGCAGGCGATCGCGGATCGCGTCGAGGTTGTCGGTCACCACCCTCGTCATCACCACGATGTGCGACTCGGTCACCTCGTCGAAGGGATACGTGAAGTAGCCGTAGACCGGCCCGGTGTCGACTCCCTTGTCGATGCGCAGCAGCGTCAGGCCGACCTTGTCGAGATCACGCCGGGCGAGCGCCCAGAAACAGCCGTGCGCGTTGCGGTACTCGGGGCAGATGCCCGGATGCAGCACGTAGGTGCCGGCGCCCGGCACGGCGAAGATGCGCTCCTTCAGGATCCGCTTGCAGCGGGCCACCATCAGGTCGGGCCCCAGCCGCTCGAGGAACGCCTGGACGTCGGGCCCGTTCGGATCGTGCGTGACGAGCGGCTCACAGCCGGTCGGGATGGCCGGATAGCGAGCGGCCATGGCGTCGAGCGTGCGCGTCACCCACGCCGAATCGGCCCGGTTCAGCACCAGGCCGTAGTAGGCACGGAAGGCCAGCACGTCGAGGAAGCGCCACCAGCCAATGCGCTCGACTTCCTTGCGCACCCGGGTCTTGGTGTGGCTGCCGCGCTCGTCGATGACGACCATCCCGACCAGGTCGGTGAACGAACCCAGCCAGCGGGCGATACCGTCACGGTTCAGCCGTGACTCGGCATGGCACATCAACACCGCGCGCGGTCGCCGCGGCGCTTCGCTCATCCCCGTGCGTCCGGCACCGACGACGCGCCGGCGCGGCCGATCACCTGGGCGGCGACGTCGGTGCGATAGCGCTCGCTGGCGAACGCGGCGTAGACGTCGACCGGCTGCTTGCTCCCGAGCGCGACCCGCTGCATCAGCTTGAGCGGGCCGCCCAGCGCGCGCAGCAGCCAGCCCGGGAACCAGTAGAACTTCAAGTCGGGACGATGCGACTTGTAGCGATCGGCCAGCTGCCGCCGCGTCGGCGGCGGCGCCTCGACCAGGTTCACCAGCGGCGGCGCCGCGGCGAAGCTCTCGACATAGGACCGGATGACCCGGCCGGCGGTGCCGACGTCACACACGCTCAGCGGCGTCTTCTTGCCGCCGATGGCGACGAAGTACGGGCCGAGCTCGCGCCCGAGACGGCCCGGCGGATGGAAGGCGGCGTAGTCGACCAGCGGCCCCGGACGGACGATCTTGATCTCGAGGTTGCGCTCGGCGGCCAGCTTCGCGACCAGCAGCTCGGACTCTGCCTTGCCCCACACGTACGGGCCGCGCCGGATGTGGCCGGCGTCGAGCGGCGTCTGCTCGTCGAGGATGCCCCCGACCTCGTGCCCGGGCTTGATCACGGCGAGGCTGCTGACGTGCACGCCCTGCCGGACGCCGGCGTCGGCCGCGGCCTCGAAGACGTGGCGGGTCGCATCGATCGAGTTGCGCTGGTGATCGTCCTGCCCGCCGGCGGTCTCGGCTGCCGCGTGGACGACGAAGCCGACGCCAGCCATGACCGCGGGGTCGAGCGGACGCGACAGGTCGGCGACGAGGTACTCGACGCCCGGCACGCGCACGCCGACGCGCGGGGTGCGTCGCGCCAGGACGCGGACGCCGAAGCCAGCGTGGCGCAGCTCGCGAACCAGCGGGATGCCGAGCAGACCGGTGCCGCCGGTGACGAGGACGAGCGGCTTGGCCGCATCGGGCGGCGCCATCCGGGCCGCGGTAGCCGAGAGCCGGGTCTGCGCCGATCCGTCAGCCGTCGCTTCGGCGGCATCGAGCGCGACGCCGATCCGCTCGCACAGGTCGACCGTGTCGAGGATCGACTGCGGCGACAACGGCGGCGGGGTGCCGTGACGGATGCTGTCGTAGAAGCGCTCGAAGATCGTCAGCAGGCCGGGATAGGAGGTCTTGCGCTTGAAGATCAGGCGGTAGAAGCCGCCCGTCGCGGTCCGGAGCGTCTGCCAGGCCCGGCGGTAGGGCGTGAACAGCACGCCGAGGCCGTCGCCCGGCCCGACCAGACGGATGACGCCGCCGATGATGTAGTCGGCGCGGTAGGAGCCGTTGGTCGCGATGATGTTCTGGTACTGCTCGACCGGGCGGCCGCTGAGCGTGACCAGGAGCACGCCGGTGGCCTCGCCGAGACGAACCAGCGCGTAGATGTCGCCGCTGGCGCGGACATCGAGGCCGGTGATCGTGATCGGATCGCCGCTGCCGGTGCCGGCGCGCAGTTGCGCCACCAGCGGGTAGACCGCGTGCGGCAGGATGTCCTTGGCCTGGTCGACCGGGGTGATGGTCCGGCGCGCGGTCCGGAACGAGAAGAAGCTCTCGATGTGGACGACGCGCCCGATCTTCTCGAGCGACTCGAGCACCGCCAGCGAGGGCGCTTCGAAGAGGTACTGGTGCCCGGCGCAGACCAGCCGGCCATGCTCGGCGGCCGCGGCGAAGATCGTCTCGGCATCGGCCCGCGTCGGCGTGAACGGCTTCTCGATGTAGACGTGACTGCCGGCCCGAATCGCCTGCAGCGCGAGCGCGGCGTGCGTCGCGGGCGGCGTGACGATGTGGACGACGTCGGGCCGCAGCGCAAGGAGCTCCGCGGCGGTCTTGACGACCTGGCAACCTGCCGGAAGGGCCTCGCTCAAGCGGGCGGGGTCGGCCGCCGGATCGGCGACGCCTATGACCCGCGTCCCCGGCAGCGCGGTGATCGCCTTGACGTGCTGGAGACCCATCTTGCCAGCGCCGATGAGCCCGATGCGCAGTTCCGCCGCTGCCCCCGCCATACCGTCCGCGTTCCTCATGAACCCTCAGTTGCCTTCGCCGCGTCACCGGCCCTGGCGATCGTCCTGATCGCATGGCAAGACGGGACTCAGCCGACCATTATGCCTCAGCGATCGGCGCCTTTCGGCGGCGCGGCCACGGTCGATCGACGGGACGGGTCGCCCTGGGCAGCCTCGTGCAGCCGATCGACGAGGCCGTCGATGGCGGCCGCCGTGTCGGCGTAGCAGCGCTCGAATGCCGCCAGCGGCCGACCGAACGGATCGTCGATGTTGTCTCGCCGATAGCCTGTGCCGACGACACGCGTCGGCGCGAAGTGCGGCAGCAGCAGGAGACGGTCCCGCGGGATCCCGCGCGCCGCGACAATGTCGAGCTGCGACGCCTCCATCACGACGACCCGCTCCGCCCCTTCGTCCGGCGCAGGCAGGGCCATCGGGCGATGCGCGGACAGATCGACCTGGTAGGCCCGCGCCGCGGTGATCGCGTGCGGCGGTGAGGCGGGTGCCTGCGACGGCGCGTAGCCCGCGGATCGGCAGGTCACGTCCGCGAGGCCCCGTTCGCGCAGCCGCCGGGCCGCGTACTGCGCGGCGAACGGGCTGCGGCAGATGTTGCCCTTGCAGACGAAGACCAGCGTGACGGGCGGCGGCGGTACGGCGACGGGCGGCAGCGTCGGACGGCGCAGCCGCCAGCGGACGTCGCGCCAGGCCGCCTTCACCGCCCGCGCCGCCGGGTGCCGCAGCGCGGTGGTCAGCAGCCGCTCGAGCGCGCCGGCCATGGGTCGGTCACTGTCGCACGCCGCGTCGCAAGTGGGCGTCCAGAACCGGCACGGCGTAGGCCGCGATGGCGTCGTAGCCGGCCGGCGGAACGTGACTGCCGTCCGGCTTCGCGAAGGCCGGGCGTCGCAGTCCGGCCGCATCGGACAGCTGCGGGTGCAGGTCGAGGACGAGCAGGCCTTCGCGGCGTGCGAGCTCGCGCAGCCACGCGTTGGTCTCCATCACCCGCCGGTTGACAGCGGCCTGGTAGCTCTCCTTGCGCAGCGCCCAGCCGACCCAGCTGCCGAGCGTCTCCGACCAGCTGTCGACCGGGCGGATGGTCAGCTCGGTCACCAGAATCGGCTCGATGCCTTCGGCGCGAGCGCGCGCGATCATCGTCACGAACGACTCGCGGGCGCGGGCCACCGCCTGGTCGATGCGATCCTTCGGCGCGCGATGGATGTCGTTGATGAAGCCCCAGAGGACCACGGCGCGCGGATGGTGGGAGACGACGTCGCGGTCGAAACGCGCGAGCATCTGCCACGACTCTTCGCCGGGGACGCCGGCGTTGATCACCGGGCGCCCGCCCAGCTGCGCCGGCTTCCAGCCGGCGGCGTAGGACGCGCCCAGGATCACGACGGGCGAACTGGCCGTGGGAGGATCGGTGAGCATCACGGGAATCGGGGTGACCGCTGCGGTCGTCTCGGCGTCGGCCGACGCGGGGTGGCGGTCCGACCCGGCCAGCCAGCCGCGCTGGCGATAGTACAGGAGGGCCACGTACTCGCGGAAGCCGGCGGTCAGCATCGAGACGTTGTCGGCGTGCGACGCATAGACCGGCACCGACGCACGCTCGATCTCGAATCCCGCCGCCGCAAAAGCCCCTTCCGCCCGTCGCATGTGCAGCCGATCGGTGACCACCAGGATCCGCTTGACGCCGCGCTGACGCAGCAGGGGCGCCGAGAGCGCCGCGTTCTCGTGCGTGTTGCGCGAAACCTCTTCCGTGAACCGGGCCTCAGCGGGCACGCCCAACTCCCCCGCCAGGCGGCTCATCACCTCGGCAACCGTGCAGTTCTGCCCTTCCGGGCGGCCACCGGTGAAGAGCAGCGTCGTGGCGCGATGGGCGTGCCAGAGGCGCACCCCGAGCATCACGCGCCGCAGCGCGTTGAGGTTGGGCTCGCACGGTCCGACGATCCCCGCCCCGAGCACGACGATGACGTCCGCCGAGCCGGCTGTATCGCTCGGGATGAGACGGCTCACCATCCGATCGGCGAGCGCGGTGTTGTTGATGATCGCGCGGACGGCGAAGACCAGGACCATCCCGACGAGCAGGCCGCGCCAGAACGCCGACGGCCGGCGGCGGCGCTTCCCCCCGTTCACGAGCGGTACGGGCGCGGCGGACGTCACGGCAGACCGGGACTCGGCGGACGACGGGATCATGTCGATGGGGACGGGCGGCGCGGCGCCCGCGGACACGCGAAAATGCACGCAATTACGCCGTGTATACTAACATGGATTGTCGCCCTCCCAGAGCCAGGACACGCTGCTCTGCGTGTGCAATTACCCCTCGAACACGGGGTACGCGTGGGACTTCATCGAAGGCCTCTACGCCGAGATCGCACGCCGCCTCGCCGCCCGCGGCATCCGCACCCTGGTCGCCTACCCGAAGATCGTCGATCCGCCGCGGACGCTGGCAGGCTCCCCCGCCGTCGCCGTCGAGCTCGACGCCGCGTTGCACTCGGCGCGGTCGATCCGCGAGACCATCGCCTTCGTCCGCCGGGAGCACGTCTCGACGATCTATCTGACCGACCAGCCGGCGCGCGCGCTCGGCTATGCCGCCGTGCGGCTGGCCGGCGTGCGCCGGGTCGTCGTCCACGATCACGCCTCCGGCGCACGGTCGACTCCCCAGGGCGCCAAGCGCGCCGTGAAATGGGCCATGGCGCGGGCGCCGCTCATGGTCGCCGACGTGGTGGTGGCGGTCAGCGACTTCGTCGCGCGCCGCCAGGTCGAGAGCGCGCTCATTCCCGCCGAGCGCGTGGTCCGCGTCTGGAACGGCATCCCGGTGCCGCCGGCACCGGCGGTCGGGGCGCGCCCCCTCCACGAGGCCCTGGGGCTCGATCCGGCCCGGCCCGCGGTCGCCTGCGCCTGCCGCTGCGCGGCCGAGAAAGGCGTGCCGACCTTGCTGCGCGCCTTCGATCGGCTGATGGCCGAGCGCGGCGCGCGTTCGCCCCGGCCGGTGCTGGTCTACATGGGCGACGGACCTCAGTTCGCCGAGGTGCAGCGCCTGCGCGATACCCTGGCTTCCCGTGAAGACGTGGTGCTGACCGGCTACCGCCGCGACGCCGGCGCGCTGATTGCCGGAGCCGACGTGTGTGCGATGCCGTCGCTGTGGCAGGACGCGCTGCCGCTGGCCGTCATGCAGCCGATGGCCCTGGCCCGTCCGGTCGTCGCCTCTGCGGTCGGCGGCATTCCCGAAATGCTCGTCGACGGAGAGACCGGGCTGCTCGTTCCGCCCGGCGACGAGGCCGCGCTGGCGGCCGCGCTGGGCGAGCTGGTCGACGATCCCGCCCGGCGGGAGCGCTTCGGCCGCGCCGGCCGCGCCCGCGTGGAGACGCTGTTCACGCCCGAGGGCCAGATGCAGGCACTCACGTCGATCTTGATGGACGGCCCCGGAAGGCGATGATCGACGTACTCCACCTCATCGACACGTATCGCATCGGCGGCCCCGGCAAGACGATCATCAACTCGGCGCTCTACATCGACCGGGCGCGCTTCCGCATCCACGTCGGCGCCTTCACCGACCCGGTAAGGACCGAGCGCAATGAGTTCGCGGGCGCGGTGACGGCGCAGGGCATCCCCTTCCTGGATCTGCCGGAGACGCGGCGCATCAACCTCGCGCACGTCGGCGCCATTCGCCGCTACGTGCGCGAGCACGGCGTGACGATCGTGCACGCGCATGGCTATCGCACCGACGCGCTCGGCTACGTCGCGACCCGCGGGATGCCGGTGGCGTTCGTCACCACTCACCACGGCTGGATCCGCAACAACGGTCGCCAGGAACTGATGGCACGCAGCGCATTGCAGTTGTGCCGGCGCTTCGACGGCGTCGAGGTGGTGTCGCGGCGGCTGCTGGACGAGCTGCCGCGCTCGGTCGTGCGCCGCCACCTCGCCGAGGTCGTGCACAACGGTATCGTCCTCGCCGACTACGAGAGCGGCGGCCATCGTGCGCCCATCCGCGCCTCCCTCGGGCTGGCCGACGATGCGATCCTGCTGGGTGTCGTCGGCCGGCTCAGCCTGGAAAAGGGCTGCCACGAGATGTTGGACGCCTTCGCCCTGATCGCCGCCGAGGAGCCCCGGGCGCACCTGGCGCTGATCGGTGAAGGCCCGCTGCGGGCGGCCATCGAATCGCGGGTAGCGACGGCCGCTTGGGGCCAGCGCGTCCATCTCACCGGCCACCAGAGCCCGGTCCAGCCCTTCTACGAGGCCATCGACGTGCTCGTCTCGCCCTCGCGGACCGAGGGCCTGTCGAACGCGATCCTCGAAGCTCTTGTGCTCGAGCGGCCCGTCGTCGCGACCCGCGTAGGCGGCAACCCGGAAATCATCGCGGACGAGGTCAGCGGGCTGTTCGTGCCGCCGGAGGATCCCGGGGCGCTCGCGGCGGCGATCCGGCGGGTGCTGCGCGACGCGCCGCTGCGAGCGTCCTTGATCGCCGGCGGCCGGGCCCGGGTCACCGCCGCCTTCACCTTCGAGGCCCGCATGCGCAACGAAGAGCAGTTCTACGCACGGGTGTTACGCCGGCGCGGACTGACGGCGGACTGAGCCTCAGGATTGTAACAAACCCACGCATGTTGTAAGACTTTCCCCGTGGGTGCCGGGCCGCTGATCGGGGCACGGCCCTCTCCGCAGCCTCCGACAGCCGAGAGTGGCCGCGAATCCAGCGAATTTCGTATGCGCTCGCGGCCGTGCTCCCCAATCGGATCGTGCCGAATTGGGCATCGGTCTTGCTCTAGTGCGAGTCACTGCGTCCGCGGCCAAGCCCGCGGCAGTCAATACCGAACCGAGGAGCGCAAGAGATGAAGATGACGTTGAGATGCCTGGGCTTTGCCGCACTGGTCGCCGCGATGGGCGCGCCGGTGGCCGCCCAGACCACTCCGATCGCGGCGCTGAACTGCACGGACGCAAACTTCCCGAACTGCGGCTGGGGTAATTGGGGTGTCAACCCGCACCACACGCTGACGCGCGTCGGCAATGGTGCGCGCTTCACGCTGGTGCCCGGATCGGCGTCGAGCCTGACGCAGTTCTACATGGGCTGGGGCGTCTCGGTGCCCCAGGCGCAACAGGGCGACAGCCGCTACATCAGGCTTCGCCTTCGAGTCACTTCCCCCGTCAACCCCTCGGGTATTGGCGATCTGTGGACCGACAAGTTCATCATCCTCGGCGACGGCAGCGACAACAGCTCGCGGGTCATCGTCGAGCTGCGGCCGAACGGGAGCGACAACGGCCTCGAGACCCGCATCCAGAAGAACATCGACGGCGATGAAGCACGGACGCCCCTGCTCGGCCTCCCGATGGATCAGACCCTGTCGCTGCAGTTCGAAGCCCGCAGCGGCAGCTCCGGTCGCGTCGCGTTGTGGATGAACAACAACACCTACGGTTCGCCGACGCGCGTGTCGCCGAACTTCTCGCTCAGCGCCGCGGCCTGGAACAACCTGCGGGTCGGCTTCTATTCAAACGCCTCGCTGGCCTCGAACGGGCGCATCACCTACGAAGTCACCGACCTCCAGTACGACGATCAGTTCGACGCGAACTGGCACGGCGGCGGTGGCGGCACCACGGCCCCGGCCACGCCGGCCGGGGTGCGTGTCATCAGCGCGGGCGTGATCGGGGTCGTGCCGATTGGCGCCCTGCTCTCGGCGCTCCTGCGCCGCAAGCGTTCACAGGCGTGAAAGGCATCACCTTGCGCCTGTTCCCCATCGCTTTGGCTGCTGCCGTCTCGCTCCTGACGGTCGACGCTGCGCCGGCGTCGGCGCAGACCACCCGTCTGCCGTTCACGTCGACCTTCGACGCCGGCAATCTGTCGGAATGGGATGGATTCCGCAACAACACCGGCGCCACGGTGGTCAACCAGGGCTGTCAGAGCGGCAGCTGTCTGCGCACGCCCCTCGTCGCCGGCACCACGAGCGACAACTACGGCGACTTCTATTTCGCCGACCACGTCGGCTACGGGGGCCCCAAGGTCGAAGAGGCCTGGGTCACGCTGTGGAGCAAGTTCGATTCCGGCCTGAGCTGGCCGGCTGAAGGTCACAAGATCATCATCCTCAACCTGACCGACGGCGCCGTCAGCCAGCGGCGCTATCAGGTGGTGATCCACATCCTGAGCGGCCAGTACGTGATCATGCACACCGACATCGACAACTGGCGGTTCTACAACCGTTACCAGAACGTCGGGACGGCGGTCGGGGTCCGCTTGAACCAGTGGGACAAGCTCAAGCTGCATGTCCGGCTCAACACCCCCGGGGCGTCCAACGGCGTGGTACAGCTGTGGGTGAACAACGAGCTGAAGGCGGATCACAGAGATGTCAACATCCGCTTCAACAGCGCCTTCGGGATGAACAAGCTGATTCTCAGCACCTATGCCACGCCGGCCAGTCCGACCGCCGGTATGCAGTGGCACGACAGCGTGCGCCTTTCCCTCACCGATCCCGACGCCGGCACTGGACCGACCGCCCCGGCCGCGCCCACCGGCGTCCGCATCGTCACACCCTGACAGCCAGCCGTGCCGGCGCGTTCAGCGCCGGTGCGGAGTACAATCGGAGCGCGCGGCGGCCGGCACCCAGACGTGGTGCGGCCGCTGCCAGCGTTCATGAACCGGCTCCGCATCCTCTGGCTCTCGCACTTCGTGCCGTACCCACCCAAGGGTGGGTGCTTCCAGCGTTCCTATAACCTGATCGCGCAGACGGCCCGTCGCCACGACGTGCATCTGATCGCGATGCGCCCGAAGGCCGCGGCCGCCCCCGACGCGGACACCGAGGCGCGCGCGGCTCTGCTGCAGCATTGCCGCAGCGTGACCCTCCTCGACATCTCGGCGGCGACGCGCCCCGCGGCGCTGGCGCGACGCGCCTTCACCAGCGCGCTGACGGGCCAGTCGCTGACGGTGACGCTGTTCGAGTCGCCGGAGATGCGACGCCTCGTCCGCAACGCGCAGGCCACGGCGGACGTCGTCCATCTCGACAGCATCAGCCTCGCCGGCTACCTCCCGGACGTCGCAAACCGGCCCACACTGATGACCCACCACGGGGCCGAGTCGTTCATGATCCGGCGCCGCATCGGCAACGAGCACAGCGTCGTGCGCAAGGCCTTCTTCGCCGCCGAGTGGCTGACGCTGCGCCGGGCTGAACGCCGCGCCTGCCCGCGGGTCGGCGTCAACGTGGTCATGTCGGACCTCGACGGCCGGATCATGCAGGAGATCGCACCGGCGAGCTATCGGGTCGTCGAGAACGGCGTCGACGTCGCGTTCTTCCAGCCGCTGCCCGTGATGGACGGCCAGTCGTTGGTCTTCGCCGGACGCCTGGACCAGTACTCGAACCGCGACGGGATTGTTCATTTCATGGAGGCCGCCTGGCCGCTGCTCACGGCGCGTCACCCGGACGCACGGATCACGATCGTCGGCAGCAATCCGCCGGAGCACCTGCGGACGCTGGCGGCCCGCGATCCACGCATCGAGGTGACCGGGTTCGTCGACGACGTCCGGCCCTTCTTCGCCCGCGCCACCGCCGCCATCTGCCCGATTCGTGACGGCGGCGGGACGCGGATCAAGGTGCTCGACGCGCTGGCTCAGGGCAAGCCGCTGATCGCGACGACCATCGGCTGCGAAGGCCTGGACGTCGTGCCCGATCGCGACGTCCTGATCGGCGACACGCCGGAGGCGTTCGCGGCGCAGATCGGCCGGGTCTTCGAGGACGCGACGCTGCGCGCGAGCCTGGCCCGTCAGGGACGTCACCTCATCGAGCGGGTCTACGCATGGGACATTCCCGGCCGCAAGCTCACGGCCTTGTACGAGAGCCTGGCCGAAACCTCGGCCGGGTCGCCGCTGCGACAGGCGGAGGCCGCCTCGTGAGGACTCGCGCGCGGTCCGGCCCCGCCGTTCCCGATCCGGCCGCGGCATGCGCCTGAGGCGTCCCCTCGAGTCCGCGCGCCGGATGTCGCGCTTCCTCGGCCGGACCGACGGCGGCTTGGTCCAGCGCGTCCTCCGCAGCGGCGTCTGGGTCGGCGTACAGAACGCCGGCCAGAGCGTGCTGCAGACGCTCCGCTCGATCATCCTCGCACACCTGCTGACACCCGAGATCTTCGGCCTGATGGGCCTGTGCCAGGTGGCGATTCGCGGGCTCGACCTGTTCACGGAGACCGGCATCGCCCCGGCCTTGATCCACCGCCAGGAGCGGGTCGAGGAAGCGAAGGACACGGCCTATACGCTGCAGATCGCGCGCGGCTTCCTGCTGGCGATCCTGGCCCTGCCGCTGGCGCCGCTGGCGGCGCACTACTACAACGAGCCGCAGCTCCAGAACGCGATTCTGGCCCTGTCCGCCGTCTTCATCATCAGCGGGTTCTCGAACATCAACACGATCCTGCTGCAGAAGAAGCTGGACTTCCGGCGCCTGGCCTTCCTCGAGCTGACGGTGAGCCTGGTCAGCACGGTGGCGGTCGCGGTCCTGGCCTACATCATGCGCAGCGTCTGGGCGCTGGTGATCGGGCAGATCCTGACCTCGCTGCTCAAAGTCGTGCTGACCTACGTCATCGTGCCGGGCCGGCCGACGATGCGCTTCGATCGGCAGATCGCCAAGGAGCTGTTCCAGTACGGGCGCTTCATCACCGGCCTGACCATCGTGCTGTTCGTGACCTCCGAGATCGACAACATGGTGGTCGGCAAGATTCTCGGCTTCCAGCAGCTCGGCCTCTACACGATGGCCTTCACGCTGGCCAACCTGCCGGCGACGCACATCGCCAAGATCGCCTCGAACGTCATCTTTCCCGCCTACAGCTCGATCCAGCACGA
>JANOIR010000431.1:0-9764 GCA_031407765.1 Vicinamibacteraceae bacterium
GGCTACGCACCGGCCCGATGTGGGGCGCTAGTCGAACCTTTTATCGCGCTTCGCCACGACTCATCACGATGCGGGTGTCCTCGCGGTGGTCGTGCGATCAGTGGGCGCTACCCGCGGCCAGCGGATCGATGCGCGACGCGCGCCGAGCCGGAAGCCACGCCGCGAAGGTGGCCACCGCGGCAAACAGCACCGACACGCCGGCGAACGTGGCCGGGTCGAGCGGCGTGAGGCCGAAGAGCATCCCGGCTAGATACCGCGTCACGGCCGCAGCGCCGAAGAGGCCCAGCATCAGCCCCACGGTCGTGAGCGCCAGGCTCCGCCGAAAGACGAGGGCGATCACATCCGAGCGCTGCGCGCCAAGCGCCATCCGGATGCCGATCTCCGGCGTGCGGCGGCCGACCGAATGGGACGTCACCCCATAGAGGCCGATGGCGGCGAGCACCAGGGCCACCAGGCCGAAGAAGCCGGACAAGGCGGCAAGGAGCCGTTCCCGCGCGATCGCGGCGTCTACCTGCTCTGACAGAGGACGAAAGGCGAACGATACCGCTGGATCGACAGCCGTGAGGGCGGCCGCGATGCTGCGCGTCAGCTGCATCGGCGCACCGGCCGCCGGCCGCACGCCGAGGCCGATCTCGGTCATCCCGCGAGCGGTGAGGTGCGCCGATTGCGCGAGCGGCATATAGGCGATGGGCTCCATGCCTTCGCGCTGCGAGTCGAACACGGTGTCGTCGACGACGCCGACAATCGTGCATGGGATGCCTCCGGGCCGGCCCGGGCAGGAGATCACCCGATCGATCGGCGATTGGCCAGGCATCTGGGCGCGCGCGGCAGTTCGACTCAGGATCACCACCGCCGGCGCCTCCGCCGAATCGCGCGGGGTGAAGTCGCGCCCGGCGCGAATGCCGGTGCCATAGGCCGCAAACCAGCCTGGCGTGACCAGGTTGAACATCAGGCGGCGCCCTGCATCCCCCATGCGCAGCCCACCGTCGACAGGCGTCCACGGCGATCCGCCGACGGCTGCCACTCCCGGCGTCGTGCGGACCGCGTCGACGAAGCGCTGGAACATGACGGGCCGGCGAGCGGGGTCCGTGCCTGTCCGAGCAATGTCGACGTTCACGACCAGCACGCGGTCGCGGTCGAATCCCAGGGGCAAGCGGACCAGCCGTTCGAACGTGCCGATGAAGAGCGCCGCCGAGATGACGATGACGAGCGACAGCGCCATCTGCAGGATCACGAGGCCGTTCGACAGCCGCGCCCCGCCGGCGCCCGACGCCGCAAGGCGTCCCTGAGCTTTGAGCGCGTCCATGGGCGTGACCCGGGTCGCTCGCCACGCGGGTGCCGAGCCGAAGAGGAGCGCGGTCACGAGCGAGGCGATCACGGTGAAGGCCAGCAGGCGCCAGTCGGGTGACAGCTCGAGCCCGATCGAATCCACCGACGTCGACACTTGTGACACGACCGCGCGGCCACCCCACATCGCGACGAGGAGCCCGAGAACCGCACCGGGACCGGCCAGAACCAGGCTCTCGATGACCAGCTGGCGGGCAAGCCGCAAGCGAGAGGCGCCGAGCGCCAGCCGCACGCTCAGCTCGTGCTGGCGCGCCGTGGCTCGCGCCAGCAACAGGTTGGCGATGTTCACGCACGCAATCAGCAGCACGAGGAGGACGACCGCGAAGATCGCGAGCAAGGGCCGCGCGTAGGCCTGTCGCAGGCCTCTCGGGTCGCCGTTCGCCCCCGACGTGCCGGAGGACGCAGCGGCGAGCGTGAACGGCTCCCGCAGGGGTCGCGGCTCGACGTTCGGTATCTGCGACGGGGTGACGCCCAGGATGTCGGGCTGCAGGGCGCGGAGCGCCGCCGAGCCCGCGGCTGTCGATTGCCCCGGCTTCAAGCGCAGCATGACCGAGAGGCGATGGCGCTGGAGCTGGGACCGATCGCCGCGAATCAGCGGCTCGATCTGGAGCGGCACGGCGACGTCGAACGGGCGGCCGACTTCGACGCCGAAGAACGTCGGCGCGGCCACACCGATGATCGTGAGCGCCACGCCGTCGACGACGAGCGGCATGCCGATCGCGTGGTCGGCACCGCCGAAGCGCCGCTGCCAGAGGCCGTAGCTGATGACTGCGGACGGTCCGCCGGGGCCGCCACCGGGGCGATCGTCCGCGGCGGTGAAGAGGCGGCCGCGCCACGCCGGAACGCCGAGCGTCGTGAAGTAGCTGCCGCTCGTGAACAGGCCTTCGGCCGGCTGACGTTCGCCCGCCTGCGCGAGATCGAAACGCGCCGGCATCCAGGCCATGGCGCCGTCGAAGCGCGCGACGTGCGGCTGGAATCGCTCCCACATCGGCAGGCTCCAGCCGAAACCGGCTGGGTAGCCGCGGTCGATGCCGGTCTTGGACGACACCGTTGCCAGCCGGTGGGGGTCGGCGACCGGCAGGGGACGGAGCAGCAGGCTGTTGACGACGCCGAAGACCGCGGCGTTCGCCCCGACGCCGAGCGCGAGCGTGATCACGACCACTGCGGCCGTGGCTGGCGACCGGCGCACCGTGCGCAACGCGAGCCGCGTGTCTTGCCACAAAGAATCCAGCGTTGACGGCATTGCACGCTTGTACTAGATGATTAATACAATGTCAACGATGCCCGACGGCCACCCTCGCCTGTCTGGTGCCCGCACGGCTTGGCGAGTCGCTATCATGCCTGAGTGACCATGCTCGTCCGTCCCGAACAGCCCGGGGACGACCTCGATACACTCCGTGCGCGGGTGGCCGAGCTCGAGGCCGTGCTCGACGCACGCGCGTCCGATGCCGATCGGATCAACCGCGAGCTCGACATGCTGGCGGCCCGCTACCGGCAGCAGGTCGGCACGCTGCACGAGGAGCTGGATCAGCTCGAGCTCGAGATCGCCGAAGCCGAGCTCGGCGAACTGTCGAAGCAGGTCGCCGACGTCGGACCTGCGGCGAACGCCACGCAATCGCCTGCCCCGGCCGGGCCCGCGCCCGCGCCGCGCTTCACCTCGGACGTCGTGCGCACGCTGTTTCGCGACGTCGCCAGGGCCATCCATCCCGACCTCGCCCGCGACGAGCACACGCGCGACCGCCGTCACGCCCTCATGATCCAAGCCAACCGCGCCTATGCGCTGCGCGACGAGGACGAGCTGCGCCGGATCCTCGAGGCGTGGGATCGCAGCCCCGAGGCGGTCCACGGCAGCGATCCCGGGGCGATGCGACTGCGACTCGAACGGCGTCTCGCGCAGATCGACGAGCACCTGGACCGCTACGCCAGCGATCTCGCCACGATGCAGGCCTCGTCGTTGTACGAGCTGAAGACGATGGTCGACGAGGCCGCCACCAGAGGACAGGACCTGGTGGCGGAGATGGTGCGGCGCCTGAAGCGCGACATCATGGCCGCGACGGATCGCCTGGACGCCATGCGGTCGACGCAGTAGTCCGGGCGTCGCGCAGAAGCGTGGCAGCCCAGTGAGTCAACGGCCAGGGGGGCGGACGCGCCGCCTCGCGTCAGGGCTGCAGGACCACGTCGACCACGTCGACGGTGTCGATCGCGGGGCGGTCGCGGTCTTGCGCGACCAGAGCGCCGCTCTCCACGAGAGGCACCCACGCGACATCCGTGTCGAGCGTCACCGCTACTTCGTAGCGCGGCACGCCGTCGACGATCTGCGAGAGGGTGGCGCGGACGACGCGCCCGGCCACGACCGCATTCAGGGTGGCGGTCACGAGGCGAACGCTGATGCGGGAGCCGATCAGCACCCGCGACGACGATCGGCCGTAGAGACTGCGCGACGTGTAGTTGAGCAGCGTGAGATCGCTGCCGCCGACGAGCCTCGTTCTGACGTCGCCGAGGGTCGCCGCCGGCGCGCGCAACTCTGCCCGCCGTTCGTCGACGGCGTTCGAGGACTGACGCTCATTCACATCCGACATGCAGTGGCCCGGGGGGAGACGGGCCTGGGGCGACGTGCCCCGAGGTACACCGAAAATCGGCACTGCTGTCGCAAAGGATGAGCCGCGATCCGCACGACCTCCGTGACGCGCAACGGCGCGATTTGCCACCCGTTGGCCACCGCGTGCGCACGGCTTTACGTGGACCGACGGCTCACGATCCGGCCTGCCGCTCTGACATGGCAGCGGATCGCGCCCCGGCTACGGGACCGATCCGGTCGGCTCAGCACGCGACGGCGAGGGGGGCGAAGCTCGCGACGGCCGCCTCGCGGGTGTCGAAGCACTCGAAGACGTTCACGAGCTTGGTGTTCACGAGCAGGTCCGACACCCGGCCGGCGACACCCAGCAGCTTGACCACGCCGCCGCGGCTGCGCGCCGCGCCGAAGCATTCGATCAGCTCGCCGAGGCCCTGGCTGTCGATGTAGCGGACGGCGCTGAGGTCCAGGACGATTCGGTTCCGGTCGTCGACCAGCAGGGCCCACACGTGGTCCACCAGCCGGCGCCTGGACTCATCGCCGACGATGTCTCCGTGCACGGACACCAGGGTCACGCCCTCAATCGCCATCTCTTCGTAACGCATGACAGAACTCCACTCCAAGCGGTGCGGCATCGGAAGAAGACCCGCTCGCCCACCTCTCCAACGCTTTGACGGAAGCCGCCGGCGAAACGATTTGCCGGAAATGTCAAATCTTTGCAAAGAGGGAACGGACAAACCGTCGAGCTGGCCCAGGCCCTAAGATGTCGTGATGCATCGCATCCTCGTGCCCGAGGCCGAGCGCACCATCGACGCCGGGCCGGTGCACATGATCACCCTGTCGCCCCCGGCAGGCGCGGTCGTCGACCCGCCCGTGCCGGAATACGCGGTGCACCTCGTGCTGAAGACCCCGCCGTTGCTCCAGGTCGGCTTCAATCGCCCGCCGCGCTGGCTGGCCGTGTCGCCAGGCGTGCTGCTCGTCGCGCCACCGGACACGGCCGGCGATTTCATCTCAGACGGCCCGTCGCACATCCTCACGATGACGATCCCCAAGGCGCGGGTCGCCGATTTCACCGAGGACTCGGGCATCCGCATCGACATCCGGCACGAGGAGACCTTCCGGGAACCTTTGCTCGCGCGCCAGCTCGTGCGCCTCTGGCACATGCTCGCCGACGATGCGCCGGCGAGCCGGCTGCTGGCGGACCAGGTGATGCGCGACGTGCTGCGGACGCTGGCATCGCGGACGGAGCGGCCCGTCCCTGCACGCCACGCCCGCGAACGGCTCTCGGCTCACACCGTTCGCCGGCTTCGCGACTACGTGGAGAGCCGCCTCGCCGACGACCTGGATGTGCCGATGCTGGCTGATGTCGCGGCGTTGAGCCCGGCGCACTTCGCGCGCGCGTTCGCGGCGACGATCGGGATGACGCCGTTCCACTATGTGATGACGCGGCGGCTGGCCCGGGCCCGGGAACTGCTGGAGCGCACCGATCGCTCGACGCTCGCCATCGCGCTCGACGTCGGCTTCCGGACGCCCAGCCATTTCACCGCCCGCTTCCGCCGGGAGTTCGGCGTGACGCCGCGCGAGATCCGCCCGGATCCGCGACGGCCGGACGAACGCTTTGCCATCGATCGCGTCGACGGTACTCGCGGCGACCGCGCCCTGTCCTGAGCGGCACCACCGACGACTCCGGAGTCGTCGACTCGGCCGCAGACCGGCAACCGGCGAAGAATTCGCAGTTTCAGAACAGTCCGGCCCGGTCGCCAGCCGTACGGTGACGGCATGAGACGACGGCATTTCCTCGGGACGGCCTTGGTGGGCGGAAGGTTGGCGGGCTGGCAGATGCTGCCTGATCGAGGTGCGTCGGCGGACACCCGGCTGGGGCGGGCCGGCGCTCCCGGCCAGGCGCAAGGTCGGGAACCGATCATCGACGTTCACCTCCACGCCTACCCGGCCCAGGCGGCCATCCCCGCGCTCGCCAACCCGGCGACGGGCAAGGTGCCAGCCGTGAAGGACGGCGAGGCGCACCTGCGGGCCTGCCTGGAAGAGATGACGCGGCTGAACATCGTCAAAGGCGTCGTGAGCGGCGGCGACGGCGATCGCCTGGCGGCGGCCGCGTACTGGCGCGACGCCGCGCCCGACCGGATCATCGCGGCCGCCGGCGTGCGCGGCTCGGCGGACATCCCGCTGCCCGAGGTCGGCGTGCTGCGCCAGGCCTTTACCGATGGCCGGCTCCGTGTGCTGGGAGAGGTCACGGCGCAGTATGCCGGTCTCACGCTGAGCGATGCGAAGTACACGCCCTACCTCGCGCTCGCCGAAGAGCTCGACGTCCCGGTGTCCGTGCACATGGGGATGGGCCCTCCCGGCATCTCGTACGATCCGTGCTGTCGCGGCTTCCGCGCCAGTCTCGGCAATCCCGCCGTACTCGAGGAGGCGCTCAACCGCCACCCCAAGCTGCGGCTGAACGTGATGCACGGCGGCTGGCCCTATCTTCAGGAGACGCTCGCGCTGTTGTCCATCTACCCGCAGGTCTACACCGATCTCGGGTCGATCGACTGGATCCTCCCGCGACCGGAGTTCCATGCCTACCTCGCCGCGCTGGTGCGGGCCGGGTTCGTCAAGCGCGTGCTGTTCGGGTCCGACCAGATGTACTGGCCCGAAGCCATCGGCCTGGCCGTCGATGCGATCGACTCGGCGACATTCCTCACCGCTGCCGACAGGCGGGACATCTTCTACGGCAACGCGGCGCGCTTCCTCGAGCTGGAACCGGCGGACGCACGCACAAAGGACTGAGCGAGGTAGCATGCGCCGGTGACCCGCCTCGCTGTCCTCGTCGCGTCGATGCTCGTGACCGTCTGCGCTGCCCGCTCGGCGGGCGCGCAACCCGCGCCGATCCCGATCAAGGTGGTGGTCGTCGCCATGTTCGAGCTCGGCGCCGATACCGGCGACCGGCCAGGCGAGTTCCAGCACTGGGTCGAGCGCGCCAGGCTCGATCGCGTCCTGCCCTTCCCGCAGGGCTACCGCGATCTGCGCCTGAACGACGATGGCGTGCTCGGTGTCGTCACCGGCGTCGGCACCGCGCGCGCCGCCGCGACCATCATGGCGCTCGGCCTGGACCCGCGCTTCGATCTGTCGAAGGCCTACTGGGTGGTGGCGGGCATCGCCGGCATCGATCCGGCCGACGCGTCACTCGGATCGGCGGCCTGGGCGGAGTGGATCGTCGACGGCGACCTCGCGCACGAGATCGATGCGCGCGAGATCCCGGCCGACTGGAAGACGGGGATGGTGCCGCTGCGCCGGTCGGTGCCCTATGAGCAGCCGAAGGAAGACGGCGACACCGCGGAGGTGTTCCGGCTCGATCCTGGTCTGGTCGAGTGGGCCTACCAGCTGACCAAGGACGTGACCCTCACAGAGTCGGACCAGATGAAGACGGAGCGCGCGCTCTACCCCGGCGCGGTCGCCCGTCGGCCGCCCTTCGTGCTGAAGGGCGACACGCTGTCCGCGGGCACGTTCTGGATCGGCGCGAAGCTCACCGAGTGGGCCAACGACTGGGTCACGTACCACACCGCCGGCCGCGGCCGTTACGTGACGTCGGCGATGGAAGACACCGGTACGGTGCAGTCGTTGACGTGGCTGTCGCGCGCAGGGCGCGTCGACGTCCGTCGGGTCCTCGTGCTGCGTGCCGGCAGCGATCACGACGTGCCGCCGCCCGGACGGACCGCCGCGGAGGCGCTCGCCCGCACGAAGATCGGCCAGTACGCGGCCTACCTCCCGGCACTGGAATCGGCGTACCGGGTCGGCAGCGTCGTCGTGAACCGTCTCGTCGCGGACTGGGCGACCTGCCGCGACACGCCGCCTGGCGGTCCGCGGTGAACCTGCCAGCGCGGCCCGCGGCGAGTGTGACAGCGCGGTCATGCCCTGATCGCCGCGACTCCCGCGGCATCTTCATCAAGGGGTCCGCGCGGGTGGGGCGCCGGCCGGCGTGACCACGAACGACCGCGTGAACGGCGCGGCGTTACCCGGCCGGATCGTCGCGCGCAGCGTGTAGCGCCCCGGCGGCAACGAGGCCGCCGGCACGATCGCTTCCGCCACGCTGGTGCCGCCGCTCGCCACCCCAATCCGGGCAGTCGGCTCGCTCACGGCGGCACCGCCCGTGTCGCGCAGCACCTCGAAGCTGACCTGCGGCTTCTCGCCCGCCGCGGACCGGAACGGGATCTGCGCGATCACCTGCTCCGCGGTCGTCACCGCCTGGACCAGCGGCCGCGGCGACGCCCCGGGTCCGATCGCGGCGCGCATCAATACCAGCCCGGTGGTTTCGATTGACCCGGCCTGCTTCCATCTGGCATCGACGAAACGCTCGACGGTGCCGACCTTTCCGTCCACGTCGCGCACCGCGAGGCGCAGCGTATAGGTGCCGGGCGGGGCGATGAGCGACACCGTGACCGGCGCGCCGCCCGCATCGGCGAGCACGAGCGGAGCTTCGGTCGCGGTCACCGGCTGGCCGTCGAGGCTGAAGAGCGCCGCTACCGCTGTCGCCGGCCCGGCCGACCCGTGCGCCACGTCGCCGGCCACCACCACGCGCAGCGTGCGGCTCGCGGCCTCCGTTCCGTGCAGGACGTAGGACGTCGCGGTCAGCTCCAGGCCGATGGAGGGCGCCGGGCTCTCGAGCGCGGCGCGCAATGCCTTGGCGGGATCGATCGGCGCGGACGTCGCCTTGGCGGTGGCCGCGAGCACGCGCCGATGGCCGGCCAGCTTCGCGCCGGACTTCGTGACCTTGAGCGAGATCTGGTGCGGCTTGCCGTCGAGATCCTCGGGACGCGCCCGCACGCCGAGGCGGTAGTAGCCGCCAAGACCTGCGGTGAGCGACGCGAACGCCAGGTCGCCCTTCGACGCCATCCGCACGGCACGGCCGCCGGTCATCCCCGACACCATCTCGACGGTGCTCACGAGCATGTTGCGATCCTGGCCCGGTGTCGGGCTCGGCTTCCGCTGGGACGCCGTCGGCACAAGGGCCTCGGAGGTGAACGTGTGGATGGTCACGTTCGACGTGGCGGCATCGGCCGCCACGGTCGCGATCTCGATTGCAGCGTCGCGTTCCGTCATCAGCCAGCCGGACGACAGCAGCACGGCGTGCTTCGGCCCGGGCAGCGCACCCATCGCCTTCATCGCCGCCCGCAGCGACCACAGGAACGGCATCACCGCGGATTCGGAGTCTCTCTTCATCGAGCTCGCGAGCATCTTGACCTCGCCGTCACAGCCTGGTTCGCCCCGACATTCGCGGGCAAGCACCTGCTGGAGGATGAAGGAGTCGCCCTCCGTGATCCGAATCGCCTCCCAGGGACTGACGGTGCGGTACGAGGAGGGCTGCGGCGGCTTGGCGAGTGGCCGCACACGCGACAGTCCCTCGCGGACGCGAGCATGATCGGTCGTGAACTCGATGTTCAACCCGGGCAGGGGCAGGACCATCACGCCGACCCGATCGCTGGCGCCGAGCGTCCCCACCCAGCGGCTGGCCGCTTCGATCACGCCGTGGCCCTCGACGCGCAGGCCGGCGTGATCGATGACGATCAAGACGGTCCGGGCGGTGACGGCCGGGCGGTTGGTGGCCACGTCGGGATAGGCGGCCGGGGCGACCGAACCCGGCGCTCCGCTGGCATAGCGGACCAGGTCCACTGACGCGATCTCGCGAGCGCGCCCGTCGATCTCGACCTTGAAGTCGGTCGGGCCCAGCCCCTCGGCCACCGCCCCGCTGCGATCGTGCACCGTCGCCTCGACGACGACGATGTCGACGCCGGTGCGAAACTGCGGCGCCGGCGGCGGCGTCTGCGTCTGCGCCGACGCCGTTGAC
>JANOIR010000436.1:0-42008 GCA_031407765.1 Vicinamibacteraceae bacterium
GTGCCGACGAGGCGAGGATCAACCGGGCCACGGCCTGGCCGACCGTGCCGAAACCAAGGAGCGCGACGTTCACGCGCTCATTATATGGGCGCGTCCGGACGCGAGTCGGCCGTATGACAGGCTTGCCGGTCTTGCGGTCGCGCTCTCACGCGCGGCCGCGGGGCCGCCCCTTGGACGTGCCGGCAGCTACTCGCTGCGCTGGGCGCGCAGCGGCGCCGGCCCGCGGGCGGCATTGCTGGTCTTGCGGTCGCGCTCTCACGCGCGGCGGCGGTTCGCTCACGCTTGGGCGCGGCCGCCGGCGGCCTTGACGGCCGGGCGTTCGGGGGCCGCGGCGGCCTGATCGATTGCATCGCGGATCGTCTTCTTCAGCCAGTCGACCGGCTCGGGCTGCACGGCGCGGAGAGCCTTCCAGTCCGCGTCGCTGAGGGCAAGCGTGATGACGCGTTCGGGCATACGGCATTCTAGCCGTCACCCGCCGCCAGCGCTCATAGAAAGGGGATATCCGATGGATGCGTCCGGCGGATGCCTGGGCCCGCCTCGATCTGGCTATTCTTCGGCTGCCGCAGGGGTCGCCGGGACGGGAGCGCCCGGTTTGCGCGGACGGCCGCCGGCTGGCGCCAGCTTGAGGCGCGGGCGGATCCGCTCGAACGCGGCGAGCACCTCCTGCACCGCGCGCGGCACCCGGTTGGCCTTGGCGTAGACCCACCCGGTGCGGCGGATCAGGCTGGCCCCTGCGATGCGGGCGCAGAACAGCTGGTGGCTGGCGAACTCGCGGGCGACGGACTGGAACGAGATGATGGTGATGCCGACGTTGGTGCGCACCAGCGCCTTGATGATCTCGACGTTCTCCGTCTCCATCACGATCGCCGGATCGAGGCTCTCGCGGACGAAGAACTCGTCGAGCGCGCGCCGCGTGTTCGAGCCACTCTCGAACAGCACGAAGTGCTGGCCGCGCAGATCGTCGGCGACGATGCGGCGCTTGCGGGCCAGCGGGTGAGTGGGCGAGGTGACGAGGAGGAGCTCCTCCTCCATCGCCGGCACCGTGATCAGGTCAGGCGACTCGATCGGCAGCGTGAGCAGGCCGCAGTCGGCAGTGCCGGCGCGGATCGCGGCCAGGCACCGATCCGTCGCACCCGCCCAGATCTTGATCTCTGATTGCGGGTGCGCGCGCTGGAACTCGCGCAGCAGCGTCGGGAAGACGTAGAGGCTGACGGTCATCCCGCCGACCAGCCGGACCGGCCCGCGCAGCGCCTGCCGGGAGTCGCCGATCAGGGCGACGGTGTCCTTCAGATCCTGGAAGACGCGGTGACTGAGCTGGAGCAGCGCTTCGCCGGCCGGGGTGATGCGGATGCGCCGGCCGACGCGCAGGAAGACCGCTTCGTTCAGCTCCTCCTCGAGCAGGAGGATCTGCCGGCTGATGGCCGATTGCGACACGTGCAGCCGTTCGCCGGCTCCGGTGAAGGAGCCGGCCTCGGCGATGGCGCGGATGATCTCGAGCTGGCGAAGATCCAAACTCAATGGGTTTCGAGCGTCTTGCACATCCCGACGACGCCAGACGGATCGAGAGCCTCGCGTCCGACGTCGACCTTGCGCACGACGCCGCCCTTATCGACGACGAACGTCGCCCGCCGCGCAACACCCGAGTTTTCGTCGAGCAACCCGTACTGGCGGGCCGCCTCCCGCTTCCAGTCGCTCAGGATCGGGAACTGCACCCCGAGCTGCTCGCGGAAGGCGCGATTCGACCATGTGCTGTCGACGCTGACGCCGAGGATCATGGTGTTGGCTTCGGTGAAGGCGCCGTGCGCCGTCTGGTACTGCTTCATCTCGTTGGTGCAGCCCGGCGAGAACGCGGCCGGGAAGAACGCCACGACGACGTTCTGCTTGCCCTTGAAGTCGGACAGCTTGATCCGTTTGGGCTCGTACTTCAGCTCCTTGGGATCGCCGACCGGCGAGAACCAGGCGAGGTCGAAATCCGGGGCCGCGTCGCCGACCTTGACGGATGGGGGCGGTGGCGGCGCCGGGGCGGTCGCCGGGGCTTGCCCCGCTGGCGTGGCGGGTGCAGTCGTCGGCGTCTGCGGGGACCGGCCCTGTGCCGACGCGAGCGCGGGCAGGGCGACGAGGACAGCCGTTCCCACGACGTGGGCAATCGAAGCACGCATAAGTGGTCTCACCTCCGACCGGAGAGTCTATCAGGTGGAGATGGCCCGGCAGACGGCGCGGCCGGCGGCGATCACGCTCCAGCGGTGGCTGGCGCGATCCCCGCCGTGCGACGCACGGCTTCCGCGAGATAGACGTCGTCGAGGTCGATGCCGACGAAGTCGACGTCCAGTCGCGCACAGGCGACCGCCGTGCTGCCGAGCCCGGCGAACGGATCGACGACCAGCCGCGCCCGGTCGCGGCCATGCAAGCGAATGCACTGCTCCGGGAGCCGGGCTGGGAAGGTGGCCGGGTGCGGCCGGTCCTTGTCACGGTTCTTGATCGTGTCGTAGGGGAGGAACCAGGTGTTGCCGCGGCAGCGGCGATCCGCCCCCGCCGTCGCCCATCGCGTCACGTTCGACTTGTCCTGGTAGGGCACGCCGATGGACGTGCGATCGAGGGCGGTGTCGCCGCGCCGCGTGAAATGAAACACGTACTCGTGGCAGTCGTTCACGAAGCGGGGGCTGTTGATGGGCTTGTAGTGGCCGACCGCCAGGTCGCGGTCGAGGGCAGCACCGCCGGCGGCGTCACGGTCGATCGCGATCGACTTGATCCAGTGAATCGTGTTCTGGAGCGTGAGCACTCGCCGGGCGACCCGCGCGACGTCGAGGCCGGCCCATGGCTCGGTCGGCTTGGCGCCGACGTTCAGGAAGAACGAACCGTCGGGTGCCAGGACGCGGGCCACGGCCGTGATCTAGCGTCGCGTCCAACGCAGATAGTCGCGGCGGGGAAGGGTGTCGTCGTACGAGCGGTAGCGGAT
Organism: Vicinamibacteraceae bacterium; assembly: GCA_031407765.1. Taxonomy (GTDB): domain Bacteria; phylum Acidobacteriota; class Vicinamibacteria; order Vicinamibacterales; family Vicinamibacteraceae; genus JBDSLU01. Next base: position 2,957 of record JANOIR010000436.1, read on the forward strand.
GCCCAGGTTGTAGGGCGGCGAGGTGACGACCACGTCGACCGATTCAGGCTCGAGACGGGCCAGGAGATCGAGGCAGTCGCCGTGGAAAAAGGCGCGCGTGGTGGCGCCGGAGGCAACCGTGTCGAAGGGCGCGGGCAGCGACGCGAGACACCGCATGGTGCCTGCATTATCGTCGCTCGCCGGCGGGCGCGCGCGGCGGCCGGGGCGCCGGCGCGACGCGGAGGCTGCTAGGACGCCTGCGCTTCGAGCGACGTGGGGAAACGGCGCGCGGCGGGCGCAATCGCAATCGTGTGGTTGCGGCGATGGAGGTGGGCCGCGCAGACCGGGCCCTTCTCCTCTACGTAAGCGACCTCACGATTGGCATGCACGTCCTGATAGCGGCCGACCAGGCAGCCGCAATCGAGAGTGGCGAATCCCAGGAGGCGGACGACGCTCATACGCTACCCTCACAGTCGGTGATCCGACATCTGCGCAGGCGATCAGCAGGAAGCTGCCCCGCGCCGATGACACCTCAACCGATGCTCAGACTAAAAGCAAATCGCGAGCCAGCTCTTGGCGTGCTGAATGGCCGCCAGTCTCGTCGATCATGCAAGCCTGGTGATCCCTACTTTCAACCACTTACGAGTATATTTTGCACGGAAGTGTGGGGACGTGCCAAGAAACGTCACATGTGTCGATCCTTAATATTGGATCAAAAGACCATGTCGATGAATCGGACACGCAGCAGTGGGCGTCGGTGTCTCGACAGGCCGTGTCGCCCCGAAGTGACACCAGCGCGTGTCGGCCGGAGCTTCCCCCGGGTTCGACCGGGTTCGGTCGACGGGGGCGCACACGTTTAGTCAAGAAGTGGAACGGTCCGTGCATTGAAGCCGGGTATTCGAGCAAGCGTCGCGGCTGGTCTGGGTGCTCGGTCACGAAATCCTTCGGGAATTCGACAAAAGTCCGGGAAGAGCGCTACGGGCGGGATCGGGTCCCTGGCGCTGTGTGTCGGGATGCCGTCACGAGCAGCGGGGCGAGCGGATGGCCAACTCGACCCGGATCTCGAGCCGTGGTAAGTGCTTGCGCGTTAAGGTTTCTCTGCTAGAATGCCGATAATTGTCTTGCTGAGCGGAGTATTCGCTGTGCCGATCTTCCGATCCTGTCGCCGGTTCGGGCTGGCTGCGTCCCTGGCGCTGCTGTCGTCCGGGATGTTCATTGCCGAGGTAGAGGCGACCGCCAGCGCAACCGCGCGCGCCTCGGTTTCGGCGACACGCCAGACGACGATCGGCACGAGGCGTGCTCCGCGCCCCCGCCGCCGTGTCAGCGCGCCTCGCGTATCTACTTCCCGCGCCCGCCGAGCCCGTCTGGCCCGTGCACGCGCGTCACAGCGCGTCCGTGAGTATCGCGAAGCTCAGACGCCGCTGTTCCAGACCGCCGCGGATGGCTCGCTCGTGCCGTCGATCCGCGCCGAAGCCGCCATCATCTACAACCCGGTCACCCAGCAGGTGCTGTGGGAATCGAACGCGCAGAACTCGCGTTCGATTGCCAGCATCACCAAGGTGATGACCGCGGTCGTCTTCCTCGAGCACGCGCTCGACCTCACGCAGCCGATCAAGATCGAGCGCGCCGACGTGCGCGCGGCGTCGACGACGTATCTGAAGGCCAACGACGTCCTGACGCCGAACGACTTGCTGAACCTGCTGCTCATCGGTTCCGACAACGCTGCGGCCCGCGCCCTGGCGCGCATCTCGCCGTTCGGCAGCATCGGTTTCATCGAGAAGATGAACGCCAAGGCGCAGGAGCTCGGCCTCGAGCACACGCACTACGCTGACCCATCGGGGCTGATTTCGTCGAACGTCTCGTCGGCCTACGACATGGCCCGGCTGATCTCGTTCGCCGCTGGCGACGAGCGCATCGCCAGCATAATGCGCAAGAGCAGCGAGCAGATCGTCACCAGCCGGCGCGTGGTCAACGTCCACAGCACCAACAAGCTGCTGCTCGGCGGCGACATCGATGTGCGCGGCGGCAAGACCGGCTTCATCCAGAAGTCGGGCTACTGCCTGGCGACGCTGCTGCAGGTCCCGAACGGCGATCCGGTGGCGGTCGTCGTGCTCGGCGCGCGTTCGAGCGCCGGCCGGTTCCTCGAGACGAAGCACCTGTTCAACTGGCTGAGCGAGCGCACGCGCACGCTGCTGTCGGCCGACGTCGCCGCGGCGGCGCAGGCCGCTCCCCAGCCCCAGCCCGAGTGACCACGGCCGCGAGGCGGAAGGCGTTCAGCGTGCGGCGGGGCCGCGCCTCCGCGTGAACCTTCCTTCTTCACCGGCCGGCTCGGCCCACGCCGAGCCTCGTGACGTCGCCGCCCTCCGCCAACTGCGGACGACGGCACCCGACCTCGCCCCCGCCATCGACTTCCAGCTCGCCTGGCTGCAAACCGAGCGGCGCGTCGACTCCCGCGTGCAGCTGCCGCGGACGATTGGCGCCGACGCCCTCTGTGTGGCGCGGCTCGCCGCCGGTAGACGCGTGCTGGAGTTCGACGACCTCGTTCTCGACTGGAGCGACCTGCGCCGCCTGTGCGGACAGGCGGCGGACCTGCTGCGACGCGCCGACTTCCTCGAGCCCGAGGTCGAGGCGCAGACGCAAGCGTGTCTTCGCGATGCGGGTGCGCTGCCGATCGCATTGCGCCAGTGGTTCGATCGCGATCCCGACGTCGACCCGGCGGCCGCGCAGGTCTGGACGTTCGGCCTGCGCCCGTATCTCACGCGCGCGGCTGCCGCGCTGCTGACGCGGATCGAGGCCGGCGGGTGGCAGCGCTCGAGTTGTCTCGTCTGTGGCGGTGACCCCGAGTTCGCCGTGTGGGCCGGCGTCGTGCGGCGGCTCGTCTGCGGCCGCTGCGCCGCGCAGTGGCCGTTCGATCCGGCGCGCTGCCCGCACTGCACGGACGGCGACGAGTCGTCCCGCCAGAGCTTCTCGGATCCCAGTCGCTGCTACCGGGTCGAAGCCTGCGGCCGCTGCCGGCGCTACGTGAAGGGCCTCGACGAAGAGCGGGCGGGGCGCGGTGTCCTCCTCGCCTACGACCCGATCGCTACGCTGCCGCTCGACGCCGCCGCCGCGCAGCTCGGCTTCGAATAGCGGCATCGCGCGGCCGCCCTGAGCCGCGGACCGCCCAGGCTAGCGCCGGCTACCTAGAACTTGAGCCGTGCCCCCGCGAGGATTCGGAACGGACGCTGCACGTCGATCGGCGTCTCGAAGACGACGGGCGCGCCGCTCGACACGCCGATCGGTGATCCGGCTTCGACCGCCGTCACCGTGGTCCGCCGCAGCACGTTGAAGACATCGGCATAGACCTCGAGCGGCCGCCGCTTTCCGAACGGCAGCGTCGACGCGATCCGCAGGGTGAGCTCGTCGATCGGATCGAGCCGCCGCGTGCCGCGCGGCTCCAGCAGCAGCGTGCGGCCGTCGACGTCGAACGGTACGTTCAAGGTGGCGGCACTGAAGGTGCGCAGCGCGGCGTAGCGCACGCCGGTCTGCCGCTGGTAGATGCCGCTGACGCGCACCGGCACGAGCGGCAGCCGGGTGGTGCCGAACACGGTCACCTCCAGCTCCGGCGTCAGTGCGGATGGTCCGTCCGCGTTGGCCAGTGCCGCGGTGGGCGACGCGAAGCGATCGCTGCGGCCGATGCCGGCGTCGTGGGTGTCGTCTACGGTGCCGCGGTTCCGCGCCGACGCGATGGCGACGACGATCGATCCGCGATCGCGCGGCAGCGTGAGCTCGACGTGACCGACGACGCCGATGTAGTCGCGGCCCGCGGCGGCGACGCCCAGCGATGGCCCGTCGGTCCCGGCGTAGCTGATGCCGTCGACGTTGACGATCGTCGGCGCGTCGTCGGCGCGACGATTCAGCCAGCGATAAATCGACACGGGCCCGCCGTCGAGGCCGGGCCGCGCCAGCGTCAGCCAGCGGGCCCCGGGATAGGTCGTGTCGATCGTGTCGAGAAACCGCCGCGCGACGATCGTCCCGCCCACCTGCACGCTGCGGGCGAGCCGGAGGTCGGCGCCGGCCGATATCTCGCGGACCTGCGGATGGCGGATGCCGGACGCAACGCCGGCGACCGTGGGCACGGTCCGGTCGATCTCGACGCGCCGACCGTCGCCGAGGATCTGGTAGGTCACGACCGGCGTGTCGCCCCCGACGGTGCGATCGACGTGCGATGCGTACAGCGGATCGGCGACGACGCCAGCCGTAGCGCGCACCACGAGCCTAGCCGCCTGGTCGACGGCCAGCGTGGCGCCGACACGCGGCTGCACCGAGGTCGCCGCGTATGCGCCTCCGCTGACCCGGGCGGCGCGGACGCCGGCCTGGATGGCGAGGCGCCGGCCCGGTGTCCAGGTGTCGGTCACGAACAGCGATGCCCGTCGCAGCGGTGTCTCGCGGCGCGAACCGCTCCACACGTCGACGGTGTCGGCACGGCCGGCAACATCGTGGAAGAACTCGCCGCCGACGAACGACGCGCTCTCGGTGACCTGGGTGCGTTCGACGTCGCCACCGGCGCGAATGTCGTGGCCGCCGGCCAGCGCGGTGCGCCAGTCGATGGCGCCGCTCGCGATGGTGCGGGTGCGCTCGCCCTGCTGCACGAGACCCAGCGAGCCGCTGATGACGCCGGTCACAGCATCCTCGCGGGCCGCGACGTCGGTAGTCGGGCGAAGCTCGCGCGCGCCGTGCAGGACCTCGATCGAGGCTGACAACCGGATCCGACCGCGAAGCGGGCTCTGCCATCCGGCGCGGGAGGCGATGGTGCTGATCGTGCGCTCGTTGTCGATCCCAGGGGCGGCGGTGTCGCGCACCGCGAAGGGAACGTCCCGGGTCGTGGAGCGGCGATCGACGAAGCCCACGACGTTGGCGCTGCGTTCGCCCGATGCCCAGGCGAGGCGGCCGTGGACGCGGGGCGCACGGGTGGTCGCGCCGATCCGATCGGCCCGGACGTCGTCGGCATGCTCTACGGCGAGACCGAAGCCGAGGTGCGGCCGCAAGGGGCCGCTGAAGATCCCGGCGGCGCGTACACTCCGCCCGACGCGATCGCGGTCGGCCAGCCGCGGGTTGGCGGCAAGGAGGTCGTCGGGGAGGGTCTCACGGGTCCAGGCCTGGCCACCGCCGACCACGTCGATGGCGCCGCGGAGGGCGGCGCCGCCGGCGCGCGTCACCACGTCGAGGACGGCACCCGAGCCGTCGCGCTCGTCGGCGCCCACGGCGGCGCGGACGCCGGCCGCCGTCGCGGCGGGGAGAATGACCGAGGTCCAGGGTCGGCCATCGAGCGGGTCGCTGAGGTCGAGGCCGTCCAGCCGGCGCGGCGTGCCGACGTCGGCGGCGGTGCCGAACGCCGCGCCACGGGCGACGCCGGGCGTGAGGTCGAGGATGGCGGCGCCGGCGTCAGTCCGGTCCAGGGGCAGCTCGGAGAGCGCCGCAGGGCCAAGGCTGAACGTGATCCCGGCCGACGTGCGCGTCACGCCAATCGGCGGCCCGGTCTGGGCGTCGCCGTCGTGCAGACGGACGTCGAGGCGGACCATCTCGCCGGGGAGCAGCACCAGTGCGCGGAGGCGGGCGCTGCGCCATCCGTTGGCGACGACCTCGACGGCATAGGTGCCCGCCGGCAGACCGGCCCGGAAGGTGCCATCAGGCCCCGCCGTCGCTTCGGTCACGACGCCGGCCTCGTCGATGGCGATCATCCGGGCCTGGCGGGGCGCCGCGGCGTCGGGTGTCAGGACGCGGCCGATCAGGACGGCGCCGGTTGCATCGGCGCCCACGGATCGGGCCCAACAGAGCGCCAGCAGAATCACCGCCAGCGTGCGAACGGGAGAGGGCATAGGCATCAGGGGACGGCGGACCCGACAAAAGACCGAGACGGGGCGATTCTCCCCGGAATTGCCCGGGTTGTCACGCTCGACTGCTACACTACCCACGTCCGTGAAGGAGGACGCCGACCCGACAATGGCAAGACGCAAGAACCCCACCCCACCATCCGCTGACGTGGCGCCGCCCAAGGCATCCGCCGCGTCGAAACCCCGCCCTGAGACGACGCCGGCTGTGCCGGCATCGCTCGCGCCGCGCCTCCGCCGCAAGCCGGCCGGCGCCGCGGAGGCCGGGGCGCAAGCGGGCGCGGTGGCAGCGCGGCGGCCGAGCCCGCTGGTGGCCGGTCCCGCGACACCGCCCGCGGTGCCGGAGCTGGAGGCGCCTGCCGCGCCGAAGCCGGAGGCGCCTGCAGCGTCGAAGCCGGAAGCGCCTGCAGCGTCGAAGCTGTTCGCGCCCAAGCTGCCGAAGACGGTCGCGCCTGTCGCCAACACCCCGTCCGTGCCCAAGGTACCGGCGAAGGCCGAGGCCCAGGGCGCGTCCAAGGTCGAGCCCAAGGTCGCAGCGCCCCCGGCGGCGGCCATGCCGGTGGTTCGCCCTCGGACACCGCGATCGACGGTGGCCCGCACCCGGGTCGTCACGGCTCCGCGCCGCCAGCGCACCGAGTCGCTGCCGGCGGCATCCGCGGACGCCGCCGTGCGCCACCCGGTCGAGCCGCTGGCGCCATCCGCCGACGTGCCGCCCGCGGCGCCGATCGCTCCGGAGCCACCGGATCGGCTGTCGATCCTGATGGTGGCGTCGGAGGTGCTGCCGTACGCCAAGACCGGTGGCCTCGCCGACGTCGCCGCGGCGCTGCCGGCGGCGCTCGCCGGGCTCGGCCACCAGGTGGTCGTGGTGATGCCACGCTACCGCGGCGTCCAGGTGACGGGCGAGGTGCTGACTACGTTCGTGCTCGACATCGGCGCGGAGCACCTGCACGTGCAGATCTTCCGCGAGCGGATGGCCGGCGGCGCCGTGCTGTGGCTCGTCGACATCCCGGCGCTGTTCGATCGGGAGGGTCTCTACGGCGTTGGCAGCCACGATCATCCCGACAACCCGCGCCGCTTCGCGGCGCTGGCGCTCGCGGCGTTCGAAGCGGCCATCGTCACGGGCTTCTCCCCCGACGTCGTGCACGCGCACGACTGGCAGGGCGGCTTGGCGCCGGTCTACCTGCGCACGCGCTATGCGACGCATCCGATCCTCGGCGGCGTGCCGGCCGTGTTCACCATCCACAACATCGCCTACCCGGGGCTGTGCGACGCGGGCTGGATCGCGGCGCTCGATCTCGACTGGGACCTCTACACGCCGCAGGCCCTGGAGTACTGGGGCCAGGTCAGCCTGCTGAAGGCCGGCATCAACTTCAGCGAGAAGGTGACGACGGTCAGCCGCCGCTACGCGGAAGAGATCCTCACACCCGAGTTCGCGTACGGGCTCGAGGGCGTGCTCGCGTCGCGGCGCGCCGACCTCGTCGGGATTCTCAACGGCATCGACGCCGAGACGTGGAATCCGGCGACCGACCGGTTCCTGCCGGCGCCCTATACGGCGGACACCCTCGAGGCCAAGCAGGCATCCAAGCGTGCGCTGCTCGAGGCCTACGGGCTGCCCTCCGATGCCGATGCGCTGCGGCGGCCGCTCGTCGGGATGGTGTCGCGCATGGTGGCGCAGAAGGGGCACGACCTGATCAGCAGCGTCGCCACCGAGCTGCCGCACCTCGGCGCGCGCTTCGTCGTACTGGGCACCGGGGAGCCGGCGTTCGAATCGATGTGGCGGCGCCTGGCGGCGCAGTTCCCGGATCGGATCGGCGTGCGCATCGGCTTCGACGAAGGGCTCTCGCATCTCATCGAAGCGGGCAGCGATCTGTTCCTGATGCCGTCGCGCTTCGAGCCGTGCGGCCTCAACCAGATGTACAGCCTGCGCTATGGCACGCTGCCGCTGGTGCGGGCCACCGGTGGGCTCGACGACACCGTCGAGAACTACGACCCGTACACCGGCCGAGGCACCGGCTTCAAATTCTGGGAGCCGTCGGGGCCGGCGATGATCGACACGCTGCGCTGGGCCCTGCGGGTCTACGATCACCCCGAGGTGTGGCAGCGGCTGCAGCGGGCGGCGATGGCCGGCGACTTCTCGTGGGTGCGCTCGGCGGCCGCGTACGTCGATGTGTACGAGGCCGCCATCGCCCGGGCGGGCCGGCGCCGGGCGCTGGCCCGGTAGCGAGCGGCCGGGTGGCGCCCGGCTGACTTGACGACTGACAGATATTTAGTAAACTATCTAAGTATCGGTCGCGGCCGCCAGCGGACCATGGGATTTCGAGGGTCGCGACCGACGAGACAGGGAGCAGAAGCCAATGGCATCCGAACACGTGCAGACCTTCACCGACGGCAACTTCGATCAATCCGTGCTCAGTGCGTCGGCCCCCGTTCTGGTCGACTTCTGGGCCGAATGGTGCGGGCCGTGCCGTATGATCGCGCCGACCATCGAGCAGGTGGCGACTGAGCTGGCGGGCAAGGCCGTCATCGGCAAGCTGAACGTCGACGAGAACCCGGCCGTCACGGGGCGCTACAGCATCCGCGGCATCCCGGCGCTGCTCGTGTTCAAGGGTGGCCAGCTCGTCGATAGCCTGGCTGGCGCCGGCCACTCCAAGCAGCACATCAAGGCGACGATCGAAAAGCATCTCTGATGAGCACCGCGGCCATGGGGGCGGAAGTTCGCGACGTCGTCATCATCGGCTCCGGGCCGGCCGGGCTGACCGCAGCGCTGTACGCGGCGCGGGCCAGCCTCCGGCCGCTCGTCATCGAAGGGCTCGAGGCGGGCGGCCAGTTGACGATGACCACCCTGGTCGAAAACTGGCCGGGGCGCCGCGACGGCGTCATGGGCCCGGAGCTCATGGTCGAAATGCGGGCGCAGGCCGAGAAGTTCGGCGCCGAGATCGTCGCCGGGCACGTCACCGCCGTCACGCTCGATACCTCGCCGTTCGTCGTGCGGCTCGACGACACGGAAATCCGCACCCGCACGCTGATCATCGCGACAGGCGCCTCGGCGCGTCTGCTCGGACTCCCGTCCGAACGCACGCTGATGGGGCATGGCGTGTCGACGTGTGCGACGTGCGACGGCTTCTTCTTCCGCGGCCGGCCGATCGCGGTGGTCGGCGGCGGCGACACGGCGATGGAAGAGGCGCTCTACCTGACGCGCTTCGCCTCGTCGGTCACGGTGATCCATCGACGCGACTCGCTGCGCGCGTCGAAGGCGATGGCGGATCGCGCGCTGGCGCATCCCAAGATCCACTGGCGCTGGAACAGCGGGATCGAGCGCGTGCTCGACGAAGGCAAGGGCGAGGTCACCGGCATCGTGCTCCGCGACCTGGTCACCGGCGAGGTGTCGGAACTGCCAGTGGACGGCGTCTTCGTCGCCATCGGCCACACGCCCAACACATCGCTCGTCGCCGGCCAGCTCGAGACCGACGTCAACGGCTATCTGGTGACCCACGACGGGCCGAAGACCTCGATCCCCGGCGTGTTCGCCTGCGGCGACGTCCAGGATCACGTCTATCGGCAGGCGATTACCGCCGCCGGTTCAGGCTGCATGGCGGCGATCGACGCGCAGCACTACCTCGAAGCGCATTTCCCGGCGAGCCACCAGCCGGACGGCGCTCAGACGATCCATCCGCCGCCGATGACCTCGTCGCCGTCGTAGAAGACGGCGGCCTGGCCCGGCGCAACCGCCGGCTGCGGTAGATCGAACTCGAAGCGGGCCCGCCCTTCGCCGAGCGGCGTCAGCGTGCCCGCTGCCGCTGCGTGCTGGTAGCGGATCTGCGCCGCCACCCGCCGCGGTGCGACGGGCGGGGCACCGGCAATCCACGACACCTCGCGCGCCTCGAGCGCGGTGCGCTCGAGCGCCGCCTTCGGGCCGACCGTGACGCGCTGGCCGTCGGCGTCGATCGCCAATACGTAGAGCGGCGCCGCAGCCGACAGCCCGAGCCCCTTGCGCTGGCCGACGGTGAAGCGATGGACGCCGCCGTGGCGCCCGAGCTCGCGGCCGCCGCTGTCGACGAACGTGCCCTCGGCCTCCCGTGCGCCCGGATCGCGCCGCTCGATGAAGCCGGCGTAGTCGCCATCCGGCACGAAGCAGATGTCGCGGCTCTCCGGCTTCTCGGCAACCGGCAGCTGGCGGGTGCGGGCGTAGTTGCGGACGTCGGCCTTCTCCAGATCGCCGACCGGGAAGCGGGCGCGCGCCAGCTGCGCCTGGGTCAGCGCGAACAGGAAGTAGGACTGGTCGCGGCGGCGGTCGACGCCGCGGCGCAGCACATAGTGCCGCCGGACCTCGTCGAAGCCGACGCGCGCGTAATGCCCGGTCGCGAGCGCATCGGCCTCGAGCGCGGCGGCGCGCTCGAGCAGCGTCGAGAACTTCAGGTCGCTGTTGCACCGTGTGCACGGGATCGGCGTGCGGCCCTGCGTGTACTCGGCGACGAAGCGATCGACGACCAGCGCGTCGAACTGCCGCTCGAAGTTCATCACGTAGTGCGGCACGCCGAGCGCGGCGGCGGCGCGGCGGGCGTCGTGGAGGTCGTCGAGCGAGCAGCAGGACCCGAAGGCGGGGGTGCCGTCTTCGCGCGGGCGCTGATCGTAGAGCTGCATCGAGACGCCGATCACGTCGTGGCCCTGATCGGCCATCAGCGCGGCCGCCACCGCCGAATCCACGCCCCCCGACATCGCCACGACGACGCGCATGACCCTCAGCGCTCCTGGGTCTGGACCTGCGCCCGGGCGTCGCGGCCGCGGCTGGCGGCGCCGGCGGTGACCGCGCGCAGGCGCTCGACGAGGGCCGGCGTGATCGCCGCCACGCGGGCGATCTCCGCGGCGGTGGTCGAGGCGCCGAGACTGAAGCGGATCGCGTTCTGGGTGTCGTGCGGATCGAGGCCCATCGCCTTGAGGACGTGCGAGGGCTCGAGGGTGCCCGATGAGCACGCCGATCCGGTGGATACCGCGATGCCCTCGAGATCGAAGGCGATGACCAGCGACTCCGCTTCGATGCCTTCGAAGCCGATGTTGCTGGTGTTGGCGACGCGGGCGTCGCGCCGGCCGTTGACGTGCGTCCCCGGGACCGCCGCGAGCAGGTCGCGTTCGAGCGTATCGCGCAGGGCGGCGATGCGGGCGACGTCGGCGAGCCGCGCCCGGGCCTGCGTCGCGGCGACGCCCAGGCCGACGAGGGCGGGGACGTTCTCGGTGCCGGCGCGGCGATTGCGCTCCTGGCGCCCGCCGGTCGACTGGGCCACGAGCCGCGTGCCGCGGCGCACCCACAGCGCGCCGGCGCCCTTCGGGCCGGCGAACTTGTGGCCCGAAATGGCCAGGAGGTCGACGCCGAGCGCGCCGACGTCGATCGGCAGCTTGCCGGCCGACTGCACGGCGTCGGTGTGGAACAGCGCGCCGCGGCCGTGCGCGATCGCGGCGAGCTCGGCGATCGGCTGGATGGTGCCGACTTCGTTATTGGCGTGCATCACCGAGACGAGCGCGGTGCGGTCGGTGACGACCGCGGCGACGGCCGCAGGATCGACGACGCCGGAGGCACCGACGGTGAGCCAGGTGACCTCCCAGCCGCGGCGGGCGAGGGCGCGCGCGGTCTGCAGCACGGCTTCGTGCTCGATGGCACTGACGACGAGATGCCGGCGGCCGGAGGGCTCGAGGGCTTCTGCGGCGCCCCGCACGGCGAGCACGTCGGCTTCGGTGCCGCCTGCGGTAAAGACGATCTCGGTCGGATCGCCGCCGACGAGCGCCGCGACGGCCGCCCGCGCCGCGTCGAGGCGGGCCTTGGCGCGCTGGCCCCAGCCGTGCACGCTGGACGCGTTGCCGAAGTCCTCACGGAGGGCGCCATCCATGGCGTCCGCGACCGCCGGATCGACCGGCGTCGTGGCGTTGTGGTCGAGGTAGATGGCCACCGGTTTCGATGATAGCACCCGCTCTAAGTCTCAGCAGTAAAACGGGTAGACACGCTTCCGGCACGCTGCGTATACTCCGGGGGTTATCACTCCGTCGGTTGGAACCGATACAGGGACGACGCTGCAGGGACGGTCGGCGCGCCACGCGTCGGTCGCTGGCGGCCTTGCTACTGGAGATTCGTATGTGGAAACGGGATGAGGGAGTGCGCGGACCGCAGGGGCCAACAACCCCGGCGACGCCTCCCACCGCAGGGGCGCCTGTCGCGCAGCCGCCCGTCGTCGATGCGCCTGCCAGCTCCTCGCGATCGCTGGCCCAGCCAATGAGGGACGTCGTGAACATCGGAAAATCTGTTGTCATCAAGGGCGAGCTCAACGGCAGCGAAGACCTCACCATCGAGGGGCAGGTCGAAGGCAAGATCGAGCTCCGGCAGAACGTGCTCACGATTGGCCCGAACGGGAAGATCAAGGCGGCGGTCTTCGCCAAAGCCGTCATCGTGCTCGGCGAAGTCGTCGGCAATGTCACCGCCTCCGAGAAGGTGGACATCCGCGACAACGGTTCGGTCGACGGCGACCTGATCTCGCCGCGAGTCGCGATTGCCGAAGGCGCCCACTTCCGTGGCAGCATCGACATGCAGCGCCAGGGTGGGACGACCAAGCCAGACGGCAAGTCGCCCGACGCCAAGTCACCCGACGCCAAGTCACCTGACGCCAAGACCGTGATCGCGGCGCCAGCCGCACAGCCCGCGAAGGTCTAGGGTTCACCAACGGCGGATCCGGTCCGGCGCGCCATCCGGCGCGCTGCGGCCGCATTCGCCGCCGGGTGCGACACGAGAGAGGTTCCACGTGCCTGCACAGGGTTCCGGACGCCCGTTGACCGATCGTCTTTTCGGCTGGGGCCGACGCACGGAGAAGGATGCGCCGGAGGCGGCGGAGTCCGCTCCGACGGCGACCGAGCGCACGGTGCCGACCAAGGCGTTTTCGCGCTTCCTGCACGCCTTGTCACTGCGGGAGTCTCCGATCGTGCTCGATCTGGGCCCGATCGTCGGCGGCAACGTCAATTTCCTGGGCGAGCGCCTCGGCTGCAAATACCTGGTCGAGGACCTCTACCAGAACATCGAGTCGCACGTCACCGCGAAGAATCCGCCGGACCTCGCGGCCTTCTTCGAGAAGCGCTTTCCGCAGGCCGACGGCAGCGTCGACGGCGTGCTGTGCTGGGACGTCCTCGATTATCTCGACAAGGCCTCGGCCCAGGTCGTGGCTCGGCAGATGACGCGTATCCTCAAGCCGGGCGGCGCGGTCTTCGGCTTCTTCTCGACCGTGGCCTCGACCGAGAAGGAATACACGCGCTACCTGATCGTCAACGACACCACGCTCAAGCACCGCACCACGCCCGGCTCGCAGGCCCGACGCCAGATCTACACCAACCGTGATATCAACCGGTTGTTCGACGGCCTGACGGTTTCGGATTCGTTCCTGCTGATGACCAAGACGCGCGAGAGCGTCTTCCGCAAGCCCGAAGAGAAGGCCGCCGACAAGGGCGGTGCCTCCGCGGCGCCCGCCGGCTCCAGCAAGTGAGCGGCTGGTTTCGCCGATGGCCCGCCCGCGCTGGCGCTCGAGCGTCCGGCGCCGCCGCGGGGCGGCGGCGCGTCCGGTGCTCGCGCTCCTGACCGATTTCGGCAGCCGCGATCCCTACGTCGGCGCGATGAAGGGCGCCGCACTCCAGGTCTGCCCTGAGCTGACGCTCGTCGACCTGACCCACGAGATCGCACCGCACGACGTCGGCGAAGCGGCGCGGCACCTCGCCGCCGCGGCACCGTACTTTCCGGCCGGCACCGCCTTCGTGGCGGTGGTCGATCCGGGCGTAGGCACGGCGCGCCGTGCCATCGCGGCGCGGGTCGGCCCGCATTGGTTCCTGGCCCCGGACAACGGGCTGCTGTCGGCGGTGTTCGCGGCGCAGCCGGCCTGCGGCGGCTCCGCGTCGGTCGTCGAGATCCGCGATCCGCGCTATCAGCGATCCGTCGTCAGCCGGACCTTCGAGGGCCGCGATCGGTTCGCGCCGGCGGCGGCGTGGCTGCTGCGAGGCGTGCCGCTCGCCGCGCTCGGGCCGCGGGTCCTCGATCCGTGCCGGATCGAGCTTCCGAAGGCCGTCGTCCGCGATGGCCGGCTGATCGGCACCCTGGTCGGCGCGGATCGGTTCGGCAACGTCGTCACCTCGATCCATCGCGCCAGCGTGGACGCGTTCGCGGACGGGGCCGCGGTGACGATCGCGCTGGCCGGCGCGCGGCTGCGACTGGTCGACACCTACGCCGCCATCGGCGACGGGGAGGTGGCCGCGCTGTTCGGCAGCACCGGGCTGCTCGAGGTCGCCGCGCGCTCGGCCCCGGCGCTGGGGCGTGCCGGGGTCCAGCCGGGCGCGTCGATCGAGGTCGCCCGACAACCTGATACGTTTGTGGGGGGCGCGCCCGGAGCGCGCGGGAGCATCGCATGATCGATTTCGATCTCACCGAGGAACACCGGCTGCTCGAGCAGACCGTCAAGGAATGGGCCGGGCGCGACGTGGCGCCGCGGATCAAGGCGCTCGACCGCGAGCATCGCTTCGATCGCGGCCTGCTGCCGCAAATGGCCGGCCTCGGTCTGCTCGGCGTCTCGGTCCCGGCCGAGTACGGCGGCGCCGGGATGGACTACGTCAGCCTCGGCGTGGCGAGCGAAGAGCTCGAATACGTGGACACCTCGCTGCGGGTGATCCTGTCGGTCCACGTCGGCCTGAACTGCCTGTCGCTCCTCGCCTGGGGCACCGAAGCGCAGAAGCAGCAGTACCTCGTGCCGCAGGCCCGCGGCGAGAAGATCGCGACCTTTGCGCTCACCGAGCCATCGGCCGGCAGCGATGCGCGTGGCATCAAGGCCACTGCCGTGAAGCAGGGCGATCGCTATGTACTCAACGGCGAGAAGATGTGGATCTCGCTGGCCGACGTCGCCGACCACGTGCTGGTCATCGCCTGGAGCGATCTGGAGAAGATGCGTCAGCGCGACACCGCCGGCCTCAGCGCGTTCATGGTCGAGCGCCGCTTCAAGGGCTTCTCGAGCGGGACGCTGACCGAGAAGTGGGGCATCCTCGCCGGCAACACCGGCTTCCTGAAATTCGACGACGTGGAGGTGCCGGCCGAGAACCTGATCGGCCGCGAGGGCGAAGGTTTCAAGATTGCGATGTTCGCCCTCGACCAGGGCCGCTACACCGTCGCCGCCGGCGCGACCGGGCTGATTCGGGCCTGCCGCGACGCATCGGTGAAGTACGCCCTCGATCGCCACACCTTCGGCGTGCCGATCGGCGAGCACCAGCTGGTGAAGGAGATGATCGCGCGGATGGAGGCCGACTATCAGTCGACGCGCCTGCTGTGGCTGCGGGCCGGCTGGCTGAAGAACGTCGGCCGCCGCAACACGCGCGAGAGCGGTCTGGCCAAGTGGATGTCGACCATCGCCTCGGAGCGTGCCGCCGGTGACGCCGTGCAGATCCACGGCGCCAATGGCTACTCGGACGAGTATCCGGTCGGCCGCTTCTACCGCAACTGCAAGGGCGCGGTGATCTACGAGGGCACGCGCGAGATCCACACCATCATGCAGGCCGATTACCTGCTCGGCTACCGCGCCGATCGGCCGACGCGCTGCGAGCTGCCGCCGTACCGGCCGTGATCAGGCCGGGCGTCGACCTTCGCCGCATGAGCGTCGATCCGACGCTCGAGCCGGCGGCGCTGGAAGTCAAGCTCGCGTACCCGGCGTCCGTGCTCGATCGCGGCGGCGTGATCGCCTTTCCGACCGAGACCGTCTACGGCCTCGCCGCCGATCCGGCCTCGCTGGTGGCGGTCGTCCACGTCTTCGAGCTGAAGGGCCGGCCATCCGGGGAAGCGCTGCCGCTCATCGCCGCCGACATCGACGCGGCGCGACGGGTCGCGGCGATCTGGAGCCCGGTGACCGCCACCCTGGCGGCGCGATTCTGGCCGGGGCCCCTGACGCTGGTCGTTCCGGCCAACGTCGCGGCGGTCGTCATGCGGGCCACGGCCGGGCGCGGGACGGTGGGCGTCCGCGTGTCCAGCCACCCCGTCGCGCGCGCGCTGGCGGCCGTCTCTCCAGCGGGGGTGATCACGGCGACCAGCGCCAACCGGTCCGGCAGTCCCCCTCACACGAGCGCAGACGGGGTCGCCGCGGCACTCGACCACGTCGACGTGATCCTCGACGGCGGCGACGCGCCGGGCGGTCCGGCCTCGACCATCGTCGACGTCTCCGGGGCCGAGCCAAGACTCATCAGGGAAGGCCCGATCCCTTTTGCCCGCGTGCTAGAATCACTGCGATAGGCCCCGAGTTTTTCCGGCCTCCCTCCCGCAGCACATGACTCATTCCGTTGCCGGCCGCCAGAATGATCGCGGGCGGCAGCGCGCAGCGCTGGTTGGCCTCGCCACCGGTGTCGTGACGCGTGCGGCGGCCGAGCACAGCCTCGAAGAGCTCGATGGCCTGGCCCGCGCCGCGGGCGCCGAGGTCGCGCTGCGCATGGTCCAGGAGCGCCCCGCTCCCGACCCGGCGCTCTATCTCGGCCGCGGCAAGGTCGGCATGCTGACCCACGCCTGCGCCGAGCTCGACGTCGATCTCGTGATCGTCGACAACGAGCTCAGCCCGGCTCAGCTCCGCAACCTCGAGAAGGAAACCAAGCTCGCGGTCCTCGACCGCACGCAGCTGATCCTCGACATCTTCGCCCGGCGGGCGCGGACACGTGAGGGGCAGCTGCAGGTCGAGCTCGCCCAGCTGAAGTACCTGATGCCGCGGCTGGTCGGCTCGGGCGACTGGCTGTCGCGCCTCGGCGGCGGCATCGGCACGCGCGGCCCCGGCGAAACCAAGCTCGAAGTCGATCGCCGGCACATCCGCCATCGCCTCAGCGTCGTCGGCAAGCAGATCGCCGACGTCAAGGCGCGCCGGGCCCAGCTCCGCGACCGCCGGCGCGAAGGGCTGCTGCCGACGGTCGCCCTGGTCGGCTACACCAACGCGGGCAAGACCACGCTGTTCAACCGGCTGGCGCACCAGGAGGCGCTGGCGTCGGACGCGCTCTTCGTCACGGTCGATCCGTTGCTGCGTCAGGTGCGGCTGCGTGAGGGCTCGCAGATCCTGCTCTCGGACACGGTCGGCTTCATCGATCGCCTGCCGCACAGCCTCGTCGCGGCCTTTCGCGCCACGCTCGAGGAAGTCGTGCAGGCCGACCTGCTGCTGCACGTCATCGACGCGGCCGACGCCGACCGCGGGCGACACATCGAAGCGGTGGAGCGCGTCCTCACCGAGATCGAGGCGCACGAGGTCCCGCGCCTGCGTGTCTACAACAAGGTCGATCGCCTCACCGACGACGAGCGCGCCCGGCTCGACGCCGGTGCCGACGGCGCCGTCAGCGTCTCGGCCGCGACTGGCGTCGGCTTCGACGGGCTGGAGCGCGAGGTGACGCGCCGGCTCTCGCTCGACACCGAGCGCGTGCGGCTCGAGTTCAACGCCGACGACGACGGCCACCAGGCTCGTATCGCCCGGGTCTACCGTCATGCGCGAGTGGTGAGTCACCAGGACACCGCCGGCCGCATCGAAATCGAGGCGGACGTCCCGCGCCGCTGGCTGTCGCGGCTGACGGGCGATCCCGCGCCGCGATGACCGGTCCAGGACGAGCCCGGCTCGGGTCGATCATGCTGGCACCGGCGGTGGCGCTGGCGCTGCTGTCGGCGGCGTGCGGCGGGAAGCGGCTGCCGCCGCCCGCCGCTGTCGCATCGCCGGCCTTTCCCGCCTTCGAGCGTCCCGATCTCGTCGAGCCGCTGCCGACGCCCCTGCCGGCGGCGGTCCGCGCCCGCTACGACGAAGGCTGGGTCGGCCTGCAGGCCGGCCGGCCCGACGAGGCGGCGGCGATCTTCAGCGAGGTCACGCGCAGCACGCCGGCTTTCTATCCAGCCCGCGCGGCGCACGGCTATGCGCGGCTGGCGGGGCGCGACCCCGCTGGGGCGGTCACGAGCTTCGACGCGGCCCTGGCTGCGCGTCCGGGCTACGTGCCGGCGCTCGCGGGCCGTGCCGAGGCCCTTGTTGCGGCCCATCGGGGCGTCGAGGCGATCGCCGCTTTCGAGGCCCTGGTCGCTGCTGATCCGCAGCGCACGGCGGCGCGCACGCGGCTCGAGACCCTCCGGCTCCAGGTGATTGAAGGGCTGATTGCCGACGCGCGCGCGGCGAGGCAGCGCAACGATCTCGACGCCGCCCGCGCCGCCTGGACCAAGGCCGTCGAGGCGTCGCCGGACAGCGTCGACTTCCTGCGCGAGCTAGCCCAGGTCGAGCGACAGGCCGGGCAGCTGGATGCCGCGCTGACCCGGGCGCGAGCGGCGCTGCTGCTCGACGATGGCGACGCCCCCACGCACGCCCTGGTGGGCGACATCGAGGCGGCCCGCGGCAACCTGCGGCCGGCGCTCGACGCGTTCCAGCGCGCCGCGGCGCGCGACCCTCGACCCGAATATGCCGCCCGCGTCGCCGAGCTCGAGCGCCGGGTCGATCTGGCGGCGATGCCCGAGGCCTTCCGCAGCATCGGATCGCGCGGCGCGGTGTCGCGGGCCGACCTCGCTGCGCTGATCGGCGTGCGGCTCGAGCGGCTGCTCGCAGCGGCCCGTACGCAGCCGATCCCGCTCATGACCGACGTCCGCGGCCACTGGGCGCAGCGGTGGATCCTCGACGTGGCGCGCGCCGGCGTCATGGAGGTGTTCCCGAACCACACCTTCCAGCCCGGGACCACCGTGCGCCGCGCCGATCTGGCTCGCGTCGTCGGGCTCGTCTACGGTCGCGTGCAGGCCGCCGATCCCGCGGCCGCCGCGCGCTGGCGCGGCCGGACCGTGGAGATCACCGACGTCGCCGCCGGCAACGCCGTCCGCGAGGCCGCCGATCTTGCGGTCGAGGCCGGCATCATCGGCCTCGATCCCGGCGGCGCGTTCTCTGCCGCTCGGGCGGTGTCGGGCCAGGAGGCGATTGCCGCGATCGATCGGCTCGCCGTCCTCACCGGCGCCCGCCCGTGATCGCTCCCCCCGCCGTCATGACCGCGCTCACCGCCGCCAACCAACTGACGCTCCTGCGGATGCTCCTGATCCCGGTGCTGGCGCTGCTGGTGCTGTACGACCGCATGGGCTGGGCGCTGATCGTGCTGATCCTCGCCGCCCTCACTGACGCCTTCGACGGCCTGCTGGCGCGGCGGGCCGGGCAGCACACCACGCTGGGCGCGTGGCTCGATCCGGTTGCCGACAAGCTGCTCATCGCCACGATGTTCGTGGTGCTGACGCTGCCGCTGCCGCAGCTCGTGCAGCGTATCCCGCTGTGGCTGACCGTGCTGGTGATGGGCCGCGACATCGGCATCGTGGTGACGGTCGCCATCGTGAACCTGGCGGTTGGCCGGCGCACGTTCCCGCCGTCGATCTTCGGCAAGGCGGCCACCGCGACCTTCATGATGACGGCGGTGCTGACACTGTGGGCCAACTACATCAACCAGCCAATGCTGCTGGTCGACCTGTGCGCCTATCTGTCGTTGGCACTGACCGTGATTTCAGCGCTGCACTACGCCGCCTACATCACCGGCTTCGCCCGGTCGCGAAGCGCGAGCGCCGACTAGGCATGCCGGCCGCGCGTGGACCATCTGGACGGGGGACACATCCGCATCGTCGCTGAGCGGTTCGCGGTGGCGACACGCCTGGTCCTGCGACGGCGCGCTCGCGACTGACACGCTGCGGCCCGTTCTTCGTGCCGAAGGACGGACTTGGCCGGGACTGGTCGCGGCTCCGCATCCGAGTGGACGAGGTCGGTCACGACTCGGCTCTCGCGGCTTGGACGCCTGGGCGAACGCGGTGCGGGTCGTCGTCCGGCGCTCGTTTGGCCGTTCGGCGTGCGGGCGAACGGCCGGCGCAGCGTGCGCCGTTCGCGCTGACGCTGCGAGCGCCGGAGGACGACCCGCACCGGAGCAGGGCGTCTCGCCGCGCCAAGAGGCGACGCCTGCTCCGTGTCGATGCACCTCGAACGCTACGCCACCCCGAGCTTCGACCTGAAGTATGCGATGGTCGACGCCAGGCCTTCATCGAGGCCGACCTTCGGTTCCCAGTGCAGCAGCGTGCGGGCGCGGGTGATGTCCGGCTTGCGCACCTTCGGATCGTCGGTCGGCAGCGGCCGCTGGACGATCCGGCTCGTGGAGCCGGTCATCCGGATGATCGTCTCGGCGATGTCCTTGATCGTCATCTCGTGCGGGTTGCCGATGTTGACCGGGTCGTTCTCGCCCGACTCCATCAGCTTGATGATCCCGCGCACCAGATCGGTGACGTAGCAGAAGCTCCGGGTCTGGCTGCCGTCGCCGAAGATCGTCACGTCCTCGTTGCGGAGCGCCTGGCTCATGAAGGCCGGCACGGCGCGGCCGTCGTTGATGCGCATCCGCGGCCCGTAGGTGTTGAAGATGCGGACGATCTTGGTGTCCACCTTGTGGAAGCGGTGGTAGGCCATGGTCATGGCCTCGGCGAAGCGCTTGGCCTCGTCGTAGACGCCGCGCGGCCCGACCGGGTTGACGTTGCCCCAGTAGGTTTCCTTCTGCGGGTGCTCGAGCGGATCGCCGTAGACCTCGGAGGTCGAGGCGATGACGAAGCGCGCGCCCTTGGCCTTGGCCAGGCCGAGTGCCTTGTGGGTGCCGAGTGCGCCCACCTTCAGGGTCTGGATCGGCAGCTCGAGGTAGTCGATCGGACTGGCGGGGCTGGCCCAGTGCAGCACGTAGTCAACCGGGCCGTCGACGTAAATGTAGTTGGTGACGTCGTGCTTGATGAACTGGAAGTCGCGGCCGGCCAGGTGCGCGATGTTCGCGGTGTCCCCGGTCAGCAGGTTGTCGACGCCGACGACGCTGTCGCCGCGGTCGAGCAGGGCTTCGGCGAGATGCGAGCCGATGAAACCGGCAGCGCCGGTGATGACGACACGAGCCATGATGATGTCCGTGATAGGTGGTGGTGAGCGAGAGTCTCGGCCGCCACACGAACGCCGAGGCCGCAGGCCGAAGGCGTCGTGAGGTTGGCGGCGCGTTTACGCGCCGTCCAACAAACCATTAGTAGGCGTGCTTGTGGAAGAAGCCCTTGACGAGCGTCAGCCACAGGATCTTCAGGTCGAGCATGACCGACCAGTTCTCGATGTAGTAGAGATCGTACTCGATCCGCTTCTCGATCGAGGTGTTGCCCCGCCAGCCGTTGACCTGGGCCCAGCCGGTGAGGCCGGCCTTGACCTTGTGGCGCAACATGTATTGCGGCATCCGCTGCTTGAACTGCTCGACGAAGAACGGCCGCTCCGGGCGCGGCCCGACGAGCGACATGTCGCCGCGGAAGACGTTCCACAGCTGCGGAATCTCGTCGAGGTTCGAGCGGCGCAGGAAGCGCCCGACCCGGGTACAGCGTGGATCGTCCTCGCGCGCCCAGATCGGGCCGGTGTCGCGCTCGGCTTCGTCGTACATCGAGCGGAACTTCCACACCCAGAACGATCGCCCGTCGAGGCCCATGCGCTCCTGGCGGAAGAAGGCGGGCCCGGGCGAGCTGGCCCGGACGAGCAGGGCGAGCACGCCGAGCATCGGCGACAGTGCCAGCAGCCCGGCCGCCGACAGCGCCGCGTCGATCGCCCGCTTCAGCACGCTGTTGAAGCCGCGCAGCGGGACGTCGTTGATGTTGATGATCGGGATGCCGTCGAGCTCTTCCAGGCGGGCGCGCAGCGCAATCACCTGGACGAGATCCGGCACCACCTTGACCTCGACGATCTCGCGGTTGGCGCTCTCGACGAGCGCCACCATCTTCATGTGCTCGTCGAGGGGCAGGGCGACGTAGAGCTGATCGATCCGATCGCGTTGGAGGATGTCGCCGGCCTCGGCGAGGGTGCCGAGCAGCGGCAGGCCGCGATAGCCGATGTGGTCGCCGCCGGCCTTGTCGTCGACGAAGCCGATCACTTTGTAGCCGAGCTCGTGGTGCTCGAGCAGCTTGTCGACGACGACCCGGCCGAGCTCGCCGGCGCCGGCCACCAGCACGCGCTTGAGGCCGATGCCTTGGCGCCAGCGGCGCTCGAGCGCCTCGCGCACCAGCTCGCGCGTCGCATACGTGAGCGACACGTTGAGGACCAGGAAGAGGCCCCAGACCAGCTGCGAGACCTCGAACGCGCCGCGCTCCTTGATGTCGTCCGGCAGGTAGTAGG
The DNA here is from genome assembly GCA_031407765.1 of Vicinamibacteraceae bacterium. GTDB lineage: Bacteria > Acidobacteriota > Vicinamibacteria > Vicinamibacterales > Vicinamibacteraceae > JBDSLU01. The sequence continues at coordinate 24,981 of JANOIR010000436.1, forward strand.
CCTGGACGTAGAGGGTCGTGACGATGCCGAGGACGACGGTGAGGATGCTGCCGACGAAGACGGCGAAGAAGTCGTCGACGCGGGTGCGGCCGCGCCGCAGCCGGTAGATGCCCTGGACCTGGAAGGCGAGCGGCACGAGCAGGCCGATGAGCGGCAGGACGTTGATGTACTGCGAGAACGGCGGATAGCCCTTGGGGGCCTCGATCATCCCGGTGTCGAAGCGCAGGACATAGGCCAGCACGAACGCGATCATTCCGAACAGCGAGTCGGTCAGGACGAAGAAGGCGACGAGCAGCCGGTTCCATCGCTTCACCATCGCGCGACCTCCGCGGACGGTGCCTCGACGAGCGCGTCGATTTCGGCGGCCATGGCGGTCAGGAAGCGCTCCCGGGAGAACTGCTCGGCGTGGGCGCGGATGCGGGCCGGATCGAAGGCGCCGCCGTCGACGCCGGCGCGGACCCGGCGCATGGCGTCGGCCCAGGCGTCGGGCGCGGTGCTGTCGACCAGGACCCCGGTCTCGCCGTCGACGACCGTTTCGAGGGCGCCGCCCCGGGCCAGCGCGATGACCGGGCGGCCGCAGGCCTGCGCCTCGACCGGCACGATGCCGAAATCCTCCTCGCCCGGGAGGAGCACCGCCGTGGCGCCGCGATAGAGCTCACGCACGGTTTCATCGGTCGGTCGGCCCAGGAACTCCACATCCGGCCCAGCCAGCTCTTCCAATCGGGCCCGATCGGTGCCTTCGCCGGCGATCCTGAGGGGAACGCCGGCGGCGCGGGCCGCGTGGATGGCGATGTCGAGGCGTTTATACGGGACGAGGGCGGAAACCACGAGTAGGTAGGGCTCGGGGGCGCGGGCCGACGGCGTGTAGAACGCAGTGTCGACGGGCGGCGCCACCACGGCAGCCGATCGATTATAGTAGCGCCCGATTCGGCGCGCAACATATTGAGAATTCGCGACATAGCGGTCGGGCCGGCCGCTCGTGGCGGCGTCCCACCTGGCCAGGGGACGCAGTGCCGCCAGGGCCAGGCGACTGGCCCGTCCGAGCCGCGCCGGTCCGAAATAGGCGTCGAACTGGTCCCACGCGTAGCGCATCGGCGAGTGGCAGTAGCACAGATGCCGGGCCCGCCCGGGGGCGATGACCGACTTCACCGCGCAATGGCTGCTCGAGATCACCAGGTCGAAGCCGTCGAGATCGAACGACTCGACGGCGGCAGGGAACAGCGGCAGGTAATGGCGGTACCAGCGCGCGGCACGCGGCAGGTGCTGGACGAAGGATGTCGCCAGCGGCGCCGCCGCGATGCGCCCAGACACGGCGCCTGGCACGTGCAGCAGCGTGAAGACGTGCGCACCGGGACAGAGCGCGCAGAGCGCGTCGAGGACCTTCTCGCCGCCCCGCATCCCGGTCAGCCAGTCGTGCACCAGGGCGACACGCCAGCCGGCCGCGGCGGCGCGGGTCAACGGCAGCGGGGGCGCCGCGGTCGCCGTCGCCGGGATCACTGGCCGACCCCGAGCACGTCGTCGTAGATGCGGCGGACCGCCTTGGCGGCCTCCGCCCACGAGAACGAGCGGGCGTGTGCCACGCCGCGGCGCTGCAGGTCGGCGCGCAGGTTCGGATCGGCGAGCACGTGGGCCAGGCCCTCCGCAATCGCCCGTGAGTCGGTCGGATCGACCAGGACGGCGGCGTCGCCGACCACCTCCGGCAGCGACGACGTGTTCGACGTCACGACCGGCGCCCCGCACGCCATCGCCTCGAGGGGCGGCAGGCCGAAGCCCTCGTAGAGCGACGGAAAGGCGAAGACCGAGGTCAGGCGATAGAGGATGTGGAGCGTGCGATCCGGGACGAAGCCGAGGAAGCGCACGTAGCGGTGCAGGTTGTAGGTGTGGATGGCGCGGCGCAGCTCGGCGTACTTGGAGATGTCGCTGCCGATGACGAGCAGCTTCAAGGAGTCGTAGCCGTTGGCGTGCAGGTGATGCACCGCCTCGATCAGCCGCACGAGGTTCTTGTGGGGCTTGACGTTGCCGACGTAGAGGATGAACGGCTCGTGCAGTTGGAAGCGCTCGCGGATGCGCTCGACCTCGTCGGCGGGCGGCGGCACCCGGAAGCGATCGTCGATGGCGTTGTAGATGACCGTGACCTTGGCGGGGGCGATGCGGCAGAGGCGGAGGATGTCGCGCTTCGACGCTTCGGACACAGTCAGGACCCGGCGCGCCCGCCGCGTGGCCCACCACATGAAGAACCGGGCGTAGAAGATCGCCAGGCGGTTGGGCAGGTACTGCGGGAACATCAGGTGGATGCAGTCGTGCACGGTCACCACCGCCGGGCACGGCACCAGCACCGGCAGCACGTAGTGCGGGCTGTGGAACAGCCTCACGCCGGCCCGCCATAGCCGCCACGGCACTTCGACCTGCTCGCGCAGCGAGTAGTTGGCGGCACCTGTGACGATCGGGTGGATGCGGGGGCCGAGGGCGGCGAGCCAGTCGACGTCGCGGGCCTGGCAGAGCACCACGTACTCGGCGTCGTCGTCGAGCTGCACCAGCTCCTTCAGCAGATTCTGCAGGTAGGTGCCGATGCCGAAGTCGTGCAGCTTGCGCGCATCGATGCCGATCCGCATGGGTCGGGCCGCCATGGTATCAGGCCCCTTTGAGCCACAGGTACGCGCGGAGGAGCGGGGCCCAGGCGGGGTGGTGCTTGGTGTAGAAGGCGCGGTGGCTGTTGCGGTAGGCGCGCGACGTCGCCGCCGGCGCCGCCTGGCGGGAGCGGCCGCGCAGATGGGTGATGGTGACGTCGGGCGTGAACAGGATGCGCTGGCCGCGGGCGCGGAGCGCGGCGCAGAAGTCGACGTCCTCCAGGTACATGAAGTAGCGCTCGTCGAGCAGGCCCACGGCTTCGGCTTCCGCCCGCTTCACCAGCAGGCAGGCGCCGCTGATCCATTGCGGAAAGCAGCCGCCGCTGGCGCGCCGGGCGATCTCCTCGCGGGCCCCGCTGTCGCCCCGCTCGGCGGCCGTGACCAGCCGCTTCCGCCGCCACTCGGCGAGCGGCGCCACCATGTCGCCGAACGACAGCTCAGGGCGCCCCTGGGCATCGACCAGCCGCGGACCGGCCGCGGCCGTGAGGCCGGATGCGCGCAGCGCCGCCGCCAGCCCGTCGATCGCTCCGGCCGGCACGATCGTGTCGCTGTTGAGCAGCAGGATCAGCTCGCCGGCGGTGGCGCGGATGGCGACGTTGTTGGCGGCGGCGAAGCCGACGTTGGTCGGCAGCGCGATGAGTCGGACGCCGGCCCGGGCCCGGACGGCTTCGGCGCTGCCGTCGCTCGAGGCGTTGTCGACGACGACGATCTCGTGATCGATTGCCGGCGGCGCGTCGCGCAGGCTGTCGAGGCAGCGCGCCAGATCGTCGCGCGCGTCGAAGCTGACGATGACGATGGTGAGCGCGCTCACGCCGCTGCCTCGCGCAGCGCGGCGAGCGTGGCCTGCGCCGTCCGCGTCCAGTCGTAGCGGCCGACCTGACTGAGGCCGGCGTCCCGGCGCGCCGCACGCAGCGCCGCGTCCGCGCTCAGGGCGCGGAGGGCGGCGGTGACGGCATCGAGGCGGCCGACCGGGACGAGCGTCGCCGCGGTGTCGTAGACCTCGCGCGCGACCGCGGTGTCGTAGGCGACGACCGGCACGCCGGCGGCCATCGCCTCGAGCGGCGGCAGGCCGAAGCCTTCGTAGGTCGAGAGCCAGGCGAAGGCGGTCGCGGCGCCGTAGAGGCTGGCCAGCTCGTCGTCGGCGATCCAGGGCCGGCAGTCGACCGCCTCGGCGATGCCGAGCTCGCGTGCCACGGCGCTGGCGTCCTCGTGCGGATAGGTGCGGTTATCGCCGACCAGCACCAGCCGGGCGCGGACGTCGTCGGCCCGCAGCGGCGCGAACGCGCGCACGAGGTCGGGCAGGTGGCGGCGATTGAGGTGCGTCCCGACGCACAGCACCAGCGGGGCGGTACCGCGGCCGTGGGTCGCGGGCTGGAGGGGCGTGGCCGGCCGCACCCGGGTACTGACGCCGAGCGGCGTGACCACGATCCGCGCCGGGGCGACGCCCATCCAGCGCACGATCTCCGCCTTCGAGAATGCCGACACGGTGAGTACCGTGGCGGCATTGGCGGCGGCGAGCCGGCAGGACCAGCGCCGGCGGATGCCCTCGCGCGCGGGGAACCACTCGGGGTGGGCCCAGAACGAGACGTCGTGCACCGTCACCACGGTCGGCGCCGGTGCGAAGATCGGCGCCGAATAGGCCGGGGCATAGATCGCGTCGACGCCGCGCAGCAGCGCGAGCGGCCACCGGATCTGCTCCCACAGCGGACCGCGGCTACCGCCCAGCACGATCGCCTGGATCCGCGCGCCGGGGCCGCGCAGACGGGACGACGACACGTCGAGGGCGGCCGGCGCATACAACGCGATCTCGCAGTCGGCGGCAGCCGGATCCTGGGCCCACGCCTGCAGGATCTCCAGCAGATAGCGGCCGACCCCGGTCGGGTGGGGGGCCAGCTCGCGGGCGTCGACGGCGATCTTCATACCGGCGCTCGTCGCCCTCGCCCGCGGGCCTCGGTCGTCAAGGCGACGTAGGTCTCGCGCAGCGCCGCTGCCGAGGTCGTCCAGTCGAACATTTGTGATCGCCGCGCGCCGCGCGCGCCGAGGGTGGCCGCCAGTCGCGGGTCGGTGCAGATACGCTGCAGGGCCGCCGCCAGCTCCTCGGGATCGTCGGGCGAGACGAGGAGGCCGGCGTCGCCCAGCACCTCCGGCAGCGATCCGCGATCGGAGGCGACGACCGGCACGCCGACGGTCATCGCCTCGAGCACCGGCAGGCCGAAGCCCTCGGCGAACGACGGCAGGATCAGCGCCGTTGCCCCGGCGTAGAGCGCTGGGCGGTCGGCGTCGGGGATGTAACCGCGATGCTGGACGCGGCCGACGAAGGGGGGGCGCTCGAGCTGGGCCAGCACCGGGGCCGATTCCGGCACGACGCGGCCGACCAGGACGAGCGGCGGCGCCTGCGCGTTGCGGGCGACCAGCCGGCCGTAGGCCTCCAGCAGGCCGGCGACGTTCTTGCGCGGCTCGAGCGTGCCGACGAACAGCAGGTAGGCGACTGACGCCGGCGGCGGCGCCGGCCGGACCGGCCAGGCCGGACGGCCGGGCCGGCAGACGGTGATCCGGTTGCGCGGGACCCCCAGCCGGGCCTCGACCTCGCCGGCCGTGTAGGCCGACACGGCGATGACATGGTCGGTCTCGCGGGCGTGGCGCCGGGCCAGCGCGGCGTAGCGGCCGGCGAACTCGGCCTGGGTCCGTTCCGGATGGTCGAGGAAGTCGAGGTCGTGGGCCGTCGTCAGGCGGATGCCGGTGCGCGACGGCACCAGCGTGGGTTGGGAGGACTGCACGATGTCCCACGGGCCCCCGGCCATGCGCTCGACCGCCGGCCAGTCCCAGCGCTGCCAGAGGGCGGTCAGCAGCCGGGCTGGCAGCCGCGCGTCGCGGGGCCGCGCTCCCGGGACGGCGCTGTCCCGGAGCCGGTGTTTCCAGGAGCTGGCGAACAGCGCGATATCGTCCCGCCCGGCCGAGACCCGGACCAGCGCCTCGGCCATGCGGTGGACGTACTCCCCGACGCCTGTCCGGGTCACCAGTGCCGGGCGGTAGTCGAGCAGGATGCGCACGATCGGCGCGAGGTTAGCACGGGCCTCCCCGTGTGCAAATCCTTGCGAGTCAGTGGATTGACCTCATCCGCTAGCGGGTGGTACCGTGAACTGTTTGGAGCGGGGCGCACAGGGCCCCCGGCTGGAGCACGCACCGACGTCATGAACATCGCAGTGGTGGGCACGGGCTACGTGGGCCTCGTCGTAGGGGCCTGTTTCGCAGAGAACGGCAATTCGGTCGTGTGCGTCGACAAGGACGCTGCCAAAGTCCGGGCGCTCCAGAAAGGCAAGATCCCGATCTACGAGCCGGGCCTCGAGGAGCTGGTCAAACGGAACCGGCAGGAAGGCCGGCTGACGTTCACCACCACGCTGCCGCGCGCCGTGCGCGCCTCGCAGGTCATCTTCATCGCCGTCGGCACGCCAGAGGCCGAGGACGGTTCGGCCGATCTGCAGCACGTGCTCGGCGTCGCTCGTGACGTCGCCCGGGCGATGAACGGCTACAAGGTCATCGTCGACAAGAGCACCGTCCCTGTGGGCACCGCCGAACGGGTCCGCGAGGCGATCCGCCGCGAGACCACGCATCCCTTCAGCGTCGTCAGCAACCCCGAGTTCCTGAAGCAGGGCGCCGCAGTCGATGACTTCCTGCGCCCGGATCGGGTCGTCATCGGCGCCGACGATCCGCGCGGCGCCGAAGTGATGCGCGAGCTCTACGCGCCGTTCACCCGCACCGGCGCGCCGGTCATGGTGATGGATTGTTCGAGCGCCGAGCTCTGCAAGTACGCGGCGAACGCCATGCTGGCGACCCGTATCTCGTTCATGAACGAGGTGGCGTTCGTCTGCGAGCAGTACGGGGCCAATGTCGACGAGGTGCGCCGCGCCGTCGCGTCGGACAAGCGCATCGGCGCCGCCTTCCTGTTCCCCGGCTGCGGCTATGGCGGCAGCTGTTTCCCCAAGGACGTCAAGGCGATCCTCAAGTTCTCGAAGGACAAGGGCTACACCTTCAAGATCCTGGAGGCGGTCGAGCAGGTGAACGCCGCGCAGAAGCAGCTGCTGGTCACCAAGATGCAGCGGCATTTCGGCTCGCTGAAGGGGAAGACCATCGGCGTGTGGGGCCTGGCGTTCAAGCCGCGCACCGACGACATGCGCGAAGCCCCCGCGATCACGATCATCAGCGCGCTGCTCGAGCAGGGCGCGAAGGTCCAGGCCTACGATCCGGAGGCGACCGACGTGGCCAAGAAGCACTTCGGGGCGCGGATCAGCTATGCCCGCAAGAGCTACGAGGCCCTGGTCGGCGCCGATGCGCTGGCCCTCGTCACCGAGTGGAACGAGTTCCGCGAGCCGGACTTCACCCGGATGCGCAAGCTGATGAAGGCGCCGATCGTCTTCGACGGCCGCAACATCTACAATCCCCAGCAGATGAAGGCGCACGGGTTCACCTACTTCTCGATCGGACGCTGAGGTGCCACGCGTGAGTCGTATCCTCGTCACCGGCGGAGCCGGGTTCATCGGCAGCTTCGCCGTGCGGGCGCTGGCGCAGGCTGGCCACGAGGTCGTCGTCTACGACAACCTGCGGCAGGGCCACGCCGAGGCCATCGATCGCCTCAATGCGGCCGCTCCCGCTCGCACCCCGATCCGCCTGATCACGGGCGACATCCGCGACACTGCCGCCGTCCGCGAGGCGCTGACCGCCAACCGGATCGACGCGGTCATGCACTTCGCCGCCTGGCTGCTGGTCGGTGAATCGGTCAGCCATCCGGTCGCCTACTACGAGAACAATGTCGGCGGGGCGCTCGCGGTGCTCGGCGCCATGGCCGAGGCCAAGGTACCGGCGTTCATCTTCTCGTCGACGGCGGCGACCTTCGGCGAGCCCGAGCGCGCCCCGATCGACGAGGACCACCCGCAGCGGCCGATCAACACCTACGGCGAGACCAAGCTGGCGGTCGAGCGCGCGCTGCCGCATTTCGAGCGCGCCTACGGCATCCGCTCGGTCGTGCTGCGCTACTTCAACGCCGCCGGCGCCGACCCGGACGGCATCATCGGCGAGGATCACCGGCCCGAGGTGCATCTGATCCCGCGCGCCATCGACGCCGTCCTCGGGGCCGAGCCGCTGTCGATCTTCGGCGACGACTATCCGACACCCGACGGCACCTGCCTTCGCGACTACGTCCACGTCGTCGATCTTGCCGACGCGCACCTCCTGGCGCTGGCGCACCTGCAGGCCGGTGGCGATTCGCGCGCCTACAACCTGGGCATCGGCCGGCCGTTCTCGGTGCGCGAGGTGCTGCAGGCCGTCGAGGCCGTGGCCGGCGCCCCGGTCCCCCACACCATGGGCCCGCGGCGGCCGGGCGACCCGGCGGTGCTCTACGCCTCGGCCGATCGGATCCGCCGCGACCTCGGCTGGACGCCGGCCTACCTGGATCTGCGAACCATCGTCGACACCGCCTGGCAATGGCGGCGCCGCCATCCAGGGGGCTATACCGGCGTCGTACCCGGCAGGTCGGGGGCGTGAACGAGTTCCGGCGGCTCCTGGGGTACACGCGGCCCTACCGGGGCCGGCTCGTGGCGGCCCTCGCCGCGATGGTCGTCTACGGCGCCGCCACCGGCGCCATCGCGTATCTGATCCAGCCGATTTTCGACGAGGTCCTGTTCCGCCAGGAGCGGGTCGTCGAGATCACCATCGCGATCGTCGCCGCCTATCTGATCAAGGGCATCGGGGCCTATCTGTCGGCTTACTGGATGACCGACGTCGGCCAGCTCGTGGTGCGCGACGTCCGGAATCGGCTCTTCGGGCACATCCTCGGTCAGTCGGCGGCGTTCTTCGCCCGGCGCACGAGCGGCCAGCTCCTCTCCCGCGTCACGAGCGACGTCACCCAGATCCAGCAGGCGGTGTCGGAGACCATCGGCGACCTGCTGCGCGAAGGCCTGGCGCTGGTCGGCTACCTGATTCTGCTGTTCTGGTACGACGCGCGGCTGGCGCTGCTGTGCCTCACGAGCGCACCGGTCATCGTCTACCCGCTCGTCCGCCTGGGGCAGAAGGTGCGGCGCAGCACCAAGCGCAGCCAGGAGCATCTCGAGACGCTCTCGCACGTCGCCACCGAGGCGTTCTCCGGGCACCGCATCGTCAAGGCGTTCGGGACGGAGGGACGCGAGACGAGCCGGTTCGCGCGGGCGTCCGACGCGCTCTACCGCACCAACATGAAGGTGACGAGCGCGCTCTCGTCGCTGCCGCCGGTGATGGAGTTCCTGGGCGGTCTGGCGATGGCCGGCGCGTTGTGGTACGGCAGCAACGAGATCGCGGATGGCCGGATGACGACGTGCGAGTTCACCTCGTTCATCGCGGCCCTGTTCCTGTCCTACGGGCCGGCCAAGAAGCTCAGCCGGGTCAACGCCAACCTGCAGCAGGCGATTGCCGCCGCCGGCCGCATCTTCGAGATGCTCGACACGCATTCCGAGGTACTCGAGCGCCCGGGCGCGGCGCCGATGGCGCCGCTCTCGCGCGGCGTCACGTTCCAGCACGTCACGTTCACCTACGAGGACCGCGACCACCGCCGCATCCTGCGCGACGTCAGCTTCGAGGTGCCGGTCGGGCAGGTGGTCGCCATCGTCGGCCTGAGCGGCGCCGGCAAAACCACGCTGGTCAACCTGATCCCGCGCTTCTACGACGTCACCGGCGGCGCCATCCTGGTCGACGGCGTCGACATCCGCGACGTGACCATCGCGTCGCTGCGGGCCCAGATCGGCATGGTCACGCAGGACACCGTGCTCTTCGACGACACGGTGGCGGCCAACATCGCCTACGGATCGCCGGGCGCGTCGCGCGAGCAGATCGAAGCGGCGGCCCGGGCCGCGCACGCGCACGAGTTCGTGGTCATGCTGCCGGACGGCTACGAGACGCGGATCGGCGAGCGCGGCCAGCGCCTGTCGGGCGGGCAACGGCAGCGCCTGGCCATCGCCCGCGCCCTGCTCAAGGATCCGCCGATCCTCGTCCTCGACGAGGCCACCTCGTCGCTCGACGCCGAGTCGGAGCATCTCGTCCAGGACGCCCTCCTCCGCCTGATGGAGAACCGCACCTCGTTCGTCATCGCCCACCGCCTCTCGACGGTGCGCCGCGCCGATGCGATCATCGTGCTCGAGCGCGGCGCGGTCCGCGAGGTCGGCCGCCACGACGAGCTGCTGGCCCGGCCGAACGGCGTCTACGCGCGGCTGTACGCGTTGCAGATGTTCGACAACCGGGGTCCGATCCAGGTGCCCACGGCCGCCGCGCCGCACGTCTCCACGAGCCTCCCATGATCATCTCGATGACCGGGTTTGCCAGCGCGACGCACGAGGCGGACGGCGCGACGACCAGCGTCACGGTCAAGAGCGTCAATCACCGCTTCCTCGACGTGCAGATGCGCGTCCCCGGCAGCCTCGCTGCCGCCGAGAACGCCTTGCGCGCGCTGATCCAGCAGCGGCTGGCGCGCGGGCGGGTCGAGGTCACGATCGGTGTGCAGCAGCGGCGGGTGACGACCCCGCTGGTCGAGCTCGACGAGGCGTTCGCCCTGCGGGTCGGTGCCGCCATCGAGCGGGCGCGCGCGCTCGGCGTGGTGAGCGGCGCCCTCCAGCCCGGCGACCTGCTGCGCTTCCCGCAGGCGCTGTCGGTGCGCGAGGTACCGGCGGCGCCGGCCGAGGACGAAGCAGCGGTGCTCAAGAGCGGCGCCGAGACGGCGCTGGCGGCCGCCCTCGAGGCGCTCGATACGATGCGGCGCCGCGAAGGCGATCTGCTGCTCGCCGACCTCGACGCCCGGCGGGCGACGCTGGCGGCCGCCATCGAGCGTGTCGCCGAGGCTGCGGCACATGGCCAGGGTGTCCTCCGCACGCGGCTGCACGAACGCGTCGCCGATCTGGGCGGCGGCGTCGCCCTCGAGCCGGCGGCGATCGCGCAGGAAGTGGTGCGGTTCGTGGCACGATCGGACATCAGCGAGGAGCTCGTCCGGTTCCGCGCCCACCTCGTACACTGGAGCGACCTCGTCGGCGGACCCGAGCCGTGCGGCCGCAAGCTCGATTTCCTGCTGCAGGAGATGAACCGCGAGGTGAACACCATCGGGTCGAAGTCGGAAGGGCTGCAGGTGTCACCGATCATCGTCGACATGAAGGCGGAGCTGGAGCGGATGCGCGAGCAGGTGCAGAACGTTGAGTAGCGCACACCTTTACGGCCACCCCCGGGGCCGGCTCTTCGTCGTGTCGGCGCCGTCCGGCACCGGCAAGACGACCGTCGCGGAGCGTCTCGTCGAGCTCGTGCCGAACATCACGCTGTCGCGGTCCTACACCTCGCGCCAGGCCCGCGTCGGCGAGCAGGACGGCGTCGACTACCATTTCGTCCCGCGGGAGCGCTTCGAAGCGATGATCGCCGCCGGCGAATTCCTGGAGTGGGCCGACGTCTTCGGCAACCTCTATGGCACCTGTGGGCCGGAGACCGAGCGGCTGCTGTCGTCCGGCCGCGACGTCGTCCTGGTCATCGACGTCCAGGGCGCGCAGCAGGTGCGCGAGTGCGGCCTCGCCTTCGTGTCGATCTTCGTGCTGCCGCCGTCGTTCGAGGTGCTGGAGCAGCGGCTGCGCGGCCGCAGCAAGGACAGCGACGCGGCCATCCGGCGGCGGCTCGACGTGGCGTCGTCAGAGGTCTCGAGCTATCACGACTACGATTACGTGATCGTCAACGACGAGATCGAGGCCGCCGTCGATGCGCTGCGGGCGATCGTCATGGCCGAGCGGGCGCGGGTGAACCGGATGCGGCCGGTCGCCGACGGCATTCTCAACACGTTCCCCAAGCGGGACGCGGACTGACGGTGGAGCGGGGTAGCAGATGGCGCTGATCGCGGTCGGAGTGAGCGGGGGCGTCGGGGCCTACAAGGCCGCCGAAGTCGTGCGCGGGCTGCAGAAGCGCGGCCACGACGTGGTCGCGATCCTCACGCGCGGGGCGCAGCAGTTCGTCACTCCGTTGACGTTCGAGGCGCTGACACGGCGCGCCGTGATCAGCGATCAGTGGGCGCCGGGCACCAACACCGAGGTCGGCCACATCTCGCTGACCACCGAAGTCGCGGCGCTGGTCGTGGCGCCCGCGACGGCGAACCTGATCGCCAAGCTCGCGCACGGGCTTGCCGACGACTTCCTGACCACGTTCGCGCTTGCGACGCGGTGCCCGATCCTGCTGGCGCCGGCGATGAACACGCAGATGCTGGCGCACCCGGCGGTCGAGGCCAATCTGGCGACGCTGCGCGGGCGCGGCGTCCGCCTGATCGAGCCGGGCAGCGGCTACCTGGCCTGCGGGTGGGTCGGTCCGGGGCGCCTCGCCGAGCCGGAGGACATCGTGGCGGCGACCTGTGACGCGCTCGGTCCGGCGCCGCCTCCCGCCGCCGATCTGGCCGGACGCCGCGTGCTGATCACGGCGGGCCCGACCTACGAGGACATCGATCCGGTGCGCTACGTCGGCAACCGATCGAGCGGACGCATGGGCATCGCCCTCGCCGAAGCCGCACGCCGGCGCGGCGCCGCCGTGACGCTGGTGCTCGGGCCGACCGCGGTCGCCGTCCCCGCCGGGCTCGACGTGTCGCGCGTGCGCAGCGCCGCGGAGATGCACGCGGCGGTGATGCAGGCGCTGCCCGGGCAGGACATCGTGGTGATGGCGGCCGCCGTCGCCGATTACACGCCGGCGACGCCGGCGGCGCAGAAGATCACCAAGTCCGACGCCCCGCTGACGCTGACGCTCACCCGCACGAAGGACATCCTGGCCGACCTCGGCGCGGCTCGCAACGGCGCGGCGCGGCCGATCCTCGTCGGGTTCGCCGCCGAGACCGCCGACGCCGTCGCGCGCGGCCGGCGCAAGCTCGACGCCAAGCGGGTCGACCTCGTCGTCGCCAACGACGTCAGCCAGCCCGGCGCCGGTTTCGAGCACGACACCAACGCCGTGACGATCATCACGCGCGAGCGCGACATCGCAGTGCCGTTGCAGGCCAAGGCCGCCGTCGCCGACCGCATCCTCGACCACGTCGTGCCGTTGCTCGGAGTGCGTCCGTGAGCGACGTCCGCGACGCGCTCCGCGCCCACCTCGAGTTTTACGGCGAGCTCGGCGTCGACGGCGTCAGCCGCGATCCCGCCTGGACCGCCCGCGCCGGCTCCCTCCCCAGGGTTTTCCCTGAGGACCTCCTTGAGGACCTCCCGAAGGTCCTCCCGGAGCGCGTCCCGGAGACTGTGCAGGTTGTGCAGGAAGTGCAACCTGGTGCTGCACTGGCTGCGATCCGGGAGGATCTCGGCGACTGCACGCGCTGCAAGCTGCACGGGCTCGGCCGCCGGCAGATCGTGTACGGCGTCGGCAATCCGGGCGCAGACCTGATGTTCGTCGGCGAGGCACCGGGTGCCGACGAAGATATCCAGGGCGAGCCGTTCGTCGGCCGCGCCGGCCAGCTGCTCACCAAGATCATCGAGGCGATGGGCTTCATGCGGAAGGACGTCTACATCGCCAACGTCCTGAAGTGCCGGCCGCCCGGCAATCGCAACCCGGAGCCGGACGAGGTGGCCAGCTGCCAGCCGTTCCTCTTCCGCCAGATCGACGTGGTGCAGCCAAAGGTGATGGTGGCGCTCGGGACGTTCGCGGCGCAGGCGCTGCTGAACACGAAGGATCCGATCTCGCGCCTGCGCGGCCAGGCCTGGCCGTGCCGCGACCGCCTGCTCGTGCCGACCTTTCACCCGGCCTTCCTCCTGCGCAGCCCCGATCGCAAGCGCGACACGTGGGACGACATGAAGCTGGTCTTGTCGATCCTGCGCGGCGAGCGCGAAGGCTAGCCCTGAAATGCGCGGCCTGTGGCTCGAGGATCGCCGCCTGCGGGTGCGCGATGACCTGCCCGTCCCCGATCCGCCGCCGGACGAGGCGCGGATCCGCGTCACGCTGGCCGGGCTCTGCCACACCGACCTCGAGCTGGTCCGCGGCTACTACCCGTACCGCGGGGTCCTCGGGCACGAGTTCGTCGGCGTCGTCGCGTCGTCGCCGTCCGCCCCGGCGTGGGAGGGGCGGCGGGTCGTCGGCGAGATCAACGCCACCTGCGGCCGCTGCGCCACGTGTCGTGCCGGCCGGCCGAGTCACTGCGAGCGGCGCTCGGTGCTCGGCATCGTCAATCGCGACGGCGCGTTCGGCGAGTACCTGACGCTGCCGGTCGCCAACCTGCACGCCGTCCCGGACGCCGTCCCGGACGAAGTCGCGGTGTTCGCGGAGCCGGTCGCCGCCGCGTTCCAGATTCTGGCTCAGGTGCGGATCGCAGCCGCCGATCGCGTCGTCGTCTTCGGCGATGGCAAGCTCGGACAGGTGATCGCGCAGGTGCTGGCGACGACAGGCTGCGCGCTCGTCGTCGTCGGCCGCCATCCGCGCAAGCTGGCGCACCTCGCGGCCCGCGGCATCGCGACGCAGACCGAGACGCCGCCGCCGCGCGCCGCGGACGTGGTCGTCGACTGCACGGGGCGACGCGAGGGCCTCGCCGCGGCGCTGGCCGCGCTGCGACCGCGCGGCACGCTGGTCCTCAAGAGCACGTTCGCCGGCGACACCTCGCTCGACCTGTCGGCGATCGTCGTCGACGAGATCACCATCGTCGGCTCGCGCTGCGGACCGTTCGCGCCGGCGCTGGCGGCGCTCGCGGCGGGCGACGTGGTGGTCGCACCGCTGATCGAGGCGCGACACGCGCTCGCGGACGGCGTCGACGCGCTGGCGCAAGCGGCCGCCCCCGGCACGCTCAAGGTCCTGCTAGTCCCCTGAAACCGTGATGGATCACACGATTCCCGGGCGGGGCATCCTCGCTGGCGGCGTTGCTCCTCGGTCGAATATGCCCAATATTCTTCCTCGTCGCGCCTTGCCATCGAGGCGCCGCGCTCCGGGACTCGTGCAAGCCATCACGGTTCCAGGGGACTGCCCATGAGCCGGACGGTCGCGGTGGCGCTGCCGGTTCCGCGTCTGGGCCTCCTGACCTATACCGTGCCCGATGGCATCGCGCTCGTGCCGGGTGTCCGCGTCAGCGTGCCCCTGGGCAAGCGCACCGCGACAGGCTTCGTGGTGGCGCTCGATCCGCCGCTCGACGCCGGCGTCGAGGCGACGGCGCTGAAGCCGATCCTCCGCGTCCTCGACGAGACGCCGCTGGTACCGCCGCCGTCGATCGCCTTGGCGCGCTGGGTGGCGGAGTACTACGCGGCCGGACCGGGGGAGACGCTCGTGCTGACGCTGCCGCCGGTCTCGCGCGGCCGCGACCACGCCTTCAAGACCGAGCGCGTCGCCGTGCTGACCGCCGCCGGCCGTGTCACCGCCGCCACCGGGGTCGCCGCCATCGGCGCCGCGGCACCGACCCCGACCGGGACGCCGACCCGGACGCTGTCCGGGACGCCGTCCGGGACGCCGACACCAACACCGACCCCGACTGCGACGCCTCGCCAGCGCAGCGCGCTCGCCGTCCTCGAGGCGCGTGGTGGGCGCGCGTCGATCGCGTCGCTCGCCGCGGCCGGCGTGTCCGCGGCCATCGTCGCCCGCCTTGCCGCCAACAGCCTGGTGGCGATCGTCACCGACACCGTCGATCGCGACCCGCTGGCCAGCCCGCGCGCGCTCGCCGCCCCGGCCGGCGCTCAGCCGCTCGCGATCACCCTGACGGCGGAGCAGCAGCGTGCGCTGGCGCGGCTCGAGGGCCTCGCCGCCGAGCGCCGTTTCGCCGTCGCCCTGCTGCACGGGGTCACCGGCAGCGGCAAGACCCAGGTGTATCTGCGCCTTGCCGACGGCGTGCGCCGGGCCGGCCGTCGCGTGCTGATCCTGGTGCCCGAGATCGCGCTGACGCCGGCGATGGCGGCGCTGCTGCGGGCCGCGTTCGGCGACCAGGTCGCCATCCAGCACAGCGGGCTGTCGATGGGGGAGCGCCACGATCAGTGGCACCGGATCCGCCGCGGCGACGTGTCGGTGGTGGTGGGCACGCGATCGGCGGTGTTCGCGCCGATCGAGGATCTCGGGCTGGTCGTCGTCGACGAAGAGCACGATACGTCCTACAAGCAGGACGAGAGCCCGCGCTACCACGGCCGCGACGTGGCCATCGTGCGAGCGCAGCAGGCCGGGGCCCTGGCGGTACTGGGCTCGGCGACGCCGTCGCTCGAGACCTACCAGCACGCGACGACCGGCCACTACACGCTGGTCACGCTCGAGCGCCGCATCCTCGATCGCCCGCTCGCGTCGGTCCGCGTCATCGACATGCGCGAGGTGTTCGCGGCCGAGGGGCCGGAGGCGGTGCTCAGCCCGGCGCTGCGCGACGCGCTGGCGGCGCGGCTGACCGACGGCGAGCAGAGCGTCGTGCTCCTCAACCGGCGCGGCTACGCGGCAGCCTATTTCTGCCGCGCCTGCGCGGCGTCGCTCGAGTGCCCGCACTGCAGCATCACGCTGACCGTGCATCGTGCCGCGCGCCGCGCCCAGTGCCACTACTGCGATTTCTCGCGACCGCTGCCGCCGGCCTGCCCGACGTGCGGCGGCGAGTTCCTCGACTATCGCGGTGTCGGCACCGAGCGGATCGAGGCGGAGGTGCAGGCAGTGCTGCCGGGGGCACGCATCGCCCGCGTCGATCGCGACACGACGCGCCGGCGCGGCGCCATCGACGCGGTGCTGCGGCGCTTCGCGGCGCGCGAGCTCGACGTGCTGGTCGGCACGCAGATGATCGCCAAGGGGCACGACTTCCCCGAGGTGACGCTGGTCGGGGTGATCTCGGCCGATATCGGCCTCGGGGTCGCCGACTTCCGCGCCGCCGAGCGCACGTTCCAGCTGCTGACGCAGGTCGTCGGCCGCGCCGGCCGCGGCTCGCGGCTCGGCGAGGCGATCATCCAGACGCTCTATCCGCGACACTACGGCGTCGCGCTGGCGGCGCGGCAGGACTACGCCGCCTTTTTCGAGGCGGAGCTGACCTACCGCAAAGCGATGCGCTATCCGCCGACGCTGTCGCTCGTCAACCTCGTGGTACGCGCCGTGTCGGATACGACGGCGATGCGCGGCGCGGAGCTGCTGGCGCGCGCGCTCCGCGCCGGGCGGCCGCCGTTCGAGGTGCTCGGCCCGGCCGCGGCGCCGCTGCCGCGCTTGCGCGGCGACTTCCGCGTCCAGGTGATCCTCAAGGGGACGAAGCGCGCCGCGATGCGGCAGGCGGTGCAGCGGGCGCTCGCGCAGCACCCGGCGCTGGCCCGTCGCACCACGGTCGACGTCGATCCGCTGACGATGCTCTAGTGTCCTGTCCGCGTGATTCGCGGCAGAATTCCCGGGCGGGGCATCCCGCCTGGCGGCGTTGCTCGTCGCTCAGATATCCCCAATATCCTCACTCCTCGCGCCTTGCCAGCCGGGC
>JANOIR010000447.1:0-3680 GCA_031407765.1 Vicinamibacteraceae bacterium
CTGAGCGACTGGGCCCCGCCGGACCAGTTCGCCACCTGGCACGTGTCGCTCATCGAGGACTTCGTGCGCGACGGCGGCGGGCTCCTCGTCGGTGGACTCGGCTGGTCGTACGCGCAGCAGGGCGGGCCGGACGGGACGGCGGCGACGATTCCCTACGCCGGCGACCTGCTCGGCCAGCCGTTCGGCTTCGCGTTCACGCGCGACGCCTTCGAGTCGCCCGGCAACACCCCCATTACCTTGCAGGCCGGGCAATAGCACGGCGGGATCTGGAGACTGTGACGATGGATGTTCGACCCGCCGGACGGAAACCGTGGGCCGTCCTGGCCTACACGGTGGCCGACGACAAGAGCAGCGGCGATTCCCTCGACGCGGCGGCCAAGGAGGAGCTCAGGTCGCTCTGCAACGCCGCCGATTTCGGTCAGATCAGCGTGGCCGCGCAAGTCGACTTCAAGCACGCGCGCGGCGTCTTTCGGGGCGTGCTGACCGAGGCGCCGCCCAAGACGCGGGGATTCGAATCCATCCCCGCCGACTCGCATCCCTTGTGGCGGGGCATCAAGGCCAAGCTCGATCGCTCGAAGCTGCGCGTCCTGAAGGACGTCGCCGATCTGAACGCGTCGCGGGCGAACGTGCTCGAGAGCTTCCTGCGCTTTGGCCGGCGCGAGTGCCCGGCCGACCGCTACGTGGTCTTCTTCTATGGCCACGGATACGGCCCCCAGGGCCTCTTCTTCGACGCCGAATCGGACGACGCGTCGATCAAGAGCACGATGCCCCTGGCGAGCCTGTCGGAGGCCTTGCAGACGGTCGGCGAGCGAGCCGCGGTGATCGTGTTCCGGGCGTGCCAGGCGAACACGCTGGAAACCGCCTACCAGCTGCGAGACGCGGGAGAGTACATGCTGGCGTCGCAGTCGATCGTGCCGATTGCGGGCATCTGGCCGTGGGGCTCCTTCCTCAGCTCGCTGATGCCGTCAGCCACGTCGGACGACGTGGCCCGCGGAATCGCCCGGCAACTGGCCCTCTTCCTCGATACGGCCGAGAACCGCGGCCCCTTCGCCGACGTTCCCTACTCGATCGTCGATCTTGGCGCGGCGAGCGCGATCGCCGCGCCCTTGAAGGCGATCGCCGATGCGCTCGACGCCGCGCGAGGCGACGCCGGTCGCGCCGCGGCGTGCGCGGCGGCGCTCGAAGCGGCGCGCATCGGCTTTCCGGACGACCATGCCGCGCCCGGCGATCCCGCGCTCCTCGATGTGCCGACGCTGTGCGACAACCTGGCGAAACTCGATCGCGACCCGGTGGCCGGGCCGGCGCGGGCGCTCGGCGACATCGTCGAGCACCGGCTCGTGACGTGGCACCACGCGCAGAAGGGCCGGCACCGAGGCACCGGCCTCTTCTACAGGCCGGTGAAGGCGGGACACACCAGCCGATCGCACTTGTACGAGAAAGGCACGGCAGCAGGGGACGCCGAGCGCTACAAGCAGCTGGCCTTGAGCCAGGCCACGGGGTGGGACCGGATCGCGCTCAATCCGCTGGCGTGAGGAGAACAGGCGCACGAGGCAGGCATCTCGCGGCTGCCCCGTGCGTCACACCGTCAACGCTTCTTGGTCGCCTTCTTCGCGGTGGTCTTCGCCGGCTTCGCGTCTTCGCTTCGAGTGCCGCCCATTCCGCCTTCTTTCTTCATACGTCCTCCAAGGGGGTGACCGGATCGCTGATACGGTCCAGTCGGCGCAGTCTAACGGATCGCCCCACGCACCTCAAACAGCGTCGAGGGGAGGCTCGTGAAGTAGTAGGCGTACCACCGGCCGTCGTCCACCCAATCCATGACGTAGAGCGCCGTGATGGTGCCGACACCCTCCGGCGTGAGCTGACGCACGATCGAACGCGTCCCCGTCGCAAGCGCGACGCGCTCGACGGTGGCGGGTGCCTGGAAGCCCTGTTGGACATAGATCGCCCGGCTGTCGCGGCTCCAGGCAATCCGGCGGTCGCCGGGCCGCAGCCCGCGCACCGGCTGCGGCGGGTCGCCGTCGATCGACGACAGCTGGAAGGTGCCATCCGGCATGGCCAGCAGCAGCGTCCGTCCATCAGGCGCCAGCGAGGCCAGCACGCCCTCGGGCGTCTTGGGGGTCGGCGCCGACCCGGCCCGGTCGACGCCGTAGCAGCGGGGTGCCCGCGACGCCTCCGACCCGCACACGAGCAGTCGTTTTCCATCCGGGAACCATTCCGCTGAGATGAGGCTCGCCATCGGTGCGACGCCAATCCGAATCGCCTCGCCAGGCCCAGTGGGATAGAGCACGAGCTGCGCCGGCGCCGCGATGATCGCGGCGGCCCACTTGCCGTCGGGCGAGAGCTTCTGGGAGAGGCCTTCGCCGAGGCGAATCGTCTGCGATCCATCCGTCTTCCGCAGGACGACGCCGTAGTTGCGGCCGGCGCGCTGCCCGACGTCGAGCATCAACAGCCAGGCGCCATCCGCGGACAGCGCGCGCGCGCCGGTCGACCCGATCCACGACAGGTCGCGCTCGGTCTCCTGGCTGGGCACACGCGCGCGCACGCCGAGCGAGAGATCTTCGCGAACCGCCAGCCATCGTCCATCGCTCGCGACGTCGAAGACGATGAACCGGGCCGGCACGCCGAACACGGGTGCGGCCGGCGCGTCGCCCGACGCCGGTGCCGACATCGGCTGCAGCATCGCTGACGCGGTGGTGTTGCCGGAGAACAGGAGGGTCGAACCGTCGGGCGTCCAGGCCAGTCCCTGCACGGCGAACAGCTCCCCGGTGAGGGTCGTCACCTTGCCGGTGCGGTCGACGACCTTGACCCAGCCCCGATCGTCGAAGCGCCGCGCATGCTCCACGAACGCGATGCGGCTGCCATCGGGCGAGACGCGAGGATTGCTCAGGAAGCCGCCCGCCTCGTGCAGCACCGTGCCGGCCGGAAATTCGAGGCGATCGCGCACGTTGCCGAGGTCGCGCACGATCGCCAGCGTGGAGCCGTCCGGCGACCAGTCGGCCTCGCGCACGTCTTCCGAGACGGCGCGGGGCGAACTGCCGATGGTCATCCTGGCCAGCGTGCCGCCGTAGAGGCGCTGATCGAGGAACCGCGGAGCCACGATGACGGCCAGCTCGCCGGTGCTCGACACCGAGAGCAGGTGCGCGTTCGACACGCCGAGCGGCTGTGGCGCTTCGGCCGCGGGGTTGATGACGAACAGCTGCGGCGACGATCCGCTGGAGGTCGCGCTGTAGACGATCGTCTTGCCATCGGGCATGAAGCGGGCGTTGGTGATCGGCAGCCGGTCGAAGGTGCGGGCCTCGAAGCTCACGAGGCCGGCCGGGGTGGGCGCGGCCCGCCGGGTTGCCATCGCCCCGATGGCGATACCTGCCGCGGCGGCGATGGCCAAGGCGAGCGGCCGCCACCACCGCCGCGCGGCCGACGGGCCGATGGCCGCGGCGGTCGAGGTAGAGGTCGAGGCCGAGGCCGAGGCGGGGGCCGAGGCGGGGGCCGGGGCGAGCAGCTTGTTGACGGCCTCCGAGACGACCGCGCCGCCGTGCGAGATGACGGTGGCCTTGGTGACCTCGTCCTCGAAGTCGAGGTGCAGGGCGCCGTCCTTGATCATCCCGAGCAGCAGCGACGAGATGTTGCGCGCGTAGAACGCGGAGGCACCGGCCGGCATCGTGGCCGGCAGGTTGTCCGGG
>JANOIR010000489.1:0-29521 GCA_031407765.1 Vicinamibacteraceae bacterium
GGGGGGGGGGGGGCGGGGGGCTGGGGGGGGTGGCGCGCAAATTGGGTTTTTTTTCCCCCCCCCCCCCCCCCCGCCCGCGGGGAGCCCCCGCCCTACACCAACTACTGATTCAGTCGATACAGGCCACTAGGATACCCGCGATACACTGCAGCCGTGTCCGCCGTCACCGATCCCCACAAGCCGCTGCGCGACGATGTCCGGCTGCTCGGCGAGCTGCTCGGGCAAGCGATTCGGGCGCGTGAAGGCGAGCGGAGCTTCGCCCTGGTGGAGCGCGTCCGCGCCCTCGCGAAGAGCGGTCGATCCGGCGCCAGCGGCGACTTCGACACCCTCGCCGCCGAGCTCGGGGCGATGCCGGTCGACGAGGTGCTGCCGGTCGCACGGGCGTTCTCGCAGTTCCTGAACCTGGCCAACATCGCCGAGCAGCACCATCGCATCCGCCGCCGCCGGGCCTATCAGCAGGCGCCCGATCGGCCGGCGCAGCGCGGCTCCTGCGAGGAGACCTTCGGCCGGCTGATCGCCGCCGGGCTGAGCCCGGCCGACCTGCGTGACGCGGTCTGCTCGCTCGAGATCGAGCTGGTCCTGACGGCGCACCCGACCGAGATCGTCCGCCGCACGCTGCTCCAGAAATACGACCGCATCGCGCGGGCGCTGGCCGAGAAGGATCGGCCCGACCTGACCGTCTGGGAGCGGGAAGACGAGGTCGAGACGCTGCGCCGCGAGATCGCGGCGTGCTGGGAGACCGACGAGATCCGCCGGGTGCGGCCGACGCCGCTCGACGAGGTCCGCGGCGGGCTCCTCGTCTTCGAGCAGACGCTGTGGCAGGCGCTGCCGCGCTACCTGCGCGAGCTGGATCGCGCACTGACGGCACACACCGGATCGCCGCTGCCGCTCGAGGTATCCCCGATCCGCTTCGGGACCTGGATCGGCGGCGATCGCGACGGCAACCCCAACGTCACCCCCGACGTGACCCGGCAGGCCGTCCTCCTCGGCCGCTGGATGGCCGCCGACCTCTACTTCCGCGAGGTCGACCTGCTGCGCAGCGAGCTGTCGCTGGGCCACGCCAGCGCCGAGCTGACCGCCCGCGTCGGCGCCGATCACGAGCCCTACCGCGCGCTGCTGCGCGACGTGCGCGAGCGCCTGCTGGCGACGCGCAAATGGGCCGAGTCGATGCTCGACGATCGCCGCGTCGGCGCCACCAGTGCGATCACGGTCAGCGCCGGCGCGGACGTCTACCTCGAGGTCGAGTCGCTGGCGGAGCCGCTGCGCCTGTGCGATCGATCGTTGCGGGAGACCGGCAACGCCGTCATCGCCGACGGCCGCCTCGCCGACTTCCTGCGCCGCCTGGCCGCCTTCGGCCTGACCCTGGCGCGCCTCGACATCCGTCAGGAATCGGACAAGCACACCGCCGCACTCGACACCGTGACCCGCGCCCTCGGCCTGGGCGCCTACGCCGAGTGGAGCGAGGAGGACCGCCAGCAGTTCCTCATGCGCGAGCTCGGCGGCCGCCGGCCGCTGGTGCCGGCCAACCTCCAGGCCTCGCCCGAGGTCCAGGACGTCTTCGACACCTTCCGCATGCTGGCCCGGCTGCCATCGGGCTCGCTCGGGGCCTACATCATCACGATGGCCTCGGTGCCGTCGGACGTGCTCGCCGTGGAGTTGCTGCAGCGCGAGTTCGGCGTGGCCAAGCCGCTGCGCGTGGTGCCGCTCGTCGAGACCGCCGACGACCTGCGCCAGGCCGGATCGATGCTGCGCCAGCTGCTCTCGGTCCCGTGGTACCGCGAGCGCATCAACGGCCACCAGGAAGTGATGATCGGCTACTCGGACTCGGCCAAGGACGTGGGCCGGTTCGGCGCCGCCTGGGAGCTCTACAAGGCGCAGGAGGCGATCGTCGAGGCGTGCCGCGCCACCGGCGTCCGGGTGACGCTGTTCCACGGCCGCGGCGGCAGCGTCGGCCGCGGCGGCGGGCCGACCTACATCGCCATCCAGTCGCAGCCGCCGGGCTCGGTCGAGGGCCGCATCCGCGTCACCGAGCAGGGCGAGATGATCCAGGCCAAGTTCGGCCTGGAGGAGATCGCCGTCCGGACGCTCGAGATCTACACGACCGCGACGCTCGAGGCGAGCCGCATGCCGGTGCGCCAGCCCACGCCGGAAGAGCGCGAGCGCATGGAGGCGATCGCCTTGGCATCGCGCATGGGCTACCGCGGCGTGGTCTACGACCATCCCCGCTTCGTCGAGTATTTCCGTGCCGTCACGCCCGAGCCGGAGCTGGCCCTGCTCAACATCGGCAGCCGCCCGTCGCGGCGGCCGGGCGGCCGGGCCGGTGTCGAGTCGCTGCGGGCGATCCCGTGGCAGTTCGCCTGGACGCAGACCCGGCTGCTGCTGGCGTCGTGGCTCGGCGTCGACGTCGCCATCGGCGACGCGCTGGCGCGCGGCGAGGGCGAGGCTCTGCGCACGATGTACCGCGAATGGCCGTTCTTCCGCTCGGCGCTCGACCTGATCGAGATGGTGCTGGCCAAGGCCGACGCGCGGATCGCCGCGCAGTACGATCGCGAGCTGGTGCCCGAGGATCTGCAGTCGCTGGGCGACGACCTGCGGGCCCGCCTCGACCGTGCGATCGCGGCGGTGCTCGGCGTGACCGGGCATGCCGAGCTGGTCGGCGACAACCCGGTGCTGCGCCGCTCGATCGACGTCCGCAACCCGTACGTCGATCCGATCAACCTGGTGCAGGTCGAGCTGTTGCGGCGCTCGCGCAGCGGCAAGGCCGACGAGACGCTCGAGCGCGCGCTGCTGGTGACCATGAACGGGATCGCCGCGGGGCTGCGCAACACCGGATAGCGACGTGTCGCGCCGCGCCTGGCTCGCTGCTGCGCGCCCCGCTCTCCATCGACGGCTCGGGCTGCTCTGGCTCGTGGCCGTCGTTCTCGTGATCTACCTGCCCGACCTCGGCCAGGGCTTCATCAAGGACGACTTCGCCTGGATCCGCTCCAGCCGTCTCGCCGGTCCCGGCGATCTCGTGCGGCTGGTGACCGAGCCCGCCTCCGGGTTCTTCCGGCCGCTGGTCGCGCTGTCGTTCGCGGCGAACGTCCAGGCGTTCGATCTCCACGCCTTTGGTTACGGCCTGACCAATCTGGCGCTGCTCGGCCTCTGCGCCGCCGGCCTGTGGCGGCTGGCGGCGGGGCTCGGCCTGGCGCCAGGGGCCCGACTGATCGCCGCCGCGCTCTTCTGCCTCAACTTCCACGGCATCAACCTGGCGCTCCTCTGGATCAGCGGGCGCACCGCGCTGCTCCTGTGCGCGGCGGCGACGTGGGCCGCGGTGGCGGCGGTGCGCGGCAGGCCGCTGCTGGCCGGCGTCCTGGCGTTCGCGGCGATGCTGTCCAAGGAGGAAGCCGTGGTGCTGCCGCTGGTCTTCGCGGCGTGGGCCGCACTCCGTGCCGACGGCGGATCCGCGGCCATCCGCGCCCGGGCGGCGATCGACGCGGCCTGGCCGAGTGGGCTGGCCCTCGTGGTCTACGGGGTGCTGCGAAGCCGCACCGCCGCGATGACCTTCGCGACGGCGCCGTCGTTCTACCAGGCGCGCCTCGACGCCAGCGGCGTCGCGATCAACGTGCTCGAGTACCTCGATCGATCGACGACGCTCGCGGCCGCGGTCACGATCGCGGCGTGCCTCGTGGCGCGGCGCTGGCCGCGACTCGGTGCCGCCGACCGGCGCCTGCTCGTGCTGGCGGCGATCTGGGTGGCCGCGATGTTCGCGATCACGATCTGGCTGCCGGTCCGGTCCAGCCTCTACGCGGTGACGCCGTCGATCGGCACGGCGCTGGCGGCGTCGCTGTTGATCGCGCGCGCGTGGGACGGAGTCGCGACGAAGACCGCCCGGCTGGCGACCGCCGGCGCCCTGCTGCTGCCGCTGGCGCTGTGGCCGGTGTATCACGCCCGCAATCAGCGCCTGGCCAACGAAGCGCGCCTGTCGGCGGTGGCGATGCGGACACTGGCGCCGTTACGCGATGCGGCCCCTCCGATTGACGGCGTGGTGTTCGTCGACGACCCGCGGGCGCGGCCATCGCTCTACCATGCCTTCGGTCCGCACATGCCGAATGCCGTCGCGCTGGCCCTCGGGCGTTCGATTCCGGTCAGTCTGGACAACACACCCGACGCCAGTCTCTCGGGTCCGACCCCGAACAGCTCCTCGACACGACGATTCAGGCTCGAGAACGGCCGCTTGATCGACGCGCGCTGATCTACACTGGAGATCCGAAGCGAAGGTGGAGGCCGCCATGGTCGAAGCGTTGCACCTGCAGGAGCGCGAGCTGGCCGACGCCATGCTCGAAGGAATCGAGCGGCGGCCGGACCAGTCGTTCGGCGAGTACTACCGAGGGCACCGCAGTTCGTGCGCGCTCGGCGCCGCCTACGAAGGGATCTACCGGCTGCCGCGCAACGCCGACGGCATCCGGCCGAAGCGGCTCGACCTGCTGTTCGACTGCCTGGACAACGAGGTCCGCCGCTGCCCGGCTTGCACCCAGAAGCGCCTGCCGATCGGCGCGATCATCATCCACCTGAACGACCACCACCAGTGGTCGCGCGAGCAGATCGCGCAGTGGCTGCGCGACGACGCCGACGCCCGCGCCGCCGTAGCTGCGCGCAGTTAGCGACAGACGCCTGAGCGGCCGGGGCATTCCTGCCGGGCTCAGGTTCCGCAGGCCGGCAAGCCGTGCTCCGACCGCTGACGAGCGCGACGGGCAACGTCGCACTTGCGTGCGCCGTCGTGTCAGCCCGTCTGCGCACGTCTTGCGTGACTGCCGCCGCGTCGGCCTGCTCCACATTCGCCCTGCAGGAACGCCCCAGCCGCTGCCCCCTGCGTCTGCTGTCAGCAGATGCGCGCGGCGGCTGATTCGCGGTCGCCCCTGCCGACGACGTTGAGACATCTGGCGAGCCTGCGCGATGGCATCGGTACTTTCGATCAGTCTCCGTTCAGGCGTAACGGCGTGAGCTCGGTCGGCAGCTGTTCTTCGAACAGCAGGCTCGTCTGCCTGGCGTGACGTGCTCTGCGGATGCGGAGGGCGGCGGCTGCGGCGCTCAAGGCCAGGGCCATCACGAGCGCGACGCCATGATTGCGGAGTGACTCTCGGAGGGTGATACCCGTCGCGAGCGTGAACGTCACGTAGGCCGCGAAGGCCTTCACGCACATCTGAGGGACGAATCCCTTGCCTGGGATGTAGGAACAGGTGAACGGGACGCGGTGCCAGTCCGACATCTGGAACTCGACGAGCAGCCAACCGATCGCGGCCTCGACGAGCAGCACCGCGAGCACGGCGTGGCCCATCACCCACCACTGCAGGGGCGCGACCAGCGCGACGGGCAGCGCGACGGCCAAGGCGAGCACGGCGCGCACGCTGGCATCCGCGACGTCGGCCCGCCCGTCGACGTCTTCCGTCATCCTGAAGATCCAGTTGGCGCGAAGGTCCAGCGGCACCGACAGGGCGAGACGGATTGCCGGTATCGACAGAAACACCATGGTCATCGGCGTCCACAGCAGGGTCCAGACCAGCGCGTCGTCGGCGGCCGCATCGAGCCGTTCGTGCCGCCAGCTCGCACTCAGGAGGCTGTTGAGCACCAGGCCGCCAGCCCCAGCCAGGAGGCCGGCGACCAGGCCCTGATGCAGGACGCTCCGCTGGATGGTGAGCGACACGAAGCGGTGGACGGCGCCCCGTACCGGCGCGCCCCTGCACCACGCGGCGACCACGCGTTCCCGGCCAGGCGCCTGCACGGGACCGGGCGATTGGAACGTCACGCGATCGAACCGGCGGTAGAGCCTGACGTACGCGACCACCGCGATGACGAGCGCGGCGACGGTCGCGATTGCCGCCTGGGCCGCTAGCATGCCGCGACCCGTGTCGCCGAGCAGCCAGCGTTCGAGTCCCGCGAACCATGCCGGCGGTGCCCACGCCAGCCACCACGCGTTGGCCTCGAACGCACCGGCCGTGGCCGGCAGGCGCGACACGAGCGGGAGCACCAGCACGAGACCGCCGATCACGACGATCCGCACCGCGCCCGAGAACGCCAGCAGACGGCTGCGCGACGCGAGGAGCACGAGCAGGCCGTGGATGGCCACGATTCCGAGCGCCGCGAACAGGCTGCCGGCGATGCTCGACGCGACGAACGCTACCGCTGCCAGGACGACCGAGCCCGCCTTCGCGGCGCCAAGCAGGGTGAGCGCTGCGAGCGGCAGCAATCCCAGGTGGGACCCGACGATGAAGAGGCCGCCGAAGAGCAGGAGCGCGGCCAGCTTTGCGCCGAACACCACCGAGCGGGACAGCGGCTCCGCCATGAGGATGCGGAAGTCGGTCTCGTCGGGGAAGAGCGACTGGCCCACCAGCGCCATGGCAGCGGCCACGATCCACATGGGCAGGGCCATCAGGAACGCGTGGTCGGCGACGACCTCCCTCGCGTAGGCCTCGGGCGGGGCCCCGGCGAGCATCCCGTACTTCGCCATGAACACGCGCGTGAGCAGCAGGCCACCGGCGATCGCCAGCGCGAGGACTCCCAGCAGGACGCGCTTCAGCGACTCGGTCCCTTCGTCGGACAGGATGCCGAAGTCGAACAGGGACGTGAAGAAGTGGTGGATCAGGACCACCGCGGGCCGATCACGCACGGGTCACCTTCCGGAGATGGTGTCCAGGATCTCCCGGGCGAGGGGCGCGAAATCGGGCTGATGCGTCGCCCGGACAAACGTCTCCTCGAGGGAACCGGGTCCCTCCCGCTCGAACTCCGACATGCGCCGCTCGAGGACAATCCGTCCCGACGACAACACGATCACGCGCGAGCACAGCTTCTCCACCATGTCGAACCGGTGCGTGCTGAAGAAAATCATCCGGCCCTCGCTGGCGAGCATCTGCAGGAGCGTGCGGAGCAGCAGGCCGGCATTGACGTCGAGGCCCGAGAACGGCTCGTCGAGCACGAGCAACCGCGGATTGTGGAGGAGCGCCGACGCGACCAGGACGCGCTGACGCATGCCCTTCGAGAACGTCGTCATCGACTTGTAGCGGCTGTCGTGCAGCTGGAGCAGCCGCAGCAGCTCGGGGACGCGCGTCTGCAGCGTCCGGGACGGCAGTCGGCGCAGCCGGCCGACGAGCATCAGATACTCTCCGGCCGTGAGGTGCGCATACAGCGACGGTTCCTCCGGGACGTAGCCGATCTGACGCTTGTAGGCAATCGGATCGTCGGGTGCCCGGATGCCGAGGAGCGACAGCTCGCCGGCGGTCGGTTCCAGCAGCCCGACGACAAGGTTGACCGTCGTGCTCTTCCCCGAGCCGTTCGGGCCCAGGTAGCCGACGATCTCTCCCGGATGCAGATCGAAGCTGACCCGGTCGAGCGCCAACAGGCCGCCGTAGCGTTTCGTCAAACCGCGAGCCTGGAGCATCGACGGCTATCTCCGACCGACGCGGCGTGGCCGGTGCACCCACAGGTTGAAGACGATCGTCACCACGATCACCATCACGACGACCGCAGCGAGCAGCACGACGCCGACGCTCTCCGCATCGACCCCGTCGGTCGGGAGGTGGAAGGTCAGGCGTAGCACCGCCGAGGCGAGCCCGGCGATCACGACGAGTGAGCAGACGAGCGCCACGCACGCGATGGCTGGAAGGCCCGTCCGCAGCCACTGGACGACGATCGTCCGCGCGAGGTCCACGCTCATGACGAAGCGCAGCGTCCACACCGCCATGGCTCCGCTGGAGGCCACCTCGCCGCGGGCCTCGTCGAAGTCGCAGGCCATCTCTTCGCCATGTTCACGGCGAAACTCGCCGGGACAGAGCCGGAGGGCGGCGCGATACAGCCGGGCATCGAACAAGGCCAAGGGAACGGTGGCCATTACCCCTCAGCCTCGCGATCCCCGAGGCTGGATGCGGTGGGCACGGGCGGCGTCGAGCAGCGCCCCGAGCCTGTCCACCTCCGACTTGAGGGCCTCGCGGCCGGTTCGTGTCATGCGGTAGTAGCGCCGGCGCTGGTCGACGTCCGTGCCCGGCGGCGCCGCGTCCTCGACCCATCCCGCTTCCATCAACCGCTGCAGCGTCCCGTAGATCGTGCCCGGGCCGAACCGGAGCTGGCTGTCCACATGGACTTGGACGTCCTTGAGAATCGCGTAGCCGTGGCGCTCGCCGCCGGCCAGCGCCAGCAGGACGTGAACGACCGCAGGAGTCATCGCCGCCATGTTCCTGCCACGTGTATATCCGCTACAGGAATAGTTGTCAACTGCTCGACTCAGATCGCGCAAGCGACAGACGCGTGAGCGGCCGGGGCATTCCTGCCGGCCTGCGGAACCTGAGCCCGGCAGGAACGCCCCGGCCGCTGATCCCTGCGTCTGCTGCTCTACGAGTCCAGTGAGGTGCGCGGATCAGTGCTCACCGATGTCAGCCAGCAGCAATCCTGCCGAAGCCAGCGTATCGCTTGGGTTCGTCGTTGCTCTGTGGCGCATCCATGGTCAGCCGAACACGGAGGATGGCCCCGTATGGAACGACCAACACGTCTGCGTAGTGGCTGGGCATGCCGGCAGCTTGGTCGTCCTTCGAGTACTTGGGCAATGGCTTGGCCTCTCGGGGTGCGCGCGAAGAACGCGAGCACATTCTCGTGCGCGTGCGCGTTCGCGACTCGCCACGCCTTGGAATCACGTGTCAGGACGGGCGAACTTTCGACGGGCCCGAGGCGGCGCCGAAGATCCCGTCAGTCCCTTGTCGCGACCTTTCGCCAAACGTGCTCGTCGGTCAGCAGACGCCGGGATCGGCGGCCGGGGCGTTCCTGCGGGGCGAATGTGGAGCAGGCCGTCTCGGCGGCAGCCACGCAAGACGTGCGCAGACACCCTGACACGACGGCGCACGCAAGTGCGCCGTTGCCTGTCGCGCTCGTCAGCGGTCGGAGCACGGCTTGCCGGCCTGCGGAACCTGAGCCCGGCAGGAATGCCCCGGACGCTCACGCGTCTGTCACCTAGGCATCGGTGAGAGAGCGAGGGGACGGGAGCACTGATGCATGGTCAGAACTCGATGCGAATGCCGGCGGACGGAACGATTGGCAGCAGATCCTCGGTCGGCTCGCGAACGACGCCGAAGCGATCGAAGAACGGCCGCTCGAGCGCGCGCTGATTGCGGCGGCCGGTGGCGTTGAGCACTTCGACGAACAGCGTCATCCGGCCATGCCGCACGTCGAAGGTGCGGTTGGCGCGCAGATCGAGCCGCACGTAGTCGGACAGCCGCAGCCGGTTGCGCTCGTCGCCGAGCGCCACGAGGTCGCCGAGGTGGCGATAGTAGCCGACGAGCGGCACGTTGGTCGCGGCCCGGAAGCGCGCCGACAGGCTGGTCCGATCGCTGACGCGGTAGGCGCCGTACATGGTCAGGCTGTGGCGCTGCTCGACGTCCGCTGGCCAGGTCTCGCCGGTGATCCGGTGGGTGTAGGACGAATCGGCGAAGGCGTAGCCGATCCAGCCGGAGACGCCGTTGGGCGCGCGGCGGGCCAGCGTCAGTTCGAGGCCCCGCACCGTGCCATCGAGCGCGTTGAGCCACAGCGGCGGTCCCGACGGCCCGCTGGGGAAGCCGCGGATGAGCCGCGCTTCGTCGTTCTCGAAGAACAGCATGTCGTTTTCGTCGCGATCGAAGAGCGTCGCCTGCCAACGCCAGCCGCCGATTTCCTGACCGATGCCGAGGTCGAGGTGACGAGCGCGCTCTGCGGTCACGGCCTCGCCGAACGGGTTCGCCGCCTGGAACAGGTCAGGCGACTGCCGGTAGAGGCCGCCGCCGCCGGCGACGAGGAAGCGTCCAGGCAGACCCAGCTCTGCCTGGATCCACGGCGAGACCAGCGTCTGATCCGAGGTGCCGAAGTGATCGACGCGGATGCCGGGCGAGACGGTCAGGGCGCGGAGCGGCTGCAGCCGGGTCGCGAGATAGGCGCCCTGCCGTCCGCGGCGCGCCTTGCCGCCGCCCGACACGCGCTGGCCGTCGAAGTAGCGGTACTCGTCGAGCGACGCGCCGAGCCACTGCAAGTGCAGGCCGCTTTCGAGCGTGCTGCCGCGCGGCCCCGGCACGACCGCGGTCGCTCGATAGGAGAGGTCGCGCTCGCTGCCGACGGTGAGCGGCAGCGCCGTCGGCGCCAAGTTGCGGAACCGGTTGAAGACGCCGTAGGCCTGCTGGGTCACGACCGCCGCGCGTCCGACCGACGAACGCAGGGTGACCCCGGTCAGCACCGTGCGGTTGAGCCCGACCCCGAGCGAGTTGGGGCCGGCGTCGTCGCGGCCTTCGTCCCACTTCGATCGACCGGCGACCAGCGTCGCCGTGACGCTGTGCCGCGGTGTCAGGTCGTAGACCGCCTTGCCCTGCGTGTCGATGAAGCCGAAGGTGCCGGTCGTCTCGGGGTCGAGGCGGTGGATGAGCCAGTCGATGTAGCTTTGGCGGGCGGTCACCAGCCAGGAGCCGCGCCGCGCCCGCCCGATCGGGCCTTCGGCCACCGCCGACGCGGCGATCGCGCTGACCGCGACCCGCACCTGCCGGCGCGCCCGCGATCCCTCGCGCATGCGGAAGTCGACCTGCGAGCCGGTCCGGTTACCGTAGCGCTGCGGGTAGCTGCCGAACAGCACCGAGGCGCCGTCGAGGATGTCGCTGTTGATCATCGCCAGCGATCCGCTGTCGGTCACCTGCCGGACGGTGTGCACCAGCAGCGAGCTGGGAATGCCGTCGAGCGTCACGCTCAGGTGATCGAACGGCGCCGCCCGGATCGAGAAGTCGCTGCGGTAGTCGTCGCTGCCGCCGACGCCGGCCAGTGTCTGGACCGCGCGCATCGGGTCATCGGTGAGCGTACTGCGCAGCTCGTCGATGTCGGCGCTGCCGATCGTGATCTGGCCAGGGACACCGGCTTCGCGGCGCGCCGCCGATGCCGTCACCTCGACGTCCTCGCTATACGTCCCGGTGCCCTCGGCGAGCGGCAGCGTCAGTTCCAGCGTGCCGCCGACCGGAACGTCGACGTCGCGCCGGACCAGCGCGTAGCCGACCAGCGAGACCTCGAGGACACCGCGCCCCGCCGGCAGATCGGCGAGCACGAAGCGGCCCTGCGGGTTGGAGTGGGCGCGGGCCTTGTGGCCGTCGAGTGACACGCGGGCGCGGCCGAGCGGCGCGCCCGTCCCGGCGTCGACGACGACGCCGGTGATCGATCCGGTGGTCGACTGGGCGGCGGCCGCGGCGGGTATCAGCGCGCAGACCAGCAAGACGATGCGGACGAAGGCGTCTCTCACGTGCCGTTCACGGCCTTCAGCAGATCGAGCAGCCGGCTGGGCGGAAACGGCTTGACCAGGCGGCCGTAGACCGAGCCCGGCGGCAGCGCCGACAACGTCTCGTCCATCAGCTCGAGGTGGCCGCTGCACAGGATCAGGAGCACGGCCGGACCGGGCGGCCGGTGGCGGTGATCACCGCCTCCAGTGTGTCCAGGAACATCGGGTCGTCGTCGACGACGAGCACGCTGCCGTCCCACCCGCCGATCTTGCCGAGCAGGGCGGATAACGCCGTCCACGGAATCGGTTTCGGCAGGATGCTCAGCACGCCTTCGTCTTCGGCCTGCGACAGGAGCGCCGGGGCCGCGTAGGCCGTCATCAGGATGACCGGCGTGCCCGGCTGCGCCTCGCGGATGGCGCGGAACGCCTCGACGCCGTTCATGCCCGGCATCCGCACGTCCATCAGGACCGCGGCGAATCGCCGCGTCGCGGCGGCGGCCACAGCGGCTTCGCCGCTGTGCACCTCCGTCGGCGTCCAGCCCTGGCGGCGCAGGATGTCGCACACCGTCTTGGCCATGCCTCGATCGTCGTCGGCGACGAGGATGTCTCTCATGCCGCCTCCACCTGGCTCGCGCGCGGCAACGTGAGCGTGAACCGCGCGCCCGCCGGGCCGGCATCGAGCGTCAGCGCGCCGCCGTTGCTCTCCGCCAGGCTCTTCGAGACCGCCAATCCGAGCCCGATGCCGCGGGCCTTGGTCGTGAACAGCGGCTCGAAGATCTTGGTCCGCAGCGCCGCCGGCACCCCCGGGCCATTGTCCTGTACGTGGAGGGACACGTGGGTGTCGCTCGTCGTGGCGCCCACCGTCACCGTCCCACCGCTGCCCTCGAGCACCTGGACGGCGTTGACCAGCAGGTTGAACAGGATCTGCCCGATCTGGACGGCGTCGACGCTGACGGCGGGCATGGTGTCGGGCACGTCGACGTGGACGCTGACGCCGGGCGGCACGGTCAGGCGGGCCCGCTGCGCGGTCACGATGTCGGCGATGGCGACGACGTCGCGGCGCGGTGGCTGGGCCCGCGAGAAATCGAGCAGATCGCTGACGATCTTCTCGGCGAGGCCGATCTGCGCGCGCAGGATGCCGTGGTACTCCTGGACCTCCGGCGACGGGTCGGTCTGCACCATCTCCAGGTAGTAGACCGCGTTGGTCATCACGCCGAGAGGGTTGCGGAGCTCGTGGCCGACGCCGCTGGCCAGCTGACCGAGCATCGCCAGCTTCTCGCGGCGCACGAGCTGCTCCTGTGTCTCGCGCAGGGCGCCCAGCGCCTGTTCGAGCTCGGCGGTCCGCTCGCGAATCCCCGAGTCGAGCCGCGAATAGCCGGCCTGGACCTGGTCGGCCATCGCGTTGAAGGCGTCGGCGAGCCGCCCGACTTCGTCGCTGCCCACGGCCTTCACTCGCCGCGAGAGGTCGCCGGCGGCGATCGCTTCGGCCGCCCCCGTCAGCTCGTACAGGGGTGTCGTGATGCGGCGGCCGACGACCCAGGCGAGCAGCGCGCCGAGGACGACGAACAGGCCGCCGATCGGCAGCATCGCGTTCCAGAAGGCGTAGGCAGGGGCGAGCGCGACGGCTTCGGGGGTCTCGACCCACAGCGCCCAGGGGGTCCCCGCAATCGCCGCCTCGGTGCCGAGCCAAGGCGCGCCATTCGACCCGCGATACGCCACGATGGCGCCGTCCGCGGCGGGAGGGGGGACGTCGACGCGGCGTGCCAGGTCAGTCCACACGCCGGACTCACGCGAGCCGAGCCGCAGCGTGTTGCCCTCGTCGATCAGCCGGGCGAGGGCCCGGCCGGCCGTGGGTGCGGCGGCGAGGCGGCGGATCACCAGGAAGCCGCGGCGCGACCCCTGTTCCTTCGCGTCCGGGGCGTCGACGTCGACCACGAGCTCGCTGTAGAGCAGGTTGCCGCGGGCCTGCTGCGGCTTCAATCCGGCCGAGCGCGGCGCCTCGGCGGGCTGGTCCGCCGGCCAGACCAGGCCATCCGGGCTGGGCGGCGCGACGGCCGCCGTGAGGCGCTCACCCGACGCGCTCCACAGCTCGACGTTCAGCAGCTGCGGCGGCGACCCCAGCATGGCCTTCGCCTGTTCCTGCGCCGCCGCCACCGCGTCCGGGTCGGCGGCGACGAGCCGGTGCTGGAACGCCGGCCGAGACGCCGCCCGCCGCGCCTCCTCGGCGCGCGCCGTCATCGATTGCGCCACGAGCCGGCTCCACTGGCGGGCGTTGCCCTGCAGGCGGCCGCGTGCCGCGTCGAGCACGGCTT
This sequence comes from Vicinamibacteraceae bacterium, assembly GCA_031407765.1. Taxonomy (GTDB): domain Bacteria; phylum Acidobacteriota; class Vicinamibacteria; order Vicinamibacterales; family Vicinamibacteraceae; genus JBDSLU01. The sequence continues at coordinate 13,552 of JANOIR010000489.1, forward strand.
CGCGCACCTTCATATAGGCCGCGGTGCCGCCGCCGCCGACGATGGCGACCAGGAAGATCGAGATGATGAGGGGCAGCCGGCGCCGCAGCGATCCGCCGCGCCGCGGCCGCCGGGCTTTCGACTCCGGAGTCGTTTGAGACTCAGCCATTCGACACCACGATCCTCAAGACAGGCGCGGTGTCGAGGCGGACGGCCACCGGCCGGGAACGACGTCGGTCCGAGTCGAGCGTGAGGCGGAGTGTATCAACTCGCGCGCCCGGGGATCACGCCGGCGCTAGCTCGACCATACGACGTCAGGCGGCCGGGCGAACGGGTCCCGGGCTCGCCGGCGCCGTGGCCAGACGCAACGTCTCGGCCAACGCGCCGAGGGTGATCGGCTTTTCGAGGATCGCGGCGGCGCCCATCCTGGTCGCCATCGGCAGGCAGCTGCCGAGGATCGCCGAGCCGCCGGACATCACCACCACCGGCAGGGACGGTCGCGTCGCCTTGAGCATGGCAAGGGCCTGAAAGCCGTCCATGTCCGGCATGTAGACGTCGGTGATGACCGCCTCGAATTCATGCGTCCGCAGGGCGTCGGCCAGCTGGCGCCCGCTGGCGAGCGCGTGGACCTGGTGGCCCATGTGCTCGAGGGCTCGGACCAGGAAGGTCCGGACATGGTCGTCGTCGTCGAGGAGCAGGATCCGCACGTCAATCGCCGCAATCGGCAGAACCGCCCGATGACTTTAGCGGCCGATCCCAAATCGCGAATTATCGGCGCAGTCTGTGCAAGGCGATGCCCGTCGCGGCGGCGACGTTGACCGAGTCGGCGCCGGGCACCATCTCGATCCGGACGCCAACCTCGGCGGCGGCGAGTGCCGCGCCAGAAAGTCCCTCGCCCTCGGCGCCGACCATGAGCGCGATCGGCCGATCTCGATGCGCCGCGGCGAAGTCGTCCAGGGTGATTGTGGCGCGCGGGGTGAGCGCGGCGACGACGAGCCCGGCGTCGCGCAGACGGGCGAGCGCCTCGGGCCGCGGCTCGAACCGTGCCCACGGCACCACCAGCGCCGCGCCCATCGCCGTGCGCAACGCCTTGCGATACAGCGGATCGACGGTGGCGGCATCGAGCAGCACGCCGGCGGCGCCGAACGCGTGCGCGTTGCGCAGGATGCTGCCGACGTTGTCGGCCTGGGCCACTCCCTCGACGATCACGAGCGGACGGCCCGGGGCTGCCGCGGCCACGATCGTCGCTGGATCGAGCGCCGGCGGCCGCTCGGCGAGCGCCAGGCAGCCGCGATGGAAGTGGAAGCCGCCGATGGCGTCGATGATGTCGGGCGCGGCGACGTAGATCGGGACGTCGCGGGCCGTCAGGGCGTCGTCGGCCTGCGCGCGCAACGCGGCGAGGCCGGCCGCGCTCACCAGGATCGATCGGATCGTGTAGTGGGGCAGGGCGGCGAGTCGGGCCACGACCAGCCGGCCCTCGGCGATGAACAGGCCGCGCCGCCGCGCCAGCTCGGGCTCGCGGATGGCGCGGTAATCGAGGACGCGCGGGTCGTCGGCGGACGTGATCGCGTCGACCGGCACCGCCGCCTCGCCGTCAGCGGCGCGTGCGGCGCGCGCCGGCCTTCTTCACGCCTTTGCGGCTCGCGCCGCGGCCGCCGGTGGCGCCGCCATCACCCTGCTTGAGCCCGCGCACCTTCATCGGCAGGCCGAACAGGTCGATGAAGCCGCGGGCGGCGGTGACGTCGTAGTCCTTCATCGCGAAGCTGGCCAGCTTGGTGTCGTAGAGCGACAGCGGCGACTTGGCGCTGACCGCCGCGGCGCGGCCCTTGTACAGCTTGACGCGCACCTTGCCGGTCACGACCTGGTTGGCGTGATCCATGAACGTCTGCAGCGCCTCGCGCAGTGGATGGAACCACTGCCCGTAGTAGACCAGCTCACCGTACTTGAGCGCGGCCTGCTGCTTGTAATGATAGAGGTCGCGCTCGAGGCAGAGCTGTTCGAGCGACTTGTGCGCCTCGTAGAGGATCGTCCCGCCCGGTGTCTCGTAAACGCCGCGGCTCTTCATGCCGACGAGGCGGTTCTCGACCAGCGTGACCTGCCCGACGCCGTGCTTGCCGCCGATGCGGTTCAACTCGGCGATCAGCTCGTGGCCGCGGCCGCGATAGCTGGTGCCGTTGACCGCCACCGGCGTGCCCGCCTTGAACTCGACCTCGACGTACTCGGCCTTGTTCGGCGCCTGCGCCGGCGGCACGGAGATCATGTAGACCGACTCCTTGGGCTCCTCGGCCGGATCCTCGATCTCGGCGCCCTCGTGCGAGATGTGCCAGAGGTTGCGATCCTGCGAGTAGATCTTCTTCTTGCTCGCGGTGATCGGGATGCGGTGCTTCTGGGCGTAGTCGATCGCCGTCTCGCGATCGTTGAGCCCATCGGCGAGGAACTGCGGATCCTTCCACGGCGAGATGATTGCCAGCGTCGGATCGAGCGCCATCGCGGTCAGCTCGAAGCGGACCTGATCGTTGCCCTTGCCGGTGGCGCCGTGGCCGACCGCGTCGGCGCCGGTCTGGTGCGCCACCAGCACCTGGTGCTTGGCGATGAGCGGCCGCGCGATCGAGGTGCCGAGCAGGTAGTCGGCCTCGTAGGTCGCGTGCGCCCGCAGCATCGGGAAGCAGTAGTCCTCGGCGAACTCCTTGCGCAGGTCCTTGACCACGACCTCGTCGGCGCCACTCTTGTACGCCTTCTTCTCGATGTCCTTGAGCTCGTCGCCCTGGCCGAGCTCGGCGGCGAACGCCACCAGCTTCACGCCGGGGTAGCGGCCCTTGAGCCACGGGAGGATGACGGAGGTGTCCAGCCCGCCTGAGTAGGCGAGCACGATCTTCTTCGGAGCGGTCATGCGCGAGGTGCCTCGGTGTCGATAGAGTGACGAACTCTCCGCCGACGCCGCGTGCGCCGGAGGAACACGTCATTCTACTCAACGCAAGTCACCAGGGCCCGGGTCGACTGCGTGCCACCGGCGCGCCGGAAGCGACCACCCGTGTGCGGGTCTCACCGGCGCGGTGCGACTCGACGATCAGGAGCCGCCGATCCGGCGACACTGCGCCGCCGAGCAGCATCAGGTGATAGCGCCCCGCCCAGCGGCGTCCCTGCGACCACTCGAGCGATGGCCTGGACGCCGGCCCGATCGCCTGCATGTACGGCGGCGGTGCCGGGACGACCCGCATGCGCGCCGAATCGGCATGGAAGAAGGTGAGCGTGGGCTGCGTGTGGCGCGACAGTCGGGGAAAACGGCTGATGCGGAGCAGCGCCGCTTCGGGCTCGCGATCGGTCGTCGAGAGCACCTCGACGAGGTAGCCGTCGCCCCTGAAGGCCGCGCCTGGCGCCAGCGGAAGCGAGGCCGCCAGCCGGTGCCGCATGAAGACGAGGGTGGCGTCGGCGTCGAGCGTGACCGGCTTCACGGTCATCTCCGGCAGCGCCGAGGCGCGCACCGTGGCGAGCTCCTCCGACCAGCTTTCGCCGCCCCCCGCGGCGATAGGCAGCGCCGAGGCCGCGGCGGTCGGCCCGAAGCCCAGGCAGCACTGCTGGAAGCCGCCGACCGCGACGTCGCGCCCGTCGACGAGCACGCGCACGCGATCGACGAAGACGCCGGCCGACACGTCGCGCGGCAGGGACGGCAGCGCGAGGCGGCCACTGAGGAAGGCCACTGCGGTGCCGCCGGGGCCGGAGCCGCCCGCATCGGACCAGAGACCGGCCGGCGGCCGGAGTGGCTCGGCGACCAGGGCCGCGAGCTCGGGCGCCGGTGGCGACGCCTGGTCTGGAGGCGGGAGGAAGCCTGGCGCATAGACGAGCACGATCCCGGCGCCGACCGCGGCCCACGCCCGGCGCAGATGGTAGTGGGCCACGAGCACGACCAGCGCGAGCGCGGTGAGCCCGAGCGCAACCACCCAGCCGAGCGCGGTGCTGCGCGACCAGTCGGCGAGGCTGAAGCCGATGCCGAAGCTGGCCCAGCCCGGATTGCCGGTGAAGAACAGCATGCCCGTCATGGAAAGGTAGGCGAAGACAATCAGTCCGCCGGCCCCGGCAAGGAACCCCGGCAGCGTGCGCGTGGCGATGGCGAGGGCCCACGCCGGGACGATCGCGGCGCCGGCGGTCACGGCAATCTGGACCGTCGCGGCGACGTGCGCGGAGAGCGGCGCGCCGTATGCGGCCAGGCGCACTGAATTGAGGAGCGCCGGCACGCCGACGAACACCAGGCCGAGCAGCGCCACCTTGGCGAGCGCGACGGCGTGCGGCGCCAGCGGCCGCGTGCGCCAGAAGGCGCGGTCATCGGACGGGTGATCGCCCAGGACCACGACCGCGGTCGCAACCCAGGTCATCGCCCAGATCGCGAGGTCGAGCATGTAGACCTCCGCTTCGCCGGCCGCACTGCCGAAGCGCGGGTCGCCCGCGATCGGAGCGAACTGCAAGGTCCATTCGACGTAGCCCATGCGCAGCAGCTCGAGTCCCACCATCGCGGCGATCAGCACGCGGTAGCGGGCCAGGTCGTAGCGGCAGAGATGCCGGACCGCGAGCCACGTCGAGAGGGGCGCGGGCGCGGACACCGGCGCGGTCATCGGCCGCCCCCGTTCGCCGCGGGCGCGCCGGCGGCGCGGGTCAGTGCGACGAAGATGTCGCGCAGCGACATGCGGGCGCTCTCGATGGCGGCCCCAGGAAACGCGCTCGCCCACTCCGACGGTGACGCCGCGGACACGCGCGAGTCGATGAAGCGCGCGGCACGGCCCTCCACGGTGAAGCCGAGCCACGCGTCGGGGCGCTGGCCGGGCCCAGCCGCGCCGTCGGGCAGGCTGACCTCGACGCGGCGGAAGCGATCGAGGAGCGCGCTCATCGGCTCTTCGAGCGCGAGTCGGCCGCCGACGAGGAAGCCGACGTGATCGGCGAGGCGCTCGACATCGTCCATCTCGTGCGACGTGAGCAGCACGCTCCACTCGGCGCGATCGGCGAGCTCGAGAAGGCCCGCCGTCAGATCGTCGCGGACCACCGGGTCGAGGCCGCTGAACGGCTCGTCGAGCACGAGGACTGACGGCCGTGGCGCGAGCGCGGCGAGGAAGGCCGCCTTGATCCGCGTGCCGCGCGAGAGCGTCCTGATCCGTGCCTTCGGGTCGAGGCCGAAGCGCGTCCGCAGTTCGGTGGCGAAGGTGTCATCCCAGGTGGGGTAAAGCGGCCGGCAGAACGCCTCGAGCCCGGCGACGGTCAGGTGACCGGGCAGCCGCTGGTTCTCCGAGACGTAGCCGATGCGCATGAGTTCGGCCGGCCCGAGACGCCGCGAATCGACGCCGAGGACGCGCGCGACGCCGGCGCTGGGCGCGCGGAGGTTGAGCAGCGTCTTGAGCGTCGTCGTCTTGCCGGCGCCGTTCGGGCCGATGAGCGCGTAGATCGAGCCGCGCGGCACCCGCAGCGTCAATCCATCCACCGCGCGCGTTCGGCGGTAGCGGCAGGTGAGGGCTTCAATCTCGATGGCGTGGTTCATCGGCGTTTACCTCTCGTGCAGGCGCTTCCAGCGGTCGCGCACCATGTCGATCACGTCGGTCAGGCTCAGGCCGAGGCGCCGCGCCTCGACGACCAGGGGCTCGGCCAGGCGGTCCTCGAGCGCCGCGAGATCCGCGCGCCGCGCCGCGGTGTGGCCGGCGCCCTTGCCCGTATCGCGGGCGGTCACCACCGTGCCGATCCCGGGCTCGACGGCCAGGAGCCCGGTCTCGACGAGCAGCGCCACGATGCGCTGCGCCGTGTTCGGATTGACCTTCAGCTCCTGGCTGAGGGCGCGGACCGACGGAAAACGGTCGCCGGCGCGCAGCTGTCCAGACACCACGGCTCGCGTCACCGCGTAGACCACCTGGTCGACGACGGGCTCGTTCGGACGCAGGGTCAGGCTGAAGGGCAGCATCGGCTGGTGTACTAGTCTCGATAGTACAGCGACGTGTACTAGTTACGCTAGTACACCAGTGATGTCAAGGCTGGATACGACTCCGGAGTGAAGGGCGAGAAAACGACTCCGAAGTGACAGGCCACTCCGGAGGGACAGGCCACTCCGGAGTCGTTTGGGGGGGCGGCTAGCGCTTGGTGAGGTCGCGGATGTAGAGGTCCTTGAAGCGCATCCGGCCGAGGCCGCCGGAGTGCAGCTGCAAAGAGATGTAGCCGTCGAACGATTTCGGCGTCGGATCGGTGAAGTCGACCATCAGCGTGCCGTTCAGCCACGACATGTATCGGCGGCCGACGACCCGCATCCGCATCTCGTTCCAATCCGTCGGCCGGATCACGGTTTCGAGCTCAGGCGCTGGCCAGACGACCCAGTTCCGGCCGTCGCCGTAGAGGCCGCCGGTGTGGTGGTTGAGCACGCGATCGATCTCGAACTGGAGACCCTGCGAGATGTCGACCGAGCCGGGCGGGAAGTCGGAATGGAAGAACACGCCGCTGTTGCCGTCGGCTTCGACCTTGAAGCGCAGGGTGAGATCGAAGTCGACGTACTTCTGCTCGGTGCGCAGGTAGCCGTATTCCTTGGTCACGCCGACGCCGACGATGGCGCCGTCCTCGACGGTCCACTGCTCCTGGCCGACCTTCACCCAGCCGGTGAGGTCCTTGCCGTTGAACAGCTGGACCCAGCCGGGCTCGGCCGGCTTCGCAGCCGGAGCCTGGGCTGTGGCCTGGGCGAATGTCGTCGGGACGAGATCGCACGCCGGCAACACGATGGCGAGCGCCGCGGCAGCGAGCGCCGGGCGCAGGAGGGAACGCGGTCGAAAGCTCATGTCTGGCACCCCGTGGGTTGGGCGACGCGGATGCGGTTGCCATCCGGGTCGCGAAAGGCCATCTCGGTGTGGCCCCACGGCATCGCCGTCGGGCCGTGCTCGAGCGCGACGTCCTCGAGGCCACCCCACTCGAGGAACAGCGTCGCAATCTCGATGGTCCACAAGCACACCTGGCCCTCGCGTCCAAGGTCGGTGCGCTCGGTGAGGATCAGGCTGGCGCCGCCGCGGCTCACCGAGACCGTGGCCGGTTCGTCCGCGCCGGCCTGGTGCCACCAGTCCTGGTGGAAGCCGAGACGGCCGCAGTAGAACCGGACGCTGCGGTTGGTGTCCTCCACGCGCAGCACCGGGATCGCCGCGACCAGGACGTCGGCGGTGGCCGAGACGTTGTGGAGCGGAGGGTCGTCGACCGCCATCACGCGACAGCCTAACAGAACGCCGCCGCACGCGAATCCGTGCAGTCGTGGCTGGTTCCGTCACGAAGTGGTCCCACGCGAACGTGTGCGCTTCAAGGCGTGCCCCCGTCGGACCGATTGAAGTCGTGCGGAGGTCGGAGTGCGCCCGCCGCAACCCATGCCCCATCTGATTCGGACCGGCGCGCCGGTGGCCGTCTCCTCGTCGCCCGTCCCGGAGAACCGTGAAGGTTCACGGCGTCCGCCCCGCTTCGTCGTCCGCGTCCTGGTCGCCTCGTTCACCACCGTCGTCCTCGTGCTGGTCTCGGTCATCGCCCTGCTCGGCTACCAGGCGCGGCAGGCCGTCGAGGCCCGCGTACGCGAAGAGCTCGAGGCCGGTCACCGCCTGGTCGCGATGTCGCAGGCCGAACGGCAGCGCAACGCGACGGTGCAAGCGACCGTCCTGACGCAGAGCGACGCGCTCGCCAACGCCTTCGAGCAGTTCCGCGCCGGCCGTAAGCTGGTCGGCGACGACGACCGCCTGACCGCGCTCGAATGGGAGCTGCGCAGCATCGAAGCCTTGCTCGACGCCGACGTCGTCGGGGTCGCCGACGAGGCCGGTCGCGTGCTCTGCGCGTCGGGCCGCTACGCCCCGGCCTGGACCAACGAGCGGCTGATGCTCGACACCGAGGCGCCTGGCACCTTCGAGGCGTTCGTCACCGCGCACGAGCGCCCGTTCGCGGTGACCGCGGCGCCGATCCGTGTCCGCGGCGGCCGCATCGGCCACCTCGTCGTCGGCACCGCGCTCGATCAGCGCCACCTCGAACGGCTGGCGCACCTCGCCCATTCGGGCGTCGCCATCGTCATCGACGGCCGCGTCTTCGACAGCGCGCTGACGCCGCGCGATGCCGCCTTCCGCGCCGCCATCGGCAAGGGGCTGCTCCGCTCCGGCCTGCTCGAGGTCAAGGGCGAGGTGTTCGCGTATCGCCAGATCCGCCAGGTCGGGCCGGCCTCGTTCTACGCCATCGATTCGGTGACCGAGAAGGTGCGCGGTCTCACCGAGGCGGCGCTGCCCAAGCTGGTTGGGATCGTCATCGCCAGCCTCGGCTTGTGCCTGCTGGCGAGCTTCCGCCTGGCGCGATCGGTGAGCGCGCCGATCGATCGGCTGTCGCGCGAGATGGCGGAGATGGCCGACGTCCACGTCGCCACGCGCCTGCCGTCGACGCGGGCCGCCAGCCGCGAGGTCGCCACGCTCATCGCCTCGTTCAACCGGCTGTCGCATTCGCTGTCCTCGGCGCGGGCCGAGACCGACGCCGCGGTGGTCGGCGCGATCCGGGCGCTTGCCGCCGCTCTCGATGCCCGCGACGCCTACACCGCGGGCCACTCCGAGCGCGTCAGCGCCATCTCGGTGGCGATCGGCCGGCAGATGCAGATCTCGGACGAAGCCATCGAGGTGCTGCGGCTGGGCGCGCTGCTGCACGACATCGGGAAGATCGGCATCAGCGACAACATCCTCGGCAAGGCCGGCGCGCTCACCGACGACGAATACGAGATCATCAAGAGCCATCCGGTGCTGGGGGCGCAGATCCTCCGCACGGTCGCGTTCCTCGAGCCGCACCTGCCGATCGTCGAGCTGCACCACGAGCAGCCGGACGGCCTCGGCTATCCGCACGGCCTGAAGGGCGAGCAGGTTCCGCTGCTCGCTCGTATCGTCCACGTCGCCGACGCCTTCGACGCGATGACCACGGCGCGGGCCTACCGCGCCGGCCGGCCGGCATCGGACGCCCTCGCCGTGCTGTGGCGCTTCGCCGGTACCCAGTTCGATCTCGACGCTGTGCGCGGCCTCTCCGCCGCCCTCCCGGAGTTCCTGCACGGCCTGCCGACTCGAGAAGAACGCGTCCCCGCCGAAGTCGTCCCGCTGCGCCGGGAAGCCTGAGCCCGGCGAGGGCGGGGTGGCCTAAAATGTCCCATATGGCGATTCCACGATTCGTGCTGCTGCTGGGCTTCGTCGTCGCGACGACGGCCCCCGCCGTCGCAGGCGCGCAACCGGTACCGCCGGCGCCGCGCCGCGACACCGTGACGGTGGCGCCGCCCGCCGAGCCCGGCCGGCGCGTCGTCGTCACCGCCGCCACGGCGCCGGCCCACAGCTGTGCGGCGGTCACCTGCCGCGTCGTCACCGATCTCGAGAAGGGCGCCATCGTCTCGGTCGTGAAGACCGAGGGCGACTGGCATCAGGTGCTGGTGCGCACATCCGAAAACGCGATGACCACCGGCTGGGTGCGGACGGGGCAGGTCGCGGCGACCAGCGACGTGGCGGCGCGCACCGCCACCGCGGACCGGACCGACGGCGTGTTCCGGCCGACCCTGCCGGCCGTGGGCGAGCCCGCCGCGGACGCCGCACCCGACCCGCGCGGCTGCCTGACCTGCGTGGCCACGCGTGAGCCGACGCCGGACGAATGGAACGCGGTGCTCGCCGAGGCGGCGACGAGGAAGGCGCGGCCCGATGCCAGTCGCGTCACGCCCGGCCTGGCCGACGGCCGCACCAATGACGAGCGGATGCGCGACGTCTTCGCCGAGCGCTACGAACCCGAGCTGAAGCGGCTGTCCAGCCTCGCCGCCACCGTCGACAACGAACTGCAGTCGTACCTCGCCGCCTGCTTCGAGCGCTTCGCCTCGATCAAGGTCGAAGGCGCGGCGCCGCGCTCGACCGCCGTCGACGACATCCTCAAGGCGGCGCGCGCGGGGCCGGGCGCCGCCCGCTTCGCGCTGTGGTCGGGCACGGCCGGCTTCCAGTGGAACGAGACCTGGGCGCCGCAGCCCAACGACAGCTCGTCGATGCCGTCGTGCGGCCGGCTCTGGGAGGATGTCCGCGGTCGCGCCGATGGCCTGAAAGTCGACCTCGAATACCTCGAGCGCGATGCTCGCGAGCACGACATCTATCCCGGCGTCGTCCGCGACATGCTGGCGGCGCGCGGCCTCGCCGAGCCGAGCGGGCAGCCGCCCGCGGCGCCCGTCACGACCGTCCGTTAGTGGCCCGTCTCGGCTGATTCACGACCATCTGCCGGGCGTGGGGCATCCCGGCGGCGCGCATCGCGGCCAGCCCCGCGAGGCGCGGTCGCGGACATCCGGCAGCGGCGTGCACCCGCGGGCAGTCCTGGTGCTGCAGGCGGCCCGACCGCGGCCGATTGCCCGATCGCATGTCCCTCGCAACCCGGATCCGCCGGGCACGGCGCGCCCCGGGTGGCCCGCCGGCGCCGGCCCCGCGCTTCGTCGTGCGCGTGGTGACGATCGCCTTCGTCACGGTGGTCGGCGTGCTCGCCGCGATTTCCGCCGTCCTGGTCCTCGAGACACGCGCCATCGTCGAGCGCGGCGTCGCGGCGGATCTCGAGGCGGCGCAGTGGCAGCTGGCGGTGTCGCAGCGCGAGCGCCAGCGCGAGGCGCTGCTGCGGGCGAGCCTGATCTCCAGCAGCCCGACCCTCAAGACGGTCCTCGAGTCGTACCAGGAACAACGCCACTTCGGCGTCGACGCCGTGGCCCGCCACGAGCTGGACACCCTGCGCGGGGAGATCGAGCGGATCGCTACGCTGCTCCGATCGGATGGCCTCGCCGTCGTCGGCCTCGACGGCCGCGTCGTCGTCAGCGCCGGACCGAGCGCCGCCGGCTGGCCGGCGGGGACCAGCCTGCTGCGCGTCGTGGACGCCGAGGTAATCGAGTCGGATCAGGTGATCAGCGCCGCCGGTCAGCCGTATCGCGCCACCGTTGCGCCGATTGCCGCCGCTGACGGTCTGCGCCTCGCCTATCTCGTCGAAGCGCGTCTGCTCGACGCGCGCTACGCGGCGGAGCTCGCCGGCGAGGCCCGCTCCGCGATCGCGATTCTCGTCGACGACCGGCTGATTGCCAGTACGTCCGCCGGACCGGCGCCGTCCACGCTGGCCGGCCGCCTGCGCGGTCACGACCTCGCCCCCCGCGGCGGCGCCTTCGAGGCCGTCGGCGAGAGGCACGCGTATCTGCTCGTCCAGCGCGTCGGGCCGGCCTCGATCTACGCCGTCTCGTCGATCACCGCGGCGCGCGATCGCCTCACGGCCGGGGCCGTGCCGCGCCTCGTCGTCATCGTCGCCGGCGGGCTGGTCCTGTGCCTCCTGGCGAGCATCTCGCTGGGGCGTCGGGTCGCCGCGCCGATCGATCGGGTGTCGCGCGACATCCACGCCATGGTCGAAGCGCAGTCGCAGGAGCCGGAGCCGGGGGCGGCGCGCATGCCCGGCCAGTCGATCAAGGAGCTGGACGCGCTCGGCGACTCGTTCACCGCGCTCCTGCAGACGGTGCACGAGGCGCGGGCCGAGACCAGCGCGGCCTACCTCGGGGCGATTCGGGCGCTGGTGGCGGCGCTCGACGCCCGCGATCCTTACACCGCGGGTCATTCAGAGCGCGTCAGCCTGCTCTCGGTGGCGATCGGCCACGCGATGGGGATGGGCCAGGACGATCTCGACGTGCTCCGCCTTGGCGCGCTGCTGCACGACATCGGCAAGATCGGGATCAGCGACGCCATTCTCACGAAGCCGACCGAGCTCACCGTCCAGGAGTTCGCGGCGATCCAGCGTCACACCCTGCTCGGCGCGCAGATCCTCCGTCCGATCGGCTTCCTCGCGGCGCACGTCCCGATCGTCGAGCTGCACCACGAGCGGCCCGACGGGGCCGGCTATCCGCACGGTCTGCGCGGCGACGACATCCCGATCCACGCCCGCGTCGTCCACGTCGCCGACGCCTTCGACGCGATGACGACGGCCCGCGCCTACCGCGGCGCGCGCCCGGGTTCGGACGCCGTCGCCGAGCTGTTCCATCATGCCGGCACCGACTTCGACGTCTCGGCGCTGCAGGGCCTGGCCAGCGTCGTGGCGCGGATGGACGTCTCGGCGCTCGTCGCGGGCGGCGAGCCGCGCGGCGACGGCGGGACCGCGGATGCGTCCGCCTCGGGCACTGTGCTTCCGTTCGAGCGACGCGTGTCCTGAACGCGATAGCGCGATCGAGCGCGACGGGATAGGCTCGCCGCATGCGCCAACGTCTCACCGGCCTGTTCGCGGTCATCCTCTCTGGGGCGGCGGCCTCCGCGGCGCCGAGGCCGTCCGCGGCAGACTCGGGTCGCCTGCGCGATCTGCTGGTCCTCATCGAGTCGGCCGAGCAGCAGGGAGCCATGGACGCGGCGGCCGAGCTGGAGCGGATGGGGCCGTCGATCGGGCCGGCGCTGGTCGAGACGTTGAAGACACGCCCTGGCTGCCAGGTCCAGTGGGTGACGTCCGGCGTGCTCGCCCGCCTGCACCTCGAGCCGGCGCTGGTCGACACCACGCTCATGCAGATCGCCCGCGGCACCTGCCGCGCCTCGTCGGTCCGGGACGTCGACCTGCAGCAGCATGCCGCCTTCACCGTGATCGACCAGGCGCGCGGGATCGCGCTGATGATGGAGCTGCTGCGCGGCGACGATCTGCCGGGGCGGCGCCGTGCCGCGCTCGCCTTCGACGGCCTGACCGAGCGCCTCGCGCCTGCCCACCCGCGCGCGATCGCCGCGACGCCGGAGATCCTCGCCGCGACCGAGGCGGCGCTGTCGCTGCTGCGGGACGTCGTGATGTCGAAGGCGCCGCAGCAGATCCGCTGCCTGTCGTACGAGGCGATCGATCAGGCGCGGCGGCTGCCGTACGAGGCGGTGCGGGCGCGCGCGACGACGCTGCTCGACAAGGTGCGGGTCGACTGCGATTCCCGCGCCGGCTTCGTGGAGTCCGCCGGATGGACCGACAAGCCGCGACGCGAAGGGCTGGAGGAGATCATCGCGCGGCTCGACAGCCAGTCGCCCCCGCTCGCGTCGCGGACGTCCTCGGTGCTGCTCGCCGCCGGCGACGAGGTCGTGCCGCTGCTCCAGAAGCGGCTCCGGCACACCGACAAATGTCGCGGCCTGGCGCTCGTCGCGGGCATCCTGGCCAGCCGAAATGTCGCCGATGCCAACGTCGAGGCCGCGTTCGTCCGCGTACTCGCGGGCAAGTGTGAGGGGCGCGAGCCGTTCGACCTGAAGCTGGCGCAGGGCGTGGCGTCGGCGTTCGTGTCGCGGGCGGACGGCGTCGCCAAGGTGACCGCGATCCTCGGCGATCGCGATCTGAGCGTCCGCCGGCGCGGCGCCGAGGCGTTCGCCCTGCTGTTCGAGCGGCTCGGAAGCGGCGAGCACGCCGAGCCGGGGGCGGCGGTCGATCCGGCGCTGGTCGTCGCGGCCCGAGCCGCGCTGGCGCCGCTCGTCACCCTGGCCACGACCGAGCGCGACCGGCAGGCGCGCTGTCAGGCGGTGGCGGCGCTCCTGCGCGCGCAACAGTCGGTGCACGATGCGCTACGAGCCGACGCGGCGGCGGCGACGCTCGGCCGGACCCTGCGCTGTGTCGGTCCGCCCGCTCCATGACCGCGGCGGGCCCGGATATACTCGCCCGATGAGGGCTCTCTGGAGGCGGCTCGCAGTCGCCGCGACCGCCATGCTGGCCGCTTCGACCGTCGGCACGACGGCACAAGTGCCGGCGAACCGACCACGCATCACCGGGATCGATCACATCGTCTTCCGCGCCAGCGACGCCGCGGCCGCCCGCCGGTTCTACGGCGAGCTGCTCGGCCTGGTCGGGAGCGCCGGCGGGGCGGTCGCCGGTTGCGCCCCCGGTGAGTGCGGCGACGGACGGCAGCCGCGACAGTTCATTCCCCTGCGCTTGATCTTCGAGGTCGGCAAGCGCCAGAGGATCTACGTCGAGCCCGACCTGCCGGCCGGGGAAGACGAACGGCTGCTGCTGCTGGCCTTCTCCACGCCCGATCTCGAAGCGCTCTCCGCGCACCTCACGGCGAAGGGGGTCGCCGTGACGCGCATCCCCGCCATGGAGGGGCGCGCGCTCGGGGTCACCGACCCGGACGGGCATCCGCTGGCGTTCGTCGAGCGCGAGTGGCCACCGAAGGACCTGAGCCAGCGGCCGGTCGTCTTTCGCGGCAAGGCGCCGCTCTCGACGCGCATCCTGCACGCCGGGCTGATCATCCGCGACGAGGCGGCCGCCAACCGGTTCTACAAGGACATCCTGGGGTTTGGCGAAATCTGGCGGGGCGGCCGGTCGGAGGGGACGACCGACTGGGTCAACATGCGGGTGCCCGACGGCACCGACTATCTCGAATACATGCTGGAGGCGTCACCATCGGACCGACGGCAGCGCGGGACGCGTCACCATGTGGCGCTCCTGGTGCCGGACATCCAGGCGGCGTGGGAAGCGGCCGGCGCGAGGACCCCGGCGGCCGAACGTGCCAAATTGGGCCCACCGAACGTGGGCCGCAACGGCCGCTGGCAGTTGAACCTCTACGACGGCGACGGCACGCGCACCGAGCTGATGGAACCGTTCACGGTTCGCTGAGCCTCGGCGTCGGGGCGGGTGTCGATCGACCAGAAGAGAAGCGCCAGACTGCCCCAGGCGAGCGCGAGGCCCAATGCGGCGGATACGGCGAAGGCGGCAAGTAGAACGATCAGGGTCATACGACGTCTTTCCTGGTCAATCGGCGCAAATCACGGTAGCAACAGTGACGCCCGGGAGATTTCTCGCACGGCGTCGGCGACGAGGAGGACGAATCGCATGGCAGTGCCCTCGGTGGTGACCGCGTGGGTGGATGAAGTTGCCCGGCTCACCACCCCCGATTCCATCGTCTACTGCGACGGATCCGACGCCGAGCGTGCCCGCCTCGTCGAGGCGTGCCTCGCGACCGGCGAGCTCATCGAGCTCAATCAGGCGCGGCTACCCGGGTGTTACCTCCATCGGAGCGCGCCGCACGACGTCGCGCGCACCGAACACCTGACGTTCGTTTGCACGGACCGTGCCGACCAGGTCGGACCCAATAACAACTGGATGTCGCCGGCCGACGCGCAAGCGAAGCTGGCGCCGCTCTTCGCTGGTGCGATGCGCGGCCGCACACTGTACGTCGTCCCGTTCCTCATGGGCAGCCCGGGCTCACGCTTCGCCAAGGCCGGCGTCCAGATCACCGACAGCAAGTACGTCGTGCTGAACATGCGGATCATGACCCGCATGGGGACCGTCGCCCTGGAGCACCTGGCGACCGATCCGACCTTCACGCGCTGCCTGCACTCGCTCGGCGACCTGAGCCCGGATCGCCGCTTCGTCATGCACTTCCCGGAGACCAACACCATCTGGTCGGTCGGCTCGGGCTATGGCGGAAATGCCCTGCTGGGAAAGAAGTGCCTGGCGCTGCGGCTCGCCAGCTGGATGGCGCGCTCGGAGGGCTGGCTGGCCGAGCACATGCTGGTCCTCGGCCTCGAGAGCCCGGACGGCCGTGTGCGCTACGTCACCGGCGCATTTCCCTCGGCGTGCGGCAAGACCAACCTCGCCATGCTCGTGCCGCCCGACAGCATGCCGGGATGGAAGGCGTGGACGGTCGGCGACGACATCGCGTGGCTGCGCCCCGGCGCCGACGGGCGGCTCTACGCCGTCAACCCGGAGAACGGCTTCTTCGGCGTCGCCCCCGGCACCAGCCGCAAGACCAACCCGAACGCGTTCGAGATGATCCAGCGCGACACGATCTACACGAACGTCGCGCTGCGGCCGGACGGGACGCCGTGGTGGGAAGGGCACGACGATCCACCGCCGGCCGAAGCGATCGACTGGCAGGGCCGGCCGTGGACGCCGGCGTCGGGCGAGAAGGCGGCGCAGCCACGCGATGTCGTCGCCGACCGTCCACGCCTTCCATCCCGGCATGCTGTCGGGCGGCACGAGCATGGCGAGGTTGGTCTTGCCGCACGCC
>JANOIR010000494.1:0-15672 GCA_031407765.1 Vicinamibacteraceae bacterium
TGCCCACCAGCGTGCCGAGGGGTCGTCGGCGGCCAGGGTGGAGACGGACGGCACCGCGACGAGCGCCGCGGAGAGGATGCACGCGGATCGGAAACGCATCATGCGGCCGAGCATCCTACAGGCGCCGTCCGGTCCGCAACCGGGCGCGGACGGCGCTGGGAGGAACGACTAGGGCAGCGGCGTCAGCAGCGTGGAGGCGCCGGCGGCCCAGAAATGGTCCGCCGTGGACCAGTAGGTCGAACGCTCGACCACGATGGGCGGACCGTCGCTCTCGATGATCCCTGCCACCCGCATGGGGAATGACACATCGTTGCCGAGCGCCGGACACAGGCCCTTGAGGCCAGTGGTGTAGCGGCCCCGCGCCGGGACGGTCACCGTGACCCGGCAGGCTTGCCGGTTGGGAAACAGGGGGTCGGGAGAGTCCCCGCCCACGCCGACATCGATCGTGACGTTGGCCGCGACGGTGCCCGGGTTGGCGATGAGCAGGTAGGTCTCGGTATCCGGCCGCGGATCGATGAACCCGCCGGCCAGCGCCCAGCGCGCCGAGGAGGCCGTGGTCGCCGCCGTCACCGTGCCTTCGTACCAGAACGGGCTCGGCCACCACATTGCCCGCTCGACGACGATGGGGGTGGCGTTGGTCGAGGTGATGGTGGCCGAGACGGCGGTGGCGGCGAGCCGCGCGTCCTCGCCCTTCACCGCGATGGTCCGCCGGCTCTCGGCGGGGACGGCATGCAGCTTCTCGACGGTCGTCCCATCCGGCAGCAGGTAGGTGATGGTGACCGTCGCCGCACTGGTCGACGGATTGCCGATCAGGATGAACAGATCGAAGAACGCGCCAGTCGCGCCCTCGGCGATGAACCACTGCAGCGCCGGAGCGGTGATGCCGGCGCTGGCGGTCCCGCTGCTGAACGGCTGCCCGCCCGACGTCATGTACATCGCCCGCTCGGCGAAGATCGGCCAGTCGGCGTCGATGCGCGCCGAGACGTCGGTGGTGTCGAGGCCCGGCTCCTGATCGACGTAGATCGTGCGCCGGCTGTTCGGCAGCAGGGTGTAGGCGCGGACGATCGGCGTCCGCGGCGCCGGCAGCAGATACGTGATGGTGGCCGTCGCCGTCGTCGGTCCCGGGTTCTGCAGGAGGTAGAACAGGTCGAAGGCGCCGTGCGTCGCGCCCTCGGCGAAATACCACGTCGCCGCCGGACCGCTGATGGCGCGTTCCGCGTGGCTGCCGTAGCCCGTGCCCATCCCGCCGCCCCAGGTGAGCGTCCGCTCGACGGCGAGCTGTTGCTCCGATTCCACCAGCGTCGAGAACGCCTGATCGGGCAGCGGGAAGGTCTCGAGGCCCAGTGACGCTTCCGAGAAGAGGAACAGATCGCCGTTATTCGGGCCGGTGTTGAGATTCAGGATCGGGCTGGTCGTTCTCCGTCCGTTCTGGCCGAGGAACTGCGCGACGATGCTCACGCCGTCGATCACGGTCGTCGCGGGCTTGAAGACGGCGATCTCGGTGTTGAAGAACCCGTTCTGGGCCCCTTCGGCCAGGTAGTACTTGAACAGCCCGCGCGGGTTGGTGCCGGCGGCGAACTCCTGCTGATTGGTCACGCCGTCGTTGTCGGGGTCGAGCGCGGCATCGGCAGCGTTCGCGTCGCTCAGCCGCCACACCGACTCCCAGCTCGCGCCGATGCCGTCGTCGTCGCCGTCGAAGTGCACGGCGAAGACGTCGACCGCCCCGTTGGTGTCGCCGGCGACGGCCGTGCTGCTGGACGAGGCGAGGAACGCCGTGAGCCCGTCGGCGCGCAGCGACAGGCTCGCGCAGTCGGTGCTCAGACTGGACGGCGCGACCTCCAGGGCCCACGTCTGCCGATCGAAGACCCGGACCATGAAGGTCTGCCCGGCGGCGCAGTAGCCGAGGAAGCGGCCGGTCGCGTCGATGGCGACGTTGCTCAGCTGCGGAGGCTGTATGGAAGTTTGACCGTTGTAGATGTCAGCGAGCACCGGTGCGGTGGCGCTGAGGGGGTAGCTGACGAAAGCATCCAGGCTGCCCGAGGACGAGCCGGCCACCACGTGTCCGTAGATGTGCGCGGTCAGAGACTGGCCATCGCGCGCCATCACCGCATCCACGACCCGATACCGTTCCGTCTCGGTGCCCGTGCTGCCGGGGCGATCGACACCCAGCATGGCCCGGCCCGTCGTCCCGCCGTCCATCCAGCGGACGAAGACGCGCGTACACGCGAGCGCGTTGCGGTCGCAGGCAAGCGAATCGGGAGAGCCGTCGAGGGTGTTCGCCTCGGACAGGAAGGCGATCCACCTGCCGTCGTCGCTGATGCTCGGCGCGCTCGCGTCCCGGTCGCTCTGCAGCCCGCCCGTCGAAACGCTGATGCGTGTCGTGGACGTCAGGACGAGGTCGCGGAGGAAGATGTCGCGGCGGACGTTGGTGTCGCCGGCGACGAGGTTCGTCGCCACCGACTCGAACGCCACGTACCGGCCGCTGCCGCTGATCCGTGGCGCCGCGCTGGCCGCGTCCGCCTGGGTGCCGGCGGTCGCCACGCTCGCCCGAATCGTGCCGCCGGTCGTCCGGTCGTGCACGAAGACGTCAGGGCAACTCGGTCCGGAGACGGCCGCGCCCGAACACGCGTTCAGGTTGGTGTCGTCGACCGTCAGGGCCGCCGCGGAGACGAACGTCACATAGCGGCCGTCCGCCGAGATGTCGGGCGCGACGCTGTCGCCCGTGGCTTCCGTCCCGCCCGTGCGGACGCTGACCCGCGTGACCGCGCCGGTCTGTCGGTCCTTCACGAAGATGTCGGCCGATCCATTGCCGTCCCCGGCGACCAGCGTCGTCGCCGTCGACGAAAAGGCCACGAACCGCCCGTCCGCGCTGGCACTTGGCTGCCGGCTCGCGCCGGCGAGCTGCGTGCCGGTCGCGTCTGTGCTGACGCGCGTCGTCGTCTGCGCGTCGCCGACGCCGAGCGTGGCGCTCCACGCCAGGGCGCTCACCACGACCAACCGAAGGTGTCCCGTCACTGTCCTCTTCACACGCACACTCCTGATCGCCTCGGGCGGAGCCCGAGCACGAACCAACGTTGGGGGAAGCTGAGGATATCCCAGCAACGCCACCCTCGCCGGTCCCGTCCAACTGCAGGCGAGGAGCCGGGCCGCCGTGCCGCGTCGTGCACCCCGCGAGGCGCCGCCCCGCGTAATACCGCCATGCGCTGGAGACACGTCGTGCGTCACCTGGCGGCCATGCCGCTGTTCACCGGCATGGCGGTGCTGACCCTCGCCCTCGGCATCGGCGCCAACACCGCCATTTTCAGCGTCATCTCCGGCGTCCTGCTGAAGCCGCTGCCGTATCCGCGCTCCGACGAGCTGGTGGTCCTCGATCTCGCCGCCCCCGGCTTCGACATGCCGCGGACGGGCGCCGCTCCGTTTCTCTACTTCACCTATCGCGAGGACGGGCGGGCCTTCCAGGACGTCGCCATGTGGCGCACGGGAACCGTCAGCGTGACCGGTCTCGCCCAGCCGGAGGAAGTGCCGGCGCTGTTCACGACCGATGGTCTCCTGCCAATCCTGGGTGTCCAGCCGATGCTCGGCCGAGTCTTCTCCCGGGCCGACGATGCGCCCGGCGGCGCCGAGACCGTCGTCCTGACGGCAGGCTACTGGCGCGCGACGTTCGGCGCCGATCGTTCGGCGGTCGGCCGGACGGTGACGCTCGACGGCCGGCCGCGCGAGATCATCGGCGTGCTGCCCGACAGCTTCCGCTTCCTCGATCGCGACGTGTCGCTGATCGTGCCCTTCCGCCTCGATCGCAGCAAGGTGATGATCGGGCAGTTCAGCTACCTGGCGATCGCGCGGCTGAAGCCAGGCCAGACGATCGAGCGGGCCAGCGCCGACGTCGCGCGCCTGATTCCGATCGCGCTCCGGAAGTTCCCGCCGTTCCCCGGCGTGACCCTGGCGATGTTCGAGAAGGCGCGCTTCGCGCCAGAGGTGCGCTCGATCAAGGACGACCTCGTCGGCGACGTGCGGAACGCGTTGTGGGTGCTGACGGGCACGATCGGCATGGTGCTCCTGATCGCCTGTGCCAACGTCGCCAACCTGCTGCTGGTCCGTGCCGAGTCGCGCCAGCAGGAGCTGGCGGTCAAGGCCGCGCTCGGCGCCGGCACGGGGCGGATCGTCCGTGAGCTGCTGATGGAGAGCATGACGCTCGCCATCCTCGGCGGCGTGGTCGGGGTCGGGTTGGCGTTTGCGGCGGTGCGGCTGCTGGTCTTCCTCGAGCCCGGCAACCTGCCGCGTCTGGGGGACATCCGGGTCGATCTGCCGGTGCTCCTCTTCGCCGTCGCGTTGTCGCTGCTGTCAGGGCTGTTGTTCGGGCTGGTGCCGGCGCTCAAGCAGGCGGGGGCGCGGCTGGCCCCGACGCTGCGGGCGGGGGGACGCACCGCGAGCGCGAGCAAGGAGCGTGAGCGCGCCCGCAACGTGCTCGTCGTCGCGCAGGTCGCGCTGGCGCTCGTGCTCCTGGTCAGCTCCGGGCTGATGATTCGGACGTTCCGGGCCATCACCAACGTCCACCCCGGGTTCGTGCGGCCTGGCGACGTGCAGACCGTGTGGCTATCGATCCCGGAGTCGCAGGTGAAGGACGATGCAACCGTCACCCGGATGCACCAGGCGATCCTGGACAGGCTGGCGGCCGTTCCTGGAGTGACCGAGGTGGCCCTGGCGTCGACGGTGACGATGACCGGGCAGGCCTGGCACGACCCGTTGTATGCCGAAGATCGGGCCTACAGCGAGTCCGAAGTGCCGGCGATCCGCCTGTTCAAGTTCGTGTCGCCCGGCTACATGAAGACGCTGGGCGGATCGATCGTCGCCGGCCGGGACTTCACCTGGGAAGATGCGCACGCCCACCGGCCGGTCGCGATGGTGTCCGCGAACCTTGCGCGCGAGTGGTGGGGCGGACCGTCGCAGGCGCTCGGCAAGCGCATCCGTCCGTACGCGAAGGGCGTCTGGCGCGAGGTGGTGGGGGTCGTCAGCGATACCCGCGATGATGGCGTCATGAAGAAGGCACCGACCGTGGCCTACTGGCCGATCGCGATGGCAGCCTTCAGCCCCGGCGGCGAGGATCCCGTGTTCACGCTGCGCAACGCGGCCTACCTGGTTCGCAGCGAGCGCACCGGCACCGACGGGTTCGTCCGCGAGCTGGAGCGGGCGGTGTGGGCGGTCAATCCCAACCTGCCGCTCGCCAGCGTGCGCACGCTGCAGGAGATCTACGACGCCTCGCTGGCGCGCACGTCGTTCACGTTGGTGATGCTCGCGATCGCTGGCGGAATGGCGCTGCTGCTCGGCGTCGCCGGCATCTACGGCGTCATGTCCTACGCGGTGTCGCAGCGGCGGCGGGAGATGGGCATCCGCATCGCGCTCGGGGCGCCGTCGCGGGCGATCACCGGCCTGTTCGTGCGGCACGGCATGGTGCTGGCCGGCATCGGCGTGGCCATCGGCCTGGCCACGGCGTTAGGGGCCGCCCGGCTCATGGCGTCGCTGCTGTTCGAGGTCAGCCCGATCGATCCGCTGACCTACGCCCTCGTGTCGCTCGCGCTCTTCGCGGCGACCGTGCTCGCCTGCTATCTGCCGGCGCTCCGCGCCACCCGCGTGGATCCGATCAGCGCGCTCCGGGCCGAGTAGCCGGCGGCGCTAACCGAGCGCATCGAGCAGTTCGGCGGACGTCACGGCTGCCGGGCCGAACTTGCCAACGGCGACGCCCGCGGCGTGGTTGGCGAGCTCGGCGGCCTGGGTCAGCGTGGCGCCGGAGCCGAGGGCGACGGCCAGCGTGGCGATCACCGTGTCGCCGGCGCCGGTGACGTCGGAGACCTCGCGCGCTTTCGCCGCGAGGTTGGTCTCGACGACCAGCGGCGTCTCGTGGAGCGGCTGGCCGGCCACGGCCGGCGCGCCTTCGGCCAGCCACAGGCCGTGCTCGCCGCGGGTGATCATGACCGAGGTCGATCGGGCCAGCGCGCGGAAGGCGCGGGCGGCGTCGCGGGCGTCCGCGTCGCTGCGGATCCGCATGTGCGTGGCCACTTCCGCTTCGTGGTGGTTCGGCGTGATCAGCGAGGCGCCGGCATACGTCGCCAGGTGCGGGATCTTCGGGTCCACCAGTACCGCGACGCCGGTGGCGGCGCGGCGCTCGGCCAGGCGGCGCATCAGGCCCGGCGTCACCGCGCCCTTCAGATAGTCCGACACGACGACGACCGCGGCATCGGCCAGCGCGCGATCGACCGCCGCGAAGAGCGCCTGTTCGACCTCGCCCGCGGCCTCGGCGTCCGACTCGTAGTCGACGCGCGCGACCTGCTGGTGGCGCGTGGTCACGATCCGGACCTTGCGCGTCGTCGGCCGCGATCGATCCTCGACCAGGCCGTCGGCGGCGATGCCGGCCGCGTCGAGCGCGGTGCGCAACGCGCTGGCGGCGTCGTCGGCGCCGACCAGGCCGACCAGCCGCGGCGTGGCGCCGAGGGCGCGGATGTTGTGCGCGACGTTGGCGGCGCCGCCGAGGCGGACGTCGTCGCCGATGTGCTCGACGACCGGCACCGGCGCCTCCGGCGAGATGCGCTGGACGCGCCCGATCGTGAACTGATCGAGCATGACGTCACCGACGACCACGATCGGCCGATCGGCGAGGCGCGCGACGAGCGAGCGAAGGGCTGCGAGGGACGGACCGGCGGCGTCCGCCGTCATCGCGCGTCGGCGTCGTCGGCGGTGCGGTCCGACGCGTAGGGCAGGGTGATCAGCACCAGGAACAGCATCAGGAACTCGGAGTCCCCGAAGTTGTATTCGAACAGGCCGGCGGCGAGCATCGCGGCCACCGCGGCCAGCCCGCCCGCGGCGAGCGACGGTTGCCGGCTCGTAGCGAGGCGGCGGACGAGGTCGCGCGACAGATAGAGGATGAACCCGATCCACACCAGCAGCGCCGGCAGGCCGCGCTCGGCCGCAATGTGCATCGGCACGTTGTGCAGGTGCGGGTTGTCCTTGTTCACCGCCCACGGCTGGCGGTACTCGCCGTAGACCGACTTGACCATGTCCGGCCCAACGCCGGTGATCGGGTGATCGCGCACGATCTCGACGCCCGATTGCAGCATCGCGACGCGGTCCTTGTTCGACGGATCATTGACGTCGAACATCGAGTACATCCGGGCGGTCACGCTGGTCGGCGCGACCAGGAGGATCAGCGCCAGCGCCAGCGGCAGGGCGGCGAGCAGCCGCCGATCCTTGAGGACGATGAGGACGCCGACGCCGGCGACCAGCCCGACCCAGGCGCTGCGGGTGAAGGTGAGCGCCAGGGCCACGATCAGTGCCGGCATCACCAGCACCGTCCAGGTGCGCGAGCCGCCGAAGAAGTTCGTGCCCTCGCGGCGGAACACCAAGCGGGCGGCGGCGGCGCAGGCCACCAGCATCAGCACGCCCGAGTAGGTCATGTAGTGGGTCAGCGAGCCGTGCGGCCGCTGGCTCAGGTTGTCGAAGTGAAGCAGCCCGAACTGGGCGATCCCGATGATCGCGCTCAGCGCCCCCACCGAGATGATGAGGGTGGCGAAGGTCTGCGCTCGCGAGCCCCGCGCGAAGCGGTAGACCACTGGGACGATCAGGAACAGCACCAGCTGCTTGCAGTCGATCAGGCTGTCGGTGGGATTGACCGAGTTCAGGGCCGAGAACACCGTGGCGACGCCATAGGCGGCCAGCCACCAGAACATCACCGGCACCTGCACCCGCTCGTGGTTGACCCGCACCACCGTCACCCAGCAGGCGAAGGTGATGGCCAGCATGATGTAGGCCGGCGCGACCGAGAGCTGTGAAGCAGCCAGGAAGCCGACCAGCGCCCCGATGGTGACGACCTCGAGCTTGCCCATGGTGAGGTGGGGGGCGCGAAGGGCGGTCGTGGTCGTCGTCATGCGCGGATTCCTGCCGCCAGCACTTGTTCCACTGCCGCCACCACCTGCTCAGGCCCGATGCCCGTGAGGCACCGGAAGTCATCGGTCACGCACCGCCGCTGGTCGCACGGCCGGCAGGCCAGGTCGAGTCGCTCGACAGCCGCCGTCACCGCTTCCGGAGGGCGCCAGGGCGCCGATCGGACCGGCAGCGTCGGACCGTACACACCAACTATCGGCACGTCCGACGTGGCCGCGACGTGCAGCGGACCGCTGTCGCCGCCGACGTAAACCGCCGCGCGGGCCACGAGGCTCCGCAGTTCGGCGAGTGAGTATTCGTCCCCCGTCCGGATCCGGTCCTCGGACCCGGCCGCTGTGGCCGTCGAGCCTGACCCCCTGCCGGGTCCCCCCGTGTGCCCCGACGGGCCCTGTCCGGCGTCGAGCTGCTGCCGTGCGCGCTCGACGATGGCGCGTGCGGCGGCGGCTTCGGACGGGCCGGACGTGAGGATGATACGCCGATCCGGGTCGTTCGCCGCAAGCTGCACAGCCAGCTCGACAAAGTGGCCGGCGGGCCACCGTCGGAAGGGGTTGCCGGCGCTCACGTGGACCACCACCAGCCGGTGCCCGGGACCGATTCCCGCTGCGGTGAGCCGGCGCTCCACCGCGGCCGCCGCCGCCGGCGCCTCGTCCATCCGGACGCGGTGGCGCCGGCGATCGGGAGCCAGCGGCAGGGGCTGGCCGAGATGCGCGAGCAGGTCCCACTGGTTCTCGACCGAGTGGCGCGGCCGCAGGTCGGCCGGGCGCGCCACGACCTCGGTGTACATCCACGATCGCCCCTTGACCGTATAGCCCACGCGGCGCGGCGCGCCGGTGGCCCAGGTCAGGAACGAAGCGCGGGGACCGCCGTGGAAGTCGACGACGAGGTCGTAGCGGGCGCGGCGCAGGGCGCGGGCGAGGGCGAGGTCGGCGGCGATGCGCTTCCAGCCGCGCAGATGCGGCACGACCTTCACGACGTCGACGCCGGGATGGCCTTCCACCACGGCCGCGGCCGCCGGTTCGACCAGGTAGGTGATCTCGGCCTCGGGGAAGGCGTCGCGGATCGCGGTGACCGCCGGCGTCGTGAACACCACGTCGCCGATCAGCCGGAGCCGCACCAGCAGGATCTTCATGGCCCAGCAGCCCGCCTCATGGTCCGATGCGCTTCCGCTTGTGGCGATGCGGGCCGCGTGGAACAATTCGAGGTCATGAGGCGTGGTGCGGCGATCGTGCGACTGGCTGCCCTGGCGGCGGCGCTCCTGGCCCCGCCTCCGGCGGCGGCGCAAACCCCGTCGGCCACAGCGTACTTCGAGTTCATCCGCGGCCGACATCTCGAATCGATCGGCCAGATCCCGCAGGCCCTCGAGGCCTATCGCCTGGCCGCGGAGGCCGACCCCAAGAGCGCGGCGATCCCGGCCGAAATTGCCACGCTCAATGCCCGCGCCAACCGCACCGAGGACGCCACGCGTGCGGCCGGGCAGGCGCTGGCCATCGATCCGAAGAACGCCGAGGCGCACTGGGTGCTGGGGACGATCTTCGCCGCCGAGCTCGAAGGGCGCGTCGAGGCGGGGAAGCCGGCGGCCGGACCGAAACCGTCGATCGACGACGCCATCACGCACCTCGAGCAGGCGCGTCCGAGCCGGCCGCTCGACGCCACCTTGTCGTTGACGCTGGGACGCCTCTATCTCGCCAAACGCGACTTCGCCAAGGCGCGCGCCGCGCTCGACTCGCTGCTCGAGCGCGAGCCGGAGCACGCCGAAGCCTCCTACCTCGTCGCCCAGGCGCAGATCGGCGCCGGCGATCTCGACGGCGCCGCGCGCGCGCTCGACACCGTCATCGCCGCCGAGCCGAAGTTCACGCGCGCCCTGATCGATCGGGCCGACGTGGCGCAGCGGCAGCGGCGGTGGGACGACGCCGCGGCGGCCTTCGCCAAGGCCGCCGCGGCGCTCCCGGATCGCCTCGATCTGAAGCTACGCCAGGCCTCGGCGCTGCTGCGCGGCAGGCACGCCGACACCGCGCGCGATCTGCTCGAGAAGGTCCAGCGCGATCACGCCGACGACTCCCGCATTCCGTACCTGCTCGTCGACGTCGAGCGCGCCCGACACGACTACGAAGGCGCCGAGCGTGCCGCGCGCCGCGTCATCACGCTCGAGCCGGACCGCGTCACCGGCTACCACGCGCTGGCGCAGGTCCTCGCCGATCGCCGCGAGCATCGCGGCATCATCGACGTGCTGGCGCCGGCGATCACCCGCCTCGAGGGCAAGGAGGACGCGCGGACGCTGGTCCCGCTGCGCGTGTCGCTCGGCGTCGCCTACCTCCAGCTGCGCGAGTTCGACGCCGGGATCGCGGCGATCGACCGGGCCCGTCGCGACGGCGGCGCCGATCCGGGCCTCGATGCGCTCCGCGTGCAGGCGCGGCTCGAGGCCGATCGCGTCGCCGAGGCGTTGACGGTGGTCGCCGAGGCGCGGCGCGAGGATCCGGCCAGCTTGCGCCTGCTCGGCCTCGAGGCCGAAGCGCGCGTCCGGCACGGCGAGCGCGACAAGGCGTTCGCGCTCTACCAACAGGCGATCGAGGCCGACGGCAGCGATCCCGACAGCCACATCGCCTTCGCCGGCCTGCTGCTCGAAGCCAAGGAGTTCCGCCGCGCCGAATCGGTGCTCGCCGCGGCGCGGACGCGCTTCCCGGCCGAGACGTCGATTCCCTTCCAGCTCGGCGCCGTCTTCGAGGAGCAGGCCCGCTACGAGGACGCCGAGCGCGCCTTCCGCGACGCGCTTCTCATCGATCCCAAGCACGCGCCGACGCTCAATTACCTCGGCTACATGCTGGCCGAGCACGGCCGCAAGCTCGACGAAGCGGTGAAGCTGCTGCAGGAAGCCGTGGCGCTCGATCCGTACAACGGCTCCTACCTCGACTCGCTCGGCTGGGCCTACTACAAGAGCGGCGCCTACGACCGCGCCAAGACCTACCTCCTGAAGGCCGGCGATCAGCTGCCGCGCAACTCGGTGATCCAGGACCACGTCGGCGACCTGCTGTTCGCGATGTCGGATCGCAGCGGTGCGGTCGCCGCCTGGCGGCGCGCGCTCGACGGCGACGGGCGATCGATCGAGCGGGCGGCCATCGAACAGAAGATCGAGAAGGCGCGTGCGAGGTAGCGCGTTCGCCCGGCTCGCGGCGAGCGTCGCCGCGGCGCTGACGATCGCCGGCTGCGCCGCCCGCGGCTTCGTCATGCCGGCCGGTCCCGGCACCGTCGAGCCGACGCTGGCGCAGGCCTACCAGGCGTCGATCGCTTCATGCGCGGACGTGCGCAGCCTCACCGCCGACATTGCGCTCTCCGGCCGCGTCGACGGACGCCGGGTCCGCGGTAAGTTGCAAGTCGGGCTGACGCGGGACGGCGGCGTGCGCATCGAGGCGGTGGCTCCGTTCGGGGCGCCGATCTTCACGATCGCCGGCCGCGCCGACAGCGGCACGCTGTGGCTGCCGCGGTCGAAGGAAGTCGTCCGCGGGGCGCCGGCCGAGATCCTCGACGCGCTGACCGGCGTGTCGCTGCAGCCGTCCGGCCTCTTCGAGGTCGTCACCGCCTGCCCCGGCGCCGATGACGCGGTGGTCAAGGCGGAGCGCTTCGCCAAGCCGGATCTGGCGCGCGTCTCGCTGCGCAGCGGCGCCGAGGTGTGGTGGCGGCCCAGCGTGTCGCCGCTGCGGCCGCTCGGCGGACGCCGGGCCGGGACGGTGGTGGAATACAAATCCTTCCTCGGGGATCGACCGCAGACGGTGCGGCTCGGAGCGGCGCCCGGAGAGGCCGGGGCGTCGCGCGCCGATCTGACCCTCGCGCTGCAGCAGGTCGAGACCAACGTCGCGCTCGGCGACGAGGCGTTCACGCTCGACGTGCCGGCGGGGGCGCGCGTCCTCACGCTCGGCGAGCTGCGTCAGGCCGGCGTCCTGCGCTGATCGGCGCGCGGCCATCACCATGTGGACGGCGTCGGCGCACGCGAAGATCAATCTCCACCTCGCGGTGCACGAGCGGCGACCCGACGGCTATCACGCCCTCACGACGGTCTTCCAGACGATCGCCTTCGCCGACACGCTGATCGTCGCCGAGCACGATGGTCCGCTGGTGCTGCGATGCCCCGGCAGCGACGCGCCCGAGGACGACACCAACCTCGTGGTGCGGGCCGCGCGCGCGCTGGCATCCGAGCTGGGCCGCCAGGAGCCGGCCGGCCTGCTCGTCACGCTCGACAAGCAGGTGCCGACCCAGGCCGGGCTCGGCGGCGGCAGCGCCGACGCGATGGCGGCGCTGCGGCTCCTCTGTGAGATCTGGCGCGTCGACGCCGATCGCGATCTGCTGGCGCGGGTCGGCGCTCGCCTCGGATCCGATGTGCCGTTCTTCGCCTGGGGCGGCACTGCGCTCGGGCGCGGCCGGGGCGACGAGATCACCCCGCTGCCGCCGCTGCCGCCGCTCGCCTGCACGATCGTGCGCCCGCCCTTCGGCGTGTCCACGGCCGACGCGTACCGCTGGCTGGCCGAGTCGCGATCGGACGGCGGCGGCGCTGGCGCTGCGCGATTCGATCCACCGGTGCGGGCCGAGGATTGGCTCGCCTGCCTCGCCTCGTGCCGCAACGACTTCGAGCCGGTGGTGACGGCGCGGCATCCCGAGATCGCCGCGACGGTGGCGACGCTGCGCGATGCGGGCGCGGTGCTGGCGCTGATGTCGGGCAGCGGATCCGCGGTGTTCGGCCTGTTCGCGTCGCCGGCGTCGGCCTCAAAAGCCGTCGAGCCATTCGCCGACCGCCCCGGCTGGCGCACGTGGCTCAGCGCGACGGCGTCGTAGCGTGCGCCTTGGCGGCGTCCCAGCGGGCGACGTGGGCTTCGAGTGGCTTGGCCTGGCAGGTGGGGCAGAGCCACTTGCGCGCCCGCGGCGGAGCGCCGGTCAGCAGCACCTGCTGGCCCTGGCACGTGCGGCACCGGCCCGCCCCCACGATCGTGCCGTGCGGCTCGAGGCAGCGGCCCGAGGTCGTCGGCAGCGCCGCGGCCAGGCGAGCGTAGTGCTCGATCGAGAACGCGGGAACCCCCGACACGTCGAGCTCGCGCAGATGCGTCATGCGCGCGATCGGCTCGAGATCGTGATCGCGTGGCCGCACCGCAATCAGGACCAGGCGCTCGAGCGTGGTCAAGGCGGCCAGCGGTGCGAACGACTCGACGTCGATGAACCGACCTGATCCGTCCGAGCCGGGGGGCGTGGCCAGCACCAGCTCCCGCAGGCCGCTCAGCGAGGCCAGGGGTGACAGATCGTGCACCTTGGCCGCGCCTTGGACCTTCAGCACAGCGAGGTTGGGAAATGCCTTGAGCGGCGCCAAGCCGTCGAGCCGGTAGTCCATGACCATGAGGCTCGGCGGTGCCACGTCATGCGCGACCCGCGTCAGGTCGGCGGCCGACGGGTTGGTCAGGATGTAGGCGTCGGGGTCGAAAGCGGCATAGGGCATCGGCGTCGACTCCCTCGGGCTGCTAGTGCGGCGGGCCGGTGAGGAGGCGGTGGAGCGCGCCGCTGCCGGTGACCAGGCGTCCATCCCAGCGACTGTCACACAGCCACCACCGGTCCTGCCGATAGACCGCCGCGACCTGGTCGTGACCCTCGACCACCTCTCGCTCGCCGCTCGGTATCTTGCGCGTCTCCCAGCGCACGAACGACACCGAGCACGCATCGCCCGCGCGGTTCTGGTACGGGCATCGCCCCTCGAAGTCGACGGTGACGACCGGTGGGTCGAGGCGCGTGCTGACGTGGAGATAGTTCCGGCGCACGATCTCGACGTCGTTCTGCTCGTCGGCCGTGCCGTAGCAGCCGGGCAGGAAGTTCCGCATCACGGTCGAGACGGGCGTCGAGCTGTTCGAGAAGTCGCTCAGGAAGAGGGTCGCCATGTCGCCGACCTCGCGGACGTGGTGATGGACCCGGACGGCCAGCGTCCGCTCGACACGCTGGTCGCCGTCGACCACCACCAGCCGCAGGGAAGCGACGAGCGGCGATGGCACGTTCGCGGGCGCTCGCCAGCGGACGGTCGGGCCCTGGCCCGTGAACGAGCCGACCGGCGAAGACCACTCGAAAATCAAGCGATCGACCGGCGTCTCGACGTCGGTCACCGACGCGGTGACGACCAGCTCTTCGTTGATGTCGGCGAGGTCGGGCGGTTCGGCCCGTCGCGTGCCCTGCGCCGTCAGCGACGCGACGACCGGGGGCGTGTTGGCCGAACTCGGCGCCGAGGAGGAAACGGACGGCGGCGTCGGCTTGGCGGGGCTGCCGCTGCACCCCGCGATCAGCGCGGACGGGACCAGTACGGAAAGGGCAAAAATCCACCTCGACCGTCGAGCCATTGGCGGATGATATCCGCCCCAGCATTGGCCGAACAGGGGGAGGCCGCCGGGACGCCCGATGCGCCCCATGCGACCGTTCCCCGTCAAGCCCCCGTCACGGCCCCCCATCAGCCCGCCGTCCCTAGCCCCCGGCCCAGGCCCCCGGTCAGCCCCCCAGGTCAGCCCCCCAGGTCAGCCCCCCCGATCCGTCATGCGAGGCCTCCGCGGACTTGCCCGGACCTCGTAGGTACGTATAAGCTATCGGTTTGCGTCGGCTCGTTGGGTCTCGCCTGTAGCAGCTCCCTTTTGGACGGCCCCCGCCTGGTTCGGTCGTAGGGCGGGGCACTTGGGTGACACGGCGGTCGAACGGGAAGCGGAGCATCCGCCACCGCGGACGACCCGCCGCCTGAAGGTGTGTGCGGAGTGGAGTCTCGCATGGTGGGGCGTGGCCAAGTGGTAAGGCACGGGACTTTGGCTCCCGCATTCGAAGGTTCGAATCCTTCCGCCCCAGCCACATTGGGACCCGCCATGATGGACGTCGGAGCACGCACAGCGAAAGAGGTCACCCGGGTGTCACACGGCATGTCACGAACGGAACTCAGACTCTTCTCCGGCAGCGCTCATCCGCTGCTGGCGCAGGAGATTGCTGACTTCCTGTGCGTGCCCATGGGACAAGCCCGGCTTCATCGCTTCGCCGACACGGAGGTCTCGTTCCAGATCGACGAGAACATCCGCGGCATGGACGTGTTCATCGTCCAGCCGACCTCGCGTCCGGTCGACGAAAACCTGATGGAGCTCTGCATCATGATGGACGCGTTCCGCCGCTCGTCCGCGGCGCGAATCACGGCCGTCATCCCGTACTACGGCTACGCCCGGCAGGACCGCAAGGACAAGCCGCGCGTCCCGATTTCCGCCAAGCTGGTGGCCAACCTGATCGTGGCCGCCGGCGCCGACCGGGTCCTCACGATGGACCTGCACAAGGCGCAGATCCAGGCGTTCTTCGACATCCCGACCGATCACCTGTTCGCGGCGCCGGTCATCATCGACTACCTGTCGCGGCAGCAGTTCGGCAAGATCACGATCGTGTCGCCGGATGCCGGCGGCGCCGAGCGCGCCCGCGCCTACGCCAAGCGGCTGGGCGCCGACCTCGCCATCATCGACAAGCGGCGCAGCTCGGAAACGGGCTCGGCCGAGGTGATGAACGTCATCGGCGACAACAAGGGCCGGATCTGCGTCCTGCAGGACGACATCATCGACACCGCCGGCACCATCGTGAAGGCGGCCCAGGCGCTGCACGACCAGGGCGCCGACCGGATCATCGCCTGCGCGGTCCATGGCGTGCTCTCGCCGCCAGCGGTCGACCGCATCAACGCCTCGCCGATCGAGCGTCTCATCGTGACCAACA
>JANOIR010000532.1:0-24760 GCA_031407765.1 Vicinamibacteraceae bacterium
CGCTCGGCGATGGCGTTCGTGAGCTGGCCTGGCTGAAGTCGCCATCGCCAGTTGCCGCTGGGCGTCCCGGGCTGATTCATCCGTGCCTCGCTACCGAGGCCCAGGAGGTCCTGCGCCGGGATGATGGCCGTTTCGGCGACCGAGGCGAGTACCGCGCGGATGAAATCCCAATGGATCTCCCGGCCATCGGTCGCGAGATAGCGCCGCGTGAACGCGTGCTCGTCGGCAATGTCCGCGAGCGATCGCGTCGTGTGGCCCACGTCGCCGTTCCACCAGCCGACGGTCGTGTCGTTGTCGTGGGTCCCGGTGTAGACGACGCGATGGCGGGGATAGTTGTGCGGCTGGAAGTCCGGCGCCTGGGGATCGATGCCGAACGCGAACTGCAGGATCGCCATGCCCGGCAAATCGAGCTGTTCGCGGAGTGCTTCGACGGCGGGCGTGATCACGCCGAGGTTCTCCGCGACGAACGGCAGGCGATCCGTTGCCAGCGCGGCCTGGATCGCGTTGAACAAGGCCACGCCCGGCCCCTTCACCCACTGTCCGTGAACGGCGGTCTCCGCGCCGCGCGGCACCTCCCACGATGCTTCGAAGCCGCGGAAGTGGTCGATGCGCACCTGGTCGACCGTCGCCAGCAAGGCGCGAAACCGCGCCACCCACCAGGTGTAGCCGGTGCGCTCCAGCACGTCCCATTGGTAGTGCGGGTTGCCCCAAAGCTGGCCGGTCGCGCTGAAGTAGTCGGGCGGGACGCCGGCAACCACGGTGGGATGGCCATCGGCGTCGAGCCGGAACAACTCGCGGTGCGCCCAGACGTCGGCGCTGTCGTGCGCGACGAAGATCGGCAGGTCGCCCATGATGGCGATGCGTCGTGCCCGACAGGCCTCGCGCAGGCCGCGCCACTGCTCGAAGAAATAGAACTGCGCCAGCTTGTGCAGGCGGATGTCGCGGGCACAGACCGTCAGCCAACGCGCGCAGGCCCCGGCGTCGCGCTGGGCGATGTCCGGCGGCCACGCTGTCCATGCCCGGTGGTCGTGGGCGGTCTTGACCGCCATGTAGAGGGCGAAGTCATCCAACCACGCCGATTCCGCGAGACAGAACGCCTCGAACCGGTCCCGGACCGACGGTGGCGCTGTCGCATCGAATCGATCGAGCACGCGCGGCCACAGCGCCTGACGATGGGCGATCACGGCGGGGTAGTCGATGTGGTCGGCCCGCGCGGGCGACGACTCTTCCTGCGCCGCCGGCGCGCTCTCCTGCGGTCGTGTCGCTTCTGCCTCGGTGAGCAATCCCTCCTCGATCAGCCGATCGAGGCTGACGAGCAGCGGATTGCCCGCGAACGCGGAGAAGCACTGATACGGCGAGTCGCCATAGCCCGTCGGCCCCAGCGGCAGCACTTGCCACAGGTGCTGGCCGGCCGCGGCGAGGAAGTCGAGGAACGCGATTGCGCTCGGCCCCAGGTCGCCGATGCCGAAGCGCCCTGGCAGGCTCGTGGGGTGAAGCAGTACGCCGCTGCAACGTGTGGAGAGCATGGTCAGAGATGAGGCGGCGCGTCGGTGTCTCTCGCCTCCTGAGCCCGGAACTGACGCTCGAGCAGCCTGCTGGCGGCATCGCGACCGCCCAGGCCGAACGCAATCGCGAGCCCGAGCATCAGGGCACCGAACGAGATGGCAAACGCCGTGAGGACGACGGTGGTGGCGAGGCGCAGCTGCTCGAGCGCCATCACGACGGCCACCGCAATCACGAGCAGCCGGAGCGCGCCGCTCAACAGCCGGGCACCGGGCACCCCGGCGTTCACCGAGGCGAGCAATGTCGCGCGCCACACGAAATTGCTGATCAGGAACCCCAGCGCGAGCACCAGCAACGCGACGAGGAATCGCGGCACGAACCGGAAGAACTCCTGCACCAGCCCCTGGAACGGCTGGAGCTGGAGCGCGTCGACCGCCGAGACGATGAACCCAATCCAGACCAGCCAGAACACGATCTTCGCCACGAGCACCTGGGCCCCGGGCATCTCGGAGACGCGCAGCATGTCGCTCGCGCCGATCCTCGCGGCCAGGCGTTCGAAGCCGAACCACTCGAGCAGCCACGCGACCGCGCGCCGTGCCAGTGCCGCCACCAGGAACCCCAGCGCGAGGATGATCGTCGCCGCAACCAGCCTCGGCACGAACTGGGCGAAGGCCGTGGCGAAATTGCGCCACGACTGGGCGAGCGCATCCGCAATCTCTTGAAGCATGGCGACCTCACACCGCAGCCGACCAGTGCGTCACGAGCACCGGCTTCAGCCGCTGGAACGTCTGAATCAACGAATCGAGCCGCGCCTCGACGACGGCGTCGGCCTCGAGGGAGGTCTCCGCCATGAATGCCGCCGCACGCCACAAGTAGAGGGGGACGAACAGGCCGGCCAGGTGCTCGACGCCCGTCCGTCCCTGACGCGTCGCCACCGCGATCGCGTAGACGATTCGCACCCACCGCTCATCATCCAGCCGGACACCGGGCGCCGACACGTCCGACATGAGGCCGGCGAGGAGATCGGCGTCGAGGACGCCGTCGAGCAGCGGCCGGATCTGGGTGATGTCCTGGCGCGCCTGCTCCGCCAGGGCGCCGAAGTCCCAGGACGGCGCGTCAGGGCGCGTCGCCGGCTCCTCTCCCCAGGTGCGCAATTCCGCCGCGCCGTTGGCACCGACCCAGAAGGACTCGTGCGCACGCAGGCTCTCGATCAGCGCGAGAACCACCTGCTGCACCGCCTCGCGGAGGCTGGCGCGGGCGCCCGCCGACGCCGTGATCGGGCGCCAGATCTGGCCGAGCCCGAACCCGGCGGCGATGGCTTCGGCCCGCAGCCACAGATCGATCGCGAATCGCGCCGCCTCCCGGTCCCACATGTTCTGGTCGAGGCAATGCGAGGCGAAGCGTCCCGAGCACGAGAACTCCGCGCCCAGTGGTTCGTCGAGCGCGACGCTGTAGACCGACCGGACGAGCGGGCGGGCCAGCTGCGTCACGAGCGGACCATCGCGCGGATGCCGCCGGTAACGCGGGGTGAGGAACTCGACATCGGCGCGCGTGATCGGTGTGATCAGCTCGGTCACCCGCTCGGGGCTCGTCGCCGGTCCCGCGGGGTCGAGGACGACGAGCGCCTTGGCCTGGGTCAGCGCGGCCGCGGCGAAGACGGTGCGGAGCGCGGCGTGCTTGCCGGGCAAGCCGTGATATGGCGCCACGACCCGATGGAGCGTGCGCAGCGAATGCGACGTCAGCACCATGTCGGCCTCGCTGACGGTCGCGTCGCGAATCAAATCCGGCGTGCCGTCGGTCGAACCGCCGTCGGAGTTGATCAGGACGGTGCGCAGCCGGGGGAAGTCGCGCGAGAAGCACACATTGATCGCGCGGACGATGTCGACCACCGTCGCGGCATTGTTGAGCGTGGGCAGGCCGACGAGAACGTCCACCTGGCCCACGGCCATCAATTGCCGGAGCAGCGTGTCGGAAAGCGCGGTCGTAGACTCCACGGCCACAGGCACTAGAGCCACCGCAACCGGAACCAGTAAAAGTCGTAGGGCCCCAGCATCATGATGTAGGGCTCCGCTTGGATGCGCGGGAAGATGCTGCCGCCGAACATCTCGATCGGGATGGCCCCCGCCAGGTGCGCGAGATCCAGCTCGACGGCCTGCGCCGTTCCCGCCAGATTGCTGACACACAACACGCGTTCACGACCGAGCGTGCGTGTGAACGACAGCACCCGATGGTTGGCCGGCTTCTGGAATTCGATCGAACCGCGGCCGAAGACCGGGCTCGAGCGCCGGACGTCGATGAGCCGCCGCGTCCAGTTCAGCAGGGACGTCGCATTCCGTTCCTGCGATTCGACGTTGACCGCCTGAAACCCATACACGGCGTTCGAGATCAGCGGCAGCCACAACCGCTCGGGATCGGCGGTCGAGAACCCGGCGTTGCCCCCGCTGTTCCATTGCATCGGCGTGCGTACGCCGTTGCGATCGCCCAGGTAGACGTTGTCGCCCATGCCGATCTCGTCGCCGTAATACATGATCGGGCTGCCGGGCAACGACATCAGCAGGCCGTTCATCAGCTCGACGCGGCGCCGGTCACCTTCCATCAGCGGCGCGAGGCGCCGCCGGATTCCAAGGTTGATGCGCGCCCGGGGATCCTGCGCGTACTCGTCCCACATGTACGCGCGCTCGGCATCGCTCACCATCTCGAGCGTCAACTCGTCGTGGTTGCGCAGGAAGATGCCCCACTGACAGGACTCGGGAATGGCGGGCGTCCGCTCGATGATGTCGATGAGCGGTTTCCGATCTTCCAGACGCAGCGCCATGAACATGCGCGGCATGATCGGGAAGTGGAACGACATGTGGAACTCGTCGCCGTCGCCGAAGTAGGGACGCACTTCCTCCGGCCACATGTTGGCCTCGGCCAGCAACACCTTGCCCGTGAAGTGCGCATCCATCCGCGCCCGCAGCTCCTTGAGCACGGCGTGGGTTTCGGGCAGGTTCTCGCAGGAGGTGCCCTCGCGCTCGATCAGATACGGCACGGCGTCGACGCGGAACCCATCGACGCCGAGATCGAGCCAGAACTTCATGACCAGCCACATCTCGTCCCGCACCGCCGGATTGTCGTAGTTGAGGTCCGGCTGGTGGCTGAAAAACCGGTGCCAGTAGTAGGCCTTGGAGACCGGGTCCCAGGCCCAGTTCGACAGCTCGGTGTCGACGAAGATGATGCGAACACCGCGGTAGCGATCGTCGGTGTCGCTCCAGACGTACCAATCGCGTCGCGGACTGTCGGGTGAGCTGCGCGCCTCGGTGAACCACGCGTGCTGGTCGGAAGTGTGGTTCAGCACCAGCTCGATGACGACGCGGAGCCCACGCGCGTGCGCCTGCTGCAGGAAAGCCCGAAAGTCCTCCAGCGTGCCATAGCTGGGGTGGATACTGGTGTAATCGGAGATGTCATATCCATCGTCCCGAAAGGGCGATGGATACATGGGCTGGATCCAGAGACAATCGACACCGAGCGATTCGAGATGGGCGAGCTTGCCGGCGAGGCCGGCGAAGTCGCCGATGCCATCGCCATTGCTGTCGGCGAACGATTTGACGTGCAGCTGGTAAAAAACAGCGTCCTTGAACCAGAGCGGATCCGTGGATGGGTTGACAGGCATCGGCGTTCGAGGACCGGTCGAGGCGCCCGGTGGGTTCTAACCGATGCAAGCTCTGCGCCGATAGTGCCTGACGGGCCAAGACACCTATGACCTCGACGAGGGTCTTGATCGTCGTCACCGCCTGCTCGATTGCGGTAGTCGCTGGACAGGCGCCCCCGGAGCGTCCCGCGTTCAGAGTCGCCGTCGATGTCGTCTCGATCGACGCAGTGGTCACGGATCGCAATGGAGAGGTCGTTCGCGACCTCACCATCGCGGATGTCGAGGTCTTCCAGGACGGGAAGCCGCAGCGGGTGACGGCCGCCGCGTTCGTCCCCGTGAGTGTAGGCGGTGCGTCGGCAGCCAGCTCCGCCAGGTCGAGTGCGGCTCCCTCCCCTCCGGCCACCGTGGTGCCGCCGATTCCGGCGACGCCGATCACCCGCGAGCAGGTGCGGCGGACCATTGTCGTCGTCGTCGACGATCTGGGACTGTCCAGCCAGGGGATGCGCAATCTGCTGCCGGCGCTGCGCCGTTTCGTGACCAGCGAGCTGCTGCCGACGGACGTCGTCGCGATCGTCCGCACGGGAGAGTCGAACGGCGTGGTGCAGTCGCTCACGAACGATCGCGTCGCGCTGCAGGCCACCATCGACGCCCTGCGATACAACGTCCTGTCGCGCACAGGCCCGTGGCCGTTCGGCGACGTGATCCAGTTGGGCACCAGCCCGCCCGAATTCGGCGGCCCGCAGCGTCCGCTGTCGAGTGCGGTGTCGCTTGCCGCGCTCAACCTCGTCGTACAGGCCGCGCGCGACTTGCCCGGTCGAAAGACGGTGATCTTCGCCTCCGAAGGCCTTCAGCTGGCAGTTGGAACCTCTCCCACGAGGCTCCCCGATCAGGATCCGCGGGTGCGCGATGCGCTCGACCGCGTGATCGATCAGGCGGCGCGGTCAGGGGTGGTCATTTACGCGATCGATTGTGCCGGGCTCGAGACCGGCGGGTTGCGGGCGTCAGACGACATCCACCACGTGCCAGACATGACTGGGGCCGTGCGCCGCTTCGCCACGGAGCGCCAGAGCGCGATCCGCGATGCCCAAGAGAGTCTCGAGTATCTCGCCGCAGAAACCGGCGGCTTTGCCGTCGTGAACACGAATGATCTGGCAATCGGCCTCGGCCGGATCGGTAGCGATGTGCGGGACTACTACGTGATCGGGTACGAGCCGGATCCCGACACGTTCGCACCAGAGAGAAGACTGGCACGTCGACACACGATCACCGTGAAGGTCAAGCGCCCAGGGGTGCGCGTGAGGACGCGCAAGGCGTTCATCGGCGTGAGCGATCCCGAGCGGCCCTCAGCGACGCCAACACCGGCTGAAGCGCTCGTTCGCGCGGCGATGTCGCCGTTCGGGGCCGCCGCGATCGGGATGCACGCCACGCATCTGCCAGGCTACTCACGGGAACGCGGGATGTTCGTTCGCGCCGTGCTGCACATCGACGCGCACGCGCTCACTTTCACGTCTGATGCCGCTGGATCCAGGACGGCGACGGTGGATCTCGCCGGTCTGGTGTTCGACAGCGATGGCGCGAAGGTCCACAGTATCGGCACGGGCTTCGACGTGACGCTCGAAGATCGAGCCGCCGATCGGGCGATCCAGGACGGTCTCGTATACACCGCGCGCGTGCCGATTGCCAGGCCCGGGGGCTATCACCTGCGGTTCGCCGTTCGCGACCGGCGCTCTGGCGCAATCGGTGCGGTCGGTGGGTTCGCGCTCGTGCCGGATGTGACAGGCGGCGCGTTTGCGCTCTCAGGGCTCGTCCTCGGCGCAGGTCAACGCACGGCCTCGACTGGGTCGCTCGACAGCGATCGATTCTCGGTCCCACCGACCGACGCGCGTCGTGTCCATGCGCCCGGCACGCCACTGGCGTACTCGTATGAAATCTACAACGCAGGCAAGAAGGTCGAGGTCGTCGCGACTCTGTGGCGGGGAGAAGACAGGCTCGCCACGCTTCCTCCTGAGACCCTGGTGCCGTTGTCGGATGGAAGGCCCTTGTCGGCAGGCGGTCGCCTCAGGCTCGCCGACGACCTCCCTGCGGGGCCGTACCTGCTGCAGATCGCAGCGACCTCTGACGATCCGAAGCACGCGAAGAGAACCAGAGCGGCCGTCCAGCAGCTCTCGTTCGATATCAAGTAGCGATCATCGAGGCTGGTCACCGGTCAGGACGGTCGGGCTACTTGGTCATGTCGACGGCGACCGGACCGTTGACGGTGGACAGTGTCACGGCCACCGGGCCGCTGCCGAACTCCACCGTGCGCGAGGAATCGTCCCAGGTTCGTCGCCCGTCGTCGCAGCCCTGGCACCTCCACGGCGAGTGCTGTGACGAGCGGACGCGCACACCGGAGGCGAACCCGCGCGGCACCTGCAGCTTGACCGGGCCGTTCTGCGCGCTGGCCGTGAGGGAGCCATCGGCCCACTTGCTGCCGGCCAGGCGCACGGCCACCGGGCCGTTCTGGGCCGTGAGCTCGACCGTGCCGTTGCCACCCTCGTAGGCGATCGGCCCATTCTCGGTGCGTGCGGATACGCGGCCGCTCACGTCGACCAGCTTGATCGGACCGTTCTGGGCGCGCGCGGTCGTGACGCCCGCGACCTTCGCGACGTGTATCGGTCCATTGCTGGCGTCGAGGTCGATGTTGGCCTGCGTTGGCGCGTCGATGATGAAGTAGACGACCCAGCCATCCGAGCCGGGGCCCGTCGCCGTGAGCGTGCCGCCGCTCAGGCTGGCACGCACCTGCTCCAGCGAGCTCGCGCTGCCGCCGGCCGAGGCGGGCGCCGCCGCCTTGCACGCGCTGATCGCGAAGTCCGGGCGGGCCCCTCCGAAGACGTACACGCCCCCGTTGCGGCTCGAATGGACGGTCAGCTTCTGCGCGCCAGGCGCGGTGAGACGGTCCACCGCCGTGACCGCTGGCCGGCCGTCGAACGTGACTTCGAGGTCCTCGCATGTTCGGACCTCGTGGCCGGTCCGGACCGAGACATTCATCTCGTGGGCAGCGGCAGGCCGCTGGACGAGTGGCAGGGACGCGAGCACGGCGGCCGCAGCGATGGGGTAGCGCATCAGAGATCCTCCGGGCCGTTAGACGGACGGGAGGTCCCGTGCGTTGCTCGGTCGCTCGCGCGGCGGCGGCTATACTGCCTGCGAGGGTGCACCGATCGTGGCCGGTGCGCAATTCGGGAGGTCACCGTGGCGAAGAGCTCTGTCAGCCGCCGCGTCGCGCTCAGATCGCTCGGCGCGACCGCCGGGGCGATCACGCTGCTGCCCTGGCTGTCGGACGAAGGGGCGCAGGCGTTTGCCGTCCTGCAGCGGACAGGCGCGAAGCCGGCGCTGAAGGCGCTGACCGCGCCGCAGTACGCGACGCTCGACGTGCTCGTCGACGCCATCATCCCCACGGACGAGCGATCGCCAGGCGCCAGGGACGCGCGTGTGGCCGACTACATCGATCTGCTGCTCAGCGAGGCGGACACCGAGGTGCGGCAGCAGTGGGTCGACGGGCTGGCTGCCGTCGACGCCGAGGCGTCCACGCGCGCCGGCGCGCCGGTGGGGAAGTTGTCGGCACCGCAAGTCGAGACGCTGCTGGCCGCGATCAGCGTGAACGAGCGCGAGCCACAGACCGCGGCAGAGCGCTTCTTCGTGATGACGAAGCGAGCGGCCATCCAGGGCTACTACAGCTCGGAGATCGGCATCCACAAGGACCTCCGCTACAAGGGCAATCAGTACCTTCCCGAGTTCCACGGTTGCCAGACCGCCGACGGGAAGGACTGTCCACACTGCGGCCAGAAGGCCATTCCAGGCGCGCCGACCGGTGCCGCCGCGCGTTAGACGTGCGCGCCAGGGGAACCAGGAGCAGGTGAACGATGCAGGCACCGAGCAACACCACGGCGAGCGGGGCGGCCGATCCGACGCTGACCCTCGACCTGTCGGCGA
This sequence comes from Vicinamibacteraceae bacterium, assembly GCA_031407765.1. Lineage (GTDB taxonomy): Bacteria > Acidobacteriota > Vicinamibacteria > Vicinamibacterales > Vicinamibacteraceae > JBDSLU01. The sequence goes on from JANOIR010000532.1 coordinate 9,104, forward strand.
TCACCGCTGAATCGCGCAAGCTGGCGAGCGCGATCACCCCGAAGTCCGGTCCATGGGACGTGATCGTGGTCGGCTCCGGCGCGGCCGGCGGCATGGCGGCCTTCCAGCTCGCCACGGCCGGCATCAAGGTGCTGCTGCTCGAAGCGGGGCGGATGATCGACGGCCAGAAGGAGTACCGCACGATGGAGTGGCCGTACCAGTCGATGCGCCGGCATCGCCTGCCGCCCGACGAGCGGCCGCTCGCCGTGGCCGAGTACAACTTCGTCGATCGCCCCTACGGCAACGATCCGAAGTTCGCCAACTACAAGAAGCTGACGTCGTACGCTGGCAACACCTTCACTCGCAACTGGGTGGTCAACGAGAAGGAGCATCCGACGACCGGCACGCCCTACGCGTGGGTGCGGGCGCGCGTGCTCGGCGGCAAGACCAACTTCTGGGGCCGGGGCGCCCTGCGCTACGGTCCGCTGCAGTTCAAGGCGGCGAGCCTCGACGGGTTCGACGTCGACTGGCCGATCGACTACGACGACATCGCGCCGTACTACGACCAGGTCGATCGGCTCCTCGGCTGCTCGGGCACGACCGAAGGCCTGCAGCAGGTGCCGGACGGCGTGTTCCAGCGGCCGACCAAGCTCAATTGCGTCGAGGTGTCGTTCAAGCGCGCCATCGCGAAGATGGGGCGCCACTTCATCCCGGGGCGCGCCGGCGTCACCACCGACGGCGTGCTGAACAACAAGTATCGAACCAAGTGCATGGCGCGCGGTCGCTGCGGTCGCGGTTGCGATCTCAACGCCGCCTTCCACTCGCCGACGGCGCTGATCTATCCGGCTCGCGACACCGGCCACGTCACCGTGCGGCCCTACTCGGTCGTCTCGGAAGTGCTGCTCGATCCGCAGACCAACAAGGCCAGCGGCGTCCGCGTGATGGACATGAACACGCGCGAGGTGATGGACTTCAAGGCGCGGGTCGTGGTCCTCGGCGCCGGCTGTCTCGACACCACGCGCATCCTGCTCAACTCCAAGTCGGCGCGCTATCCGACCGGGTTGGGAAATTCCTCGGACGTCCTCGGCCGCTACCTGAGCGAACACCTGATGGGCATCCGCGGGTCCGGCTTCATTCCGACGCGCATCGGTACCGAGCCGACGATCGACGATGCCCGGCCCGTCGGCCCGTACGTGCCGCGCTTCCGCAACGTCACCGACAAGCATCCCGACTTCATCCGCGGTTATCACTTCCAGGGCGGCGGCGGTTCGAGCGAGTTCCCGGGCTTTGCGTCGGAAATTCCGGGTTTCGGCAAGGCCTTCAAGTCGAACGTCCGGAAGTACTATCCGGCGCTGCTCAGCCTCGGCGGCTTCGGCGAAGTGCTGCCGGTGAAGGAGAACCGCGTCACGCTCGACCCCGAGGTCAAGGACGCGTGGGGCGTGCCGGTGCTGAAGTTCGACTTCACGTTCGGCGACAACGAGCGGAAGATGGCCCTCGACATGGCCGACACGATCGAGGAGATGCTGAAGGCGGCCGGCGCCGAGGACATCCGCATCGGCCGCGAGGTGCTGCCCGAAGGCTGGTCGATCCACGAGATCGGCACGGCTCGGATGGGCAACGATCCGAAGACGTCGGTGACCGACAAGTTCTGCCGGCTCCACGACGTCCCGAACGTCTATCTCGCCGACGCCAGCCCGTTCGTGTCCGGCGGCACGCAGAACACGACCTGGTCGATTCTCGCCATGTGCTGGCGGACGATGGACTTCCTCAAAGAGGAAATGCGGACGGGCCGGGCCTGACCTGACCTGACCTGACCCGCGTCGTGGCCGCGTTCCCTCGTGGCCGCTTCTTGACTTCGCGCGATTGCGTTGCTAGTGTTTCGCACGCTAGCATATGACGCATTTTCTTTTGCGCAATACGCAATAGACACGGCGCCCGACGGCGCCGGCCAGTGTTCCGCGGCCGGCAGCTGGCGTGGTGCGGCGGCATTCTCGCGGAGGACAGCGATCATGCACGGCATCCGACAACGATTCGCAACCGGCGCTGGCCGCCGGGCTTTCTGCCAGCGCATGGCCCTCGCGCTCGCCGGTGGACTGGTCGCCCGACCGGCTCTGGCCGCGCCGCCACGCTTGAAGATCGGCGTCACCGGCCTCATTTGGGGCGCGACGCCGCGCGCGCCGGAGAACCTGGAGCAAGCCCTGGCCGACATGTCGAGCCTCGGCTACCACTGTTTCGAAACGTGGGGCTCGGTGATGCAGGCGCTCGACGCGAAGGGCACGCTCCCAGATCTCCTGGCCAAGTACCCGATTCCCTTTCGCTCGGCGTTCATGGGCGTGAACGTCCACGATCCGGCCAAGCTCAAGGACAGCCTTGCGCAAGTGATCGCGTGGGGCAAGGTGACGCGCAAGTACGGGGGCACCTTCGCCGTGGTCAATGCCGGCGGCGTCGACCGCGCCGCCTTCGACTTCAAGGCGGCCCGCGCCCACATCGTCTCCGGGCTCAACGATCACGGCAAGGCGCTGCAGGATCTCGGCCTGCAGGCCGGCCTGCATCAGCACACCGGCTCCGCCGTCGATACGCGGGACGAGGTCTACGCCGTCATGGAAGCGGTCGACCCCCGCCACATGAAGTTCGCCCCCGACGTGGGCCAGCTTCAGAAGGCCGGCGCCGACGCTGCGAAGGTCGTCGAGGACTTCCTGCCGATCGTCGTGCACATGCACCTCAAGGACTACAGCGGAGGCGAGCCGTTCCTCGGCTATTGCCCGCTCGGTCAGGGCAAGGTCGACCTGCGGAAGATCCTCCAGCTCGTAAACGACGCGCATCCCGAGGCCAACGTGATGTACGAGCTGGATGGCTCCAAGGACGCGCCCTACACGCCGCGCCAGACCGCGGAGATCAGCAAGACGTTCCTGGTGAAGCAAGGCTATGCGTTCCGCGCCTAGTCCCATGGACTTCACCGGGACGCGTGCCCTGGTCACGGGGGCAGGCGGCGGGATCGGTCGGGGTATCGCCGAGGTGCTGGCAGAGCGCGGGGCCAGCGTCGCCATCAACGACATCGAGATGGACCGCGCCGCGGCCGCGGCCGACGCTCTGCAGCGTGCCCACGGCGTCAGCACCATCGCGGTGCAGGGCGACGTGTCGAAGCGCCCGGACGTCGAGCGGATGTTCGAGGTGGCGTCGGCCCAGCTCGGGCCCATCGACATCCTGGTGAACAACGCCGGGATCGAGACCATCGTGCCGTTCCTGGAGCTCACCGACGACCAGTGGACGCGCCTGGTCGACGTCAACCTGCGGGGCGCCTGGCTCTGTTCGCAGGTCTTCTGCCGCCGCGTCGTGGCCGAGCATCGACCGGCGGCGATCATCCACATCGGCTCGATTCAGGCGGGCAAGGTGCTGCCCGGGCGCACGCACTACGCGCCGGCGAAGCTCGCGCTCGACGCGCTGACGCGCAACATGTCAGCGGAGATGACGCCGCACGGCATCCGCGTCAATTGCATCCATCCCGGGCTGGTCGACACGCCGATGACCGCCTGGATCATGAAGGATGCCGAGGTGATGCCGAAGATCCTGGAGCAGATCTCGCTGGGCCGCGCCGGGCAGCCCCGCGAGATCGGCACGGTCGCCGCATTCCTGGCGTCCGCCGACGCGAGCTACCTGACCGGCCAGTCGATCTACGTCGACGGCGGCTGGCAGGGCAAGTAGATCCAGACACCAGAAGCAGAAAAGGACTGAAGACATGATCGTGCTCGTCGCGAAGTACACCGTGAAGGCCGGACAGGGAGATCTCGTGGCGGCCGCGCTGAAGCGGATGGCGCCACTGGTTGCGGCGGGCGAGCCCGGCTGCACGCTCTACCACGCCAACCGATCGACCGAGAACCCCGACCTGTTCCTGCTCTACGAGCACTACCGTGACCAGGAGGCGCTCGCCGCGCACCGGGAGACGCCGCACTTCAAGGACATCATCGAGGGAACGATCGTGCCGATGCTCGAGCGCCGGGAGCGCGAGCTGTACGGGCCGGTCGTCGGCTGACTCCCGCCGGTTCGGCTCAAAGGGGCGTTGCTGTGGCCATCGCGAGTGTGAATCCGTCGACCGGAGAGACCGAGCGGCAGTTCGATGAGCTGACCGACGCCGAGCTCGATCAGAAGCTCGATCGCGCGGCCGCGGCATTCCGTACCTTTCGGCGGTCTTCGCTGCCCGAGCGCGCGGCGGCGCTGCTGCGCGCGGCCACGATCCTCGACGCGGAAAAGGAGACGCTCGGGCGCACGATGGCGGTCGAGATGGGCAAGATCGCCCAGTCCGGACGCGACGAAGCGGCCAAGTGCGCCTGGGGCTGCCGGTTCTATGCCGAGAACGGGGCGGCGATGCTCGCCACCGAATCGGTGGCCACCGGCGTCGGCGTCGACAGTTTCGTGCGCTACGAGCCGCTCGGCGCCATCCTCGCCATCATGCCGTGGAATTTTCCGTTCTGGCAGGTGTTCCGCGTCGCGGCGCCGGCCCTGATGGCGGGCAACGTCATGCTGTTGAAGCACGCCTCGAACGTGCCGCAGTGCGCCCTGCTGATCGAGGACATCCTTCACCGTGCCGGTTTCCCGCCGGGCGTCTTCCAGACGCTGCTGGCCGAGGTGCCCAAAGTACCCGGGCTGGTGGCGGATCCGCGCGTGGCGGCGGTGTCGCTCACCGGCCCCGAGGTCGCTGGCGTGGACGTGGCCAGCCAGGCGGGCCGGCACTTGAAGAAGGTGGTGCTCGAGCTCGGCGGCAGCGATCCGTTCATCGTGATGCCGAGCGCCGACCTCGACGCCGCGGTCGCGACCGGGGTCAAGTCGCGCGTCATCAACAACGGCCAGTCGTGCATCGCGGCGAAGCGCTTCATCGTCGCCGATGCGGTGGCCGAGGCGTTCACCAGCCGGTTCGTGGCCCGGATGGGGGCGCTGCGCGTCGGCGACCCGCTCGATCCCGCCACCGAGCTGGGGCCGCTGGCGCGTGCCAGTGGACGCGACGGGCTCCACGATCAGGTGGTGCGATCGGTCGCGGCCGGTGCACGCCTGCTGACCGGCGGATCGCCGCTCGCGGGGCCCGGTTATTACTATCCACCGACGGTCCTCGCCGACGTTCCGGCGGACGCCCCAGCCTATTCCGAGGAGCTGTTCGGTCCGGTGGCCACGATGTTCCGCGTGCCGGACGTCGGGGCCGCGATCGCCCTGGCCAACGACACCCGCTTCGGCCTCGGCTGCAGCGTGTGGACGAACGAGGCGGCGGAGCGGGATCGCTTCATCGAGGAGATCGAGGTGGGGCAGGTGTTCGTCAACAGTATGGTCGCCTCCGACCCCCGCCTGCCTTTCGGTGGAGCCAAGCGTTCTGGCTTCGGGCGCGAGCTGGGCGCGTGGGGCATCCGCGAGTTCGTGAACGTCAAGACCGTGTCCGTCACCGGCGGGATCGCGCAGCCTGGGCGCGTCCGGAACTAGGGCTGCCGTGCAGTTTCTCAGCCTCTCGACCCGCCGCACCGATCGCTTCTCCGAGCCCGAGTTCGCCGAGCTCGTGGACGCCGAGGCGAACCGCGCCCGCGAGCTCTACGCCGCCGGCTTCATTCGCCAGATCTGGCATCGCGACGACGTGCCGGGCGCCTGCATGGTGCTCGAGGCCGACTCGCTGGACGAGGCGCGCGCACGCCTGCACACCCTGCCGCTCATTCGCGCCGGCATGCTCGACGTGTCGATCGTTCCGCTCGTGCCCTACGCCGGCTTCATCGCCGGGGCCGGGCCATTGCAGCCGGTCACGAGCGAACGCGAGGCCTAGCAGCCGCGCGACCGGAGCGCGACCGCGACCGAGAACCTTCAGACGGACAAGGAGGCAGACATGGAGCGGAGAGATCTTCTCAAGGCGGCCGTGCTGGGCGGCATGGTGTCCGCCGACCAGCTCGTTGCCGGCGCCCGCCAGGCAGGCGCCCCCCCGGCAGGCGATTCACGCCGCCCGGCGCCGAGCGATCGCATCCGCATCGGCATGATCGGCGTCGGCAACTTCGGGACGCTGAACCAGCGGCAGTTCATGAGCAACCCGGACGTGGACGTCGTCGCCGTCTGCGACGCGTCGCAGACAGCGATGGACAAAGCCGTCGCCGCGACTGATGGCCGGGCCAAGGCGGTGGCCGACTACCGGCGGCTGCTCGAGGACCGCAACGTCGACGCCGTGGTGATCACGACGCCGGAGCACTGGCACTCGATCATGTGCATCGACGCGTGCGACGCCGGCAAGGACGTCTACGTCGAGAAGCCCGTCGCGCACCACATCCGCGATGGACGGCTGATGGTCGAGGCCGCGCGACGGCACAACCGCATCGTCCAGGTGGGGACGCAGCAACGCTCGGGCGCGCATTTCCAGCGCGCCGTGCGCTACGTCCAGGAGGGGCGCATCGGCGAGGTCTACTACGCGACTGTCTGGCACCACTCGCACCGCGCCGCGCCACCGGCGAAGGTGACCGGCGGCCCGCCGCCTGGCCTGAACTGGGACCTCTGGCTCGGGCCCGCGCCGCAGCTGTCCTACGACGACGTGCTGAGCGGCGGCCGGCGCGGCTACTGGAGCCTGTGGGGCGGGATGATCACCGAGTGGGGCTCACACCTGACCGACATCGTGCTCTGGGCCCTGAAGGCGCAGGCGCCTCGTACCGCGACGGCCGTCGGCGGCCTGTTCGAGCGGAGGGACGGCGAGATTCCGGACATCCTTCAAGCCAGCTACACGTTCCCCGGGTTCGTCTTCCACTACTCGATCCTGGGCCACAACACCTACGGGCTCAACGGCGATGCTGGCGCCGCCCGTTTCGGCAGCTTCGGCATCCAGTTCCACGGCACGAAGGGGACGCTGTTCGTCGATCGCAGCGGGTTCCGGCTCACCCCCCAGCCGCGCCGCGTCCTCGAGGAGAACCAGCCGCCGAGCCCAGGGTCGTCCGACAGCCGTCAGCCCGGCTACTACTACCCGACCGACGTGCTGCCGGAGCATTCCGAAACCTCGGAACAACATGCGCCCCACGTGCGCAACTTCCTGGACTGCGTCAAGAGCCGCAGCCGGCCGATAGCCGACATCGAAGAAGGCCATCGGACCAACGTGGTCAATCGCCTCGGCAACATCGCCTATCGCCTTGGGCGGCAGTTGAAGTGGGACGCCGTCAAGGAGGAGGTCGTCGGCGACGCCGAGGCCAACTCGCTGGTGGTCGGCGAATACCGCGCGCCCTGGATTCCCAAGGGCCTCTGACGCGAACCACGGAAGGGTGATCGGCATGGCCACACACGCGCGTTACCGCCAGGCATCGGTTGCCGCCGCGCTCGTCTGCCTGGCGGGGCTGCTCGCCTCCGCCGGGAGTGCTCCCGCGCCGGCGCCGTCCGACCGGAGCGTGCGCTTCAGCAAGCGACAGCTCTTCGTCAGCCCGCACGAGAACGCGACGGTCGCCGACCTCAATCGCGACGGCCACCCCGACATCATCTCGGGAGCGTATTGGTTCGCAGGCCCCGGCTTCGTCCCGCGCACGTATCGCCCCAACCATCTGGCGAAGGAGTACCACCGCGGCAACAGCGAGCACGTGCACGACGTGGACGGCGACGGCTGGCCCGACATCATCGTCGGCGGTTGGGGCGCCGACGGCATCTCCTGGTACAGGAATCCGGGGAAGGGCGCAGCCGAGCGCGGCCGCCCGTGGGAGATGCGCGAACCGTGGGAGGCGCGCCTCCTTGCCCGCACCCGCGGGACGATGGAGATGTTCGCGCTGCACGACTACGACGGCGACGGCATCCCGGAGCTGCATTCGGCGAACTACCGGGCGAAGGAGCCGCTCGAAGTGTGGCGGTTCACCAAGGCGGCCGACGGGCAGCCCGCGCTGCAGCCGTTCGTCCTCGGAGCGGAAGGGGGCGGCCATGGCTTCGCCTGGGGCGACGTCAACGGCGACGGCCGTGAGGACGTGCTCACCGAGATTGGCTGGTACGAACGACCGGCCGGGGATCCGTTCGCCCGGTCGTGGCGGCTGCACGTCGAGACGGCGCTGCCGCATCCGAGCTGCCCGTTCGCCGTCATGGACGTCAACAAGGACGGCCGCCTGGACATCATCTTCGGCAGGGGCCACGATGTCGGGCTCTACTGGCGCGAGCAGCTGCCGGCGCCGGCCGGTGCGCCCACGGCGTGGAAGGATCACGTCATCGACGAGACGTGGTCGCAGGCGCATGCGCTGGCACTGGCCGATCTCGACGGCGACGCCGAGCCGGAGCTCGTGGCCGGCAAGTGCATCTGGGCGCACGAGGGTGGCGATCCGGGCGCCGCCGATCCGCCGGTCATTTACTACTACGCGTGGAGCCCGGCTGCGTCGCGCTTCACGCGGCACACCATCGCGGGACCGGACGAGCACATCGCACTCGGCCGGCAGTACAGCGTCGTCGATCTGAACGGCGACCGCCGGCTCGACCTGGTCGCACCGAGCGAGCTGGGGCTGTGGGTGTTCTTCAACGAGGGTGTGTCTGGGCAGCGCGGACGGTGAGCTCGCGCTCCGTCCCCCGCTCGCGCACGATGATGCCGTCTCCCATCGCGCGCACATCCTCCACGCCGGCGAACGCCGGCGGCACCTCGGTCAGGAAGATCTGAAACGTGGTCGAGAGCCGCTGCCGCGCGCCGATCCACCGGTAGGTCGGCGTGTCGAACAGCCGCCCGCGCTCGACGCTCTTGCGCAGCCCCTCATCGAAGGGAGAGGTGCCGAACTGGATCCCGCGCGCCGTCCGGGCCGGGCTGCTGGCGTCCGGCCGATTCTGCCAGTCGACGATCCACGGGTGATCGGCGGCGGGGAAGAGGTAGCCGACGAGCAGCCGGTGATCCAGGTTGTAGAGCGTGAACCAGCCGAGCGCGTGTGGCGACGCCGTCAGGACGGGCGTGTAGACCTGGCCCTCCGGGCGGGCGCGAAAGAGGCGCAGACTGACCGACCCACCGTCGGCGCGCGGGGCGTCCGGCCATCGGAACTCGGCGGCGGGGGACCACTGTCCGCCTCCCGTGCGGCGTGGGTCCGTCAGCGCGGTGACGCCGGAGAGGTCCAGCACGTTGGCATCGGGCGCGACGAACGGCGCACCGAAGGTGGCGTGCTGGTTCCAGTTGTAGGGGCGGTCGTAAGCGGCACGATTCTCCACCCATTCCTCGACCCGGACCGAGGGCTCTCCAGCGCGCACCGTCACCGCGCGCTCGATCCCGTACTGCGTCTTCGGCAGCTCGGCTCCGTAGAAGAACGTCAGCGCGTCTGCGGTCACGATCGCGGGGCGCGTCTCGCGCCATTCGACGGAGCCCGCTTCGCCGTGCCCGCCAAGCCCCTGCTGTCGCTCGTCGGCTGATGCGGGACCGTAGTGGGGAAAACACACGAGGTGACCGCTGTAGCCAGTGCCGGCCGGGATGTAGAGCGGATTGATCGAGAGGGTCGAGCCGTCGCCGAGCAGTCGGATCTCGGAGATGTGCCCGCCCAGTCTGAGCAGGGTGACCCGGAGCGTGCCGCTCTGGATGATCCAGCCACGCTGGTGTGGGGCGCCTTCGACTTCGCTGACGCGAAGTGAGTCCCCTGGATACGTGAGGGCTTGCGTAAGTTCCGGAGCGCGGCGCCCCGATGGCAAGGCGCGAGGAGGAAGAATATTGGGCATATTCGACCGACGAGCAACGCCGCCTGCGGGGATGCCCCGCCCGGGAATTACGTGAGTCCTCACGTTTCCAGGGGACCAGCCCTGCCCTGGCGAAGTCGTCACGAGTAGGCCGATCGACAGGACGGACCCCAGACCCCACCGGCGGACCAGTGTCGGCGAGCCGCGCATGCTTCGAATGTTCAGGAGTGCCTCAGTAGCCGCTTGACTCTTCGGCCTCCGGACTGTAACGTTCGGCCGCAAACCCAAGCATTATAAATTATCGATTACTTTCCGGCCAGCGCGGGAGTAGGGACCAATGGGGACAGCGGAGCAACCCTGGGTGTGGAGATCTGTAGTCGCCGGCGTGATGGCCGCGACGTTCATCTTCCTCGGGCTCAGGAGCGGGAAAGCCGAGTCGGGAGGACCCTACACCGCCTGGCGGGACTACGGCGGGTCGCCAGACTCGATGCAGTACTCAGCCCTCCGCCAGATTGACGCCTCGAACGTCGGACGGCTGCAACGGGTCTGGTGGCATTCGGCGCCCGGGCCCAGCGGCCGGTTCTCGTTCGGGCCCCTGATCGTGGACGACGTGATGTACGTCGTCGGGAAGGACAACGCGGTCGTGGCGCTCGAGGCGCCTACAGGAAGAATCCTCTGGTCGCGGGCCCTCCCGGACACCCCGACCAACCGCGGCTTCAACTACTGGGAGAGCGCCGATCGATCCGACCGGCGCCTGATCTTCGCGGTCGACAGCTTTCTCCAGCAGATCGACGCGCGGACCGGCGAGTTCATCCGCTCCTTCGGAACGCACGGCCGCGTCGACCTCCGGGCCGGCCTGCCGCGCGCGGCGAACGTGCAAAGCGGCACGCCGGGCAAGGTCTTCGAGAACCTGATCATCCTCGGCTCGGCCACGGGCGAGAGCTACGGGTCGCCCCCTGGCGACCTCCGTGCATTCGACGTGCGCACGGGCGCGCTGGTGTGGACGTTCCACACCATTCCCCGTCCGGGCGAGTTCGGCTACGACACCTGGCCGAAGGACGCCTGGAAGTACGCCGGCGGAGCCAACACCTGGGGCGAGATCTCGGTCGACGTGCCGCGCGGCATCGTCTACTTCCCGACCGGATCGCCGACCTTCGACCTGTATGGCGGCGACCGCATCGGCGCCAACCTGTTCGGCAACTGCCTGCTGGCCCTCGATGCCCGCACCGGCAAGCGTCTCTGGCACCAGCAGCTCGTGCACCACGATCTCTGGGACTACGACCTCGTCGCCGCTCCGAAGCTGCTCACCGTCCGCCACGCCGGCCGGACCGTGGACATCGTGGCGCAGGCGAGCAAGACGGGCATGCTGTACGTGTTCGACCGCGTCACGGGAGCACCGCTCTGGCCGATCGAGGAGCGGCCCGTGCCGAAGAGCGACGTCCCTGGCGAACAGGCCTGGCCGACGCAGCCCTTCACCACGACGCCGCCGCCGTTCTCGCGGCTCGCGTTCTCGCCCGACGATCTGAACCCGCACGTCGACGTGGCGGAGCGGGCGGCGCTCAGGCAGCGACTGTCGAAGGCGCGCAACGAAGGGGTCTTCACGCCGCCGACGTCGACCGGCGAGTTCATCGTCGTGCCCGGCCAGCACGGAGGCGCGAACTTCGGCGCCACGGCCGGCGACCCCGAGACCGGCATGGTCTACGTGCGCGCCATCGACGCCCCCACCATTCACCAGCTCCGGCCGTGGGATGCCTCCGCCGTGCGCGTGGAAGGCGAGACGCGCGAAGAGCGGGGGCTCTCGGCGTACGCGCAGGTGTGCCAGGCCTGCCACGGCGAGGCGCTGTCGGGCGGCATTCGCACGCTCGATCGGGCCAGCGTCATCTCCATCAAGCAGCTGGGGGCCGAGCGGGTCACGAACGCGGTCCGGCAAGGGCGGGGTCAGATGCCGGCGGTACCCGAGTCGCGCCTCTCATCGCAGAGCCTGGAGGCGCTGCTCGCCTACCTCGCGGATCCGAGCGCCGCGCCCGGGCCGGCGCGGATTCCGCCGCCGCTGCCGCTGTCCACGGAGCACGAGCGCTACACCGGTCCGCTCGGGTCGACCTTCCGCACGACGAGCGGCACGCCGGTGCTCGGACCGCCGTGGGCCCGCATCGTCGCTTACGACCTCAACGCCGGGACCATCAAGTGGTCCGCGCCGCTGGGGACCGTGCCGGCACTGGCCGCGAAGGGCATCACCGACACGGGCAACGACAGTCGCGTCCACAGGAATGGGCTCGTCGTCACCGCAGGCGGTCTTGTCTTCGTCGGCTCCTACGGCGACCGAACCGTCCGCGCGTTTGCCAAGGACACGGGCCGCACCGTGTGGGAGCACCAGCTGCCCGCGCATCCCGAGGGGATGCCGGCGGTCTACGAGGCCGGCGGGCGCCAGTACGTGGCGTTCTTCGCGAGCACGCCGCAGGGCGGCGCGGAGACGTCGGCACAGGGCTACTACGTCTTCGCCCTGCCGGCGCTGACGGCACACACATCGCGGCTGCCAGCCAGCCGCCGGAGGATGGCGGAATGAAACTCAGACATGGCGCCGCAGTGGCGGCGTTGGCGTGCGTGCTCGTGGCCGATGTGGCCGGACAGGCACCGCCGCAGGTGCCTTCGATCTCACAACGTCCGAACGGGTCGAGTCTCAGCACGATTCGCGGCGGAGCCGGCGACGACAAGATCTGGTTCGGCTGGCGCGTCGGCGTGCCGTCCACCGCCATCGCGGGCTTGACGTTCTCGGCGGCGCTCGCCAGGGCCGACGTGCTCGGCGTCACGAGCGTGGAGGCCGCCAGCACGCAGATCACCGCGGACGAAGTGCCGAAGCCGCTCGACCCCCGTCTCCAGGCCGGGGAACGGAACGCCGTCGCGTATCGGCTGCGGGAGTTGAATCAGCAGGTGCTGGCGTATCGCGCCGACGATCTCGGACCGGACGTCGCGAGCCGCCGCCGCGTGTTCGCGCTCGCCAAGGCGATCAACGCGCCCCTGATCGTCACGCAGGCAGGGACGGCGGGCGTCTCCGATCTCGCGCAGCTCGACACCCTGGCCGAAGAGCTCGGGGTGAGCGTCGCCGTCGAGAGCCGAGCGAACCCACAGGGCCTCGTGGACGCCTTGCAAGGACGCAGCGCGCGCGTCGGCGTGGCGGTCGATCTCGGCGGATGGATGCGCGAAGGCATCCTGCCGGCCGACGGCCTTCGAACGGTCAAGGACCGCCTGCTGCTCGTCAGGGTGGCGGACCGGAGCGCGCTCGGCGCGAAGGGCCGGCCGGTCGTTCTCGGCAAGGGCGTGGGCGCGCTCGGCGAGTTCTTCCTGGCGGCCTACCAGGCCGGGCTCAAGCCGTTCTCGATCGTCGTCGAGTCCGCGGGGACGTCCGAGGCGGACATGCTGACCAACCTGACCGCCTTCGAGCGCGTCATGTGGCCGGCCATGGCGGAGCGCGTGCGTCGGATGGTCGCGTCCGAGCCGGGCCGCATCCGGGGCGGCGATCGCCTCAGCGCGGAAGACCGGCAGGCGATCGAAGCGGCTGCTCCGCGACAGGCCGTCGTCAAGCCGAGCCGGCCGCGCAAGCTGCTCGTGACCGATCTGCAGATGTATTCCGGGCACAGCACCATCCCGCACGGCAACTGGCTGCTGGAGCTGATCGGGAAGCAGACCGGCGCCTTCGAACCTGTCTTCAGCAACGATCTGGAGCTGCTCAAGTACCCGCGCATCAAGGAATTCGACGCGGTTTACCTGAACAACGTCTGCGGCATGGTCCACAACGATCCCGCGGTGCGGGAGGGTCTGCTCCGCTTCGTCCGCGAAGGCGGAGGCATCGGCGGCCACCACGCCGTGACGTACGCCAACAACAACTGGCCCGAGTTCGCCGAGATGATGGGCGGATGGGCCGGTGCCCACCACGTCGAGACGCAGATGCTCAAGGTGGACGATACGGGCAGTCCCCTCACCAAGAGCTTCGGGACCGAGAGCTTCCCGCACATCGACGAGTTCTACATCTTCCCGCCCTATTCACCCTACTCGCGGGCGAAGCAGCGGGTGCTCCTGAGCATCGACGTCGAACGCTCGGACCGGGCGACGGCCAACCGCTTCTGCGCGGCGTGCACGCGCCCGGATCAGGACTACGGCGTCGCCTGGATCAAGGAGTACGGCAAGGGGCGCACCTACTTCACCCCGCTTGGCCATACGGTGGGCTTCTACACCGACAAACGGTGGACCGAGCACCTGTTGGCGGCGATCCAGTACATCCTGGGCGACCTCCCCGCGGACGCTACACCCCGTATCCGCTAGTAGTTACGGGCTCAGCGCGCGGGTATGTCGGCGTCTAAATATATTATCGATAATCCTTTACACATTATTCTTCATGAGCTATAAAGGCGGCTCACCTGTAGACGAACTGGCCGTTGTCGTCCCGCGCAGAGCGGTCCGATCCGGCCTTACCGCGACGCGCGGATTGCACCGAGGGGGGGCGATGAGCTGTTTGAGGCTTGCAGTACTTCTGCTGTTGATCGGCGCCACAGCCGCCACAGCGCAAACGACCTCAGGGTCGATGTCGGGCAGCGTCGTCGATGAGTCGACGCAGGCCGTGCCTGGCGCGATCATCACCATCGTGAACGAGGCGACCGGCGAGGAGCGGACCGCCCTCACCAACGAGACCGGCGACTTCACGTTCCCGGCGCTCGTGGCCGGTCCCTATACGATTCGCGTCACGATGGACGGCTTCCGCCCACTCGAAGTCCGGGGGCGCGTCGTGCTGGCAAACATCCGGCTCGCTGTTGGCGCCCTCCGTCTGGGCTTGGGCCAAGTCACCGAAGAGGTGAGCGTCACAGCCCGCGGCGAGACCGTGGCCTCGACCACCACGTCGCACCAGGCCGTCATGGACCTGAAGCAGGTGACGAACCTCTCGATCCGCGGCCGCGACCCGATCTCGCTGTTGAAGATCCTGCCCGGCGTGCAGATGCTGCCAAACGATCAGGAGACGTTCGGGGGCAGCTTCGCCACGCCCGTCCCGGCGATCCAGGGCGGTCGCGGACAGACCATCTACGTCGACGGCATCAACGGCGGCGATGGCGGCGGTGGCGGCAACTTCAGCGGTGCCACGAACCTGGATGCGATTCAGGAAGTGAACGTCCAGATGAGCACGTACACCGCCGAGTACGGCCTGAAGGGCGGCGCGCAGGTGAACTTCATCACCAAGCGCGGAGGCACCCAGTACCACGGCACGACCTACACCTATCAACGGTTCACCGGCCTGAACGCCACGCCGTACTTCAACCACGCCAACAACATCCCCAAGCCGGAGTATCGCTACTCGACGATCGGCGGCAACCTCGGTGGTCCGATTCCGCGCATCCCGGGGCTGAACGGGGATGGACAGAAGCTGTTCTTCTTCTACTCCCTGGACGACACGCGGCTGAAGAACCCGCAGGCCGCCCGCCGCTTCACCATGCCGACGGCGCTCGAGCGAGCCGGCGACTTCTCGCAGACCCGCACGAGTTCCGGCGCCTTGATCGTCGTTCGCGATCCGTTGACCGGCCAGCCCTTCCCCGGCAACGTGATCCCGGCCAATCGGGCCGACGCGCGCGGCCTGGCGATGTTGAATCTGCTGCCGCTGCCCAACACGACCGGTGTCGGCTACAACTTCGTGGATTAGGAAGCCAGCATTCCGGCCCCCCGGCGCCAGCACCTCCTCAGGATGGACTACCGTCCCAGCAACAAGGACAGCCTGTCGATCAAGGGGCAGACCTGGTTCACCAACAGCGTCGGGATCAACGTCGCCGGCGCCTCGGCGCGATGGGGCCTCGTCCGCCAGCGCTACGACTTCACGGCCGATCAGCTCAAGGCCGACTACACCCGCATCCTCAACAGCAGCACCGTCCTCGAAGCGGGCTTCGGCAAGTTCTACAGCACCGAGCTGGGGCCGCCCGAAGACGACACCGCGCTCGCCGGCATTCAACGAAGCAGCTACCCGGCGCTCGCCAGCGTGGGCCAGTTCGCATCGGTGCACAACCCGCTCAACCTGATCCCGAAGGTCCGCTTCGGCAC
>JANOIR010000563.1:0-2693 GCA_031407765.1 Vicinamibacteraceae bacterium
CCAGCGTGGTGCTCGCGGATCTTCTGTTCATCGTCCTGTCCCTGGCGTTCTTCGCCCTGGGAGCGGCCTACGTCGCCGCCTGCCAGCGCCTCGAATGAGCCTCCACCCATGACCCTCGAATCGGTCGCCGGCCTCGTGATCTCGGTGCTCCTGCTGGCCTACCTCGTCTACGCCATGCTGCGTCCGGAGAAGTTCTGACATGACCGCCAACGGGTGGCTCCAGATCCTGCTGTTCCTCGCCGCGGTCGCCGCGGTGACCGCCCCTCTGGGCGGCTTCATGGCGAGGGTGTTCGCGCGCGAGCGGACCTGGCTCGATCCGGTGCTGCGGCCGATCGAGCGCCTGATCTATCGATTGACGGGTGTGGACGAGACGCGCGAGATGCGCTGGACGGAGTACGGGCTGGCGATGCTCGCCTTCAGCCTGGTGTCGATGCTCGTCCTCTATGTCCTGCTGCGGGTACAGGCGTTCCTGCCGTTCAATCCGCAGGGCCTCGCCGGCGTCGCGCCGGACCTCGCCTTCAACACCGCCGCGTCGTTCACGACCAACACCAACTGGCAGTCGTACGTCGGCGAGACGACGATGAGCTATTTCAGCCAGATGGCGGGTCTGGCCTACCACAACTTCATCTCGGCCGCGGTCGGCATCGCGCTCGCCATCGCCTTCATCCGCGGCATCTCCAGCGACCGGCGCGACACGCTCGGCAACTTCTGGGTCGACATGACCCGGGCGACGCTCTGGGTGCTGCTGCCGTTCTGCCTGGTGGGCGCCCTGGTCCTCGTGTCGCAGGGCGTCGTCCAGAACCTGCGGCCCTACGATCACGTGCAGCTCGTCGATCCGCAGGGCACGGTCACCGAGCAGGTCATCGCGCAGGGGCCGGTGGCGTCCCAGGAGTTCATCAAGGAGTGGGGCACCAACGGCGGCGGCTTTTTCAACGCCAACAGCGCCCACCCGTTCGAGAACCCGACGCCGCTCACCAACTTCATCCAGATCTTCGCGATCTTCGCCATCTCGGCCGGACTGACCGCCACCCTCGGCCGGATGACGAAGTCGCCGCGGCACGGCTGGACCGTGTGGGCGGCGATGGCGTTCCTGTTCCTGGTCGGCGTGACCGTGGCCTACTGGGCGGAAGCCGGCGGCAACCCGCTACTGGTCGGCACCGATCAGACCGCGGGGGCGATGTGTTCGGGCGGCAACATGGAAGGCAAGGAAGCGCGGTTCGGGATCGCCAACTCGGCGCTCTTCGCCGTGGTCACGACCGACGCGAGCTGCGGTGCCGTGAACGCGATGCACGATTCGTTCACGCCGATCGGCGGGCTGGTGCCGCTCGTCAACATCATGCTCGGCGAGGTGATCTTCGGCGGAGTCGGGGCCGGCATGTACGGCATCCTGATCTTCGTCGTCCTGTCGGTCTTCATCGCCGGACTGATGGTCGGCCGGACACCTGAGTACCTCGGTAAGAAGATCGAGGCGTTCGACGTGCAGATGGCGATGCTCGCCGTGCTCGTCTTTCCGCTCGTGATCCTGGTGTTGACCGGCATCTCGTCGGTCTCGCCCGACTTCGGCACCTCCAGCATTGCGAACCCCGGGCCACACGGCCTCTCCGAGATCCTCTACGCCTACACCTCTGGCACCGGGAACAACGGATCGGCCTTCGCCGGCATCTCGGCCAACACGCTCTGGTACAACAGCACCCTCGGCGCCGCGATGCTGATTGGCCGGTTCCTGATCATCATCCCGATGCTCGCGCTCGCCGGCAGCCTGGGACGCAAGACGCGCGTGCCGCCGTCGCCCGGCACCTTCCCGGTGACGACCCCGCTCTTTGCCACCCTGCTCATCGGCGTCATCGTCATCGTCGGCGTCCTGACGTTCTTCCCCGTGCTCAGCCTGGGGCCGATCGTCGAGCACTTCCTGATGCAGGCCGGCACGACGTTCTGAGAGTAGATCACTCACATGGCCACCGCGCAGACACGCAGCATCTGGGATCCCGCCCTCCTCCGCACCGCGGCCGTCGACGCCTGCCGCAAGCTCGATCCACGGCTGATGGTGAAGAGCCCCGTCATGTTCGTCGTCGAAGTCGGGGCGGTGCTCACCACCGTCCTGCTGGTACGCGATCTCGCGGCCGGTGCCCCCGGTATCGGCTTCGAGCTGCAGATCACCGCCTGGCTGTGGGCCACCGTGCTCTTCGCCAATCTGGCGGAGGCGATGGCGGAAGGACGGGGGAAGGCGCAAGCGGACACGTTGCGGAAGACGCGGACGCAGTCCGTCGCCAGCCGCCGCGTCGACGGACGCCTGGAGACGGTTCCCGCGGCTTCCCTCCGGAAGGGCGACATCGTCGTGGTGAAGGCCGGCGAGTTCATTCCATCGGACGGCGAGATCATCGAAGGCGTTGCCTCGGTCGACGAGTCCGCCATCACCGGCGAATCGGCTCCGGTGATCCGCGAGGCCGGCGGCGATCGGTCGGCGGTCACCGGGGGCACGCGTGTCTTGTCGGACAGCATCACGGTCCGGGTGACAGCTGATCCGGGCCACACCTTTCTCGACCGCATGATCGCGCTGGTCGAGGGTGCCGAGCGGCAGAAGACGCCGAACGAAATCGCTCTCAACATCCTGCTGGCCGGCCTGACGATCGTCTTCCTCATGGCAGTGGTCACGCTCCAGCCGTTCGCCGTCTACTCGAGCGCGCCGCAGTCCG
>JANOIR010000577.1:0-20171 GCA_031407765.1 Vicinamibacteraceae bacterium
CGGGGGCGGGATTTGAACCCGCGACCATTGGGTTATGAGCCCAACGAGCTACCAGGCAGCTCCACCCCGCGACAGCTTGCTGTTGAGCGAACGCTCACAGCCAGTGCAGAAGACAAACTATAGCAGCGGCACCCTCCTCCGTCAAGGACACCTGGGAATTCGTGCTTGGGATTCTGGGACCATGAGGTAGAGGTGGGCACGGCTCTTGCGAAAACGCGGCGCATGGACGGCCTCCGCCAGGACATCCGCCAGGCCGTGCGCTCGCTGGTTCGCGCGAAGGCGACGAGTTTCGCGGCCTTTCTGACGCTCGCCCTGGGCCTCGGCATCACCGCTGCGCTCGTGTCGGTCGTCGACGGAGTGCTGCTGCGCCCGCTGCCGTATCCCGAGTCCGAACAGTTGGTGCGCGTCTCCGAACAGCACCGGGGCGCGGTGAGTCCGCTCGGCGACAACCTGAGCAACCTCACGCTCGACGCCTGGGACCATTCGCGGACGCTCGAGGCTCTTGGCACCTACAGCCCGGAGGCGTTCCTCTGGCGCACTGATGACGGCGCCGAACAGGTGATCGGTGGACGTCTCAGCCCGAGCGTCTTCCGAGTGCTCCGGGTGATGCCGGCTCGTGGCCGGTTCTTTCACGACGACGAGGCACAGGCCGGACGCGACGGGGTCGTCGTCCTCAGCCACGCCCTATGGCAGGAGCGCTTCGGCGGTCGCGACGACGTGCTCGGCATGCGGCTGCGCCTCGGTGAGCGTGACTACGAGGTCGTCGGCGTCGCGGCCCCTGGGTTCGCGTTCCCCAGCCACGAGGCGCGGCTCTGGACGCCGCACCCGCGCCTGCCCCGCACGACCGCCAAGATCCAGGTCTTCCCCGCGATCGGCCGGCTGAAGCCGGGCGTCACGGCGGAACGGGCGGCGAGCGAGGCCACGGCCGCGACGCGCGGCGTGGAGCGCCCGTTCGTCGCCGACCTCCTGTTCGGCAAGGGCGGCCCGGTCGAGGTGAAGGTCGTGTCGGCGCTGGACGACGCCATCGGCAGCGTCAAGCCGGCCCTGATCGCGCTGACCATCGGTGTGGTTCTGGTGCTGCTGGTGGGTTGCGCCAACGTCGCCAACCTGCTGCTCTCGATCGGCGTGGCGCGGCGCCGCGAGCTGGCGGTGCGGGCGGCGCTCGGAGCCACGCGTGGCCGGCTGGTCCGCCTGATCCTCGTCGAATGCGGCCTGCTCGCGGCCGCTGGCCTGGGGGCCGGCCTGCTCCTCGCGCTCTTCATCCTCGACGCGCTGCCGATGCTGGCGCCCGCCGATTTCCCTCGCCTCGGTAACATCGTCCTCAACCTCCGGGTCGTGTTCACCTGCGCGGCGGCGACGGTCGCGGTGACCATCCTGGCCGGGCTCCTGCCGGCCTGGCGCGGCAGCGCCGCCGTCCTGGCCTTGACGATGCGCGACGACGACGGCCGCACCGCCGGCCTGTCGAGCGCCCGGCTGCGCTCCGGCCTGCTGATCGCCGAGGCGGCGCTCGCGCTCGTCCTCGTCGTCGGGGCGTCGTTGCTCGTCCGCAGCGTCGATCGTCTCCGTCAGGTCGACGGCGGCTACGACCCGGCCAACGTGCTGATCGCCACGGTGCACGTCACCGGCACCAGCGAGCAGCCCGCCGGCAAGGCGGCGTTCGTCGATGCGGTCGTGCGCCGGCTGCGCGACGTGCCCGGCGTGGTCGTCGCAGGGGCCGGCAACATGGTGCCGTTCGGCGACGCCACGTATCTCTCGGCGTTCTCGCTGCCCACGCCTGGTCCGGACGGCCAGCGCGCCGTGGCCCGCGCGGCGTCCAACGTGGTGACGCCGGGCTTCGCGGAAGCGCTCGGGCTCCGCCTTGTCGAGGGCCGCCTGTTCACCGCCGCCGATCCGACGTCGGGCGGGCCGCTGATCGTCAGCGAGACGTTCGCCAAGAGCTACCTGCGCGACGGCCGTCCGATCATCGGCCGGCCGTTCCCGATTCGCCTCCGCGAGAGCAAGCAGCCGGCCAGCACGATCGTCGGCGTGGTGCGCGACATCCGTCCCCAGGGTCCCAAGTCGGAGCCGCGGTCGGAGGTGTATCAGCTCGCCGGCCCGGACGCGACGATCCGCCGCGACATCACCATCGCGGTGCGCACCTCCGGCGATCCGCTCGCCGTGGCGCGTCCGTTGCGCGACATCGTCCGCGACACCGACGTGACGGCGGCGGTGACCGAAGTCGGGACGCTGGCGGCCAGCCTGTCGACCTCCATCGCGGCGCCGCGGTTCTTCGCCACGGTGCTCGGCACCTTTGCAACGCTGGCGCTGGCGCTCGCGGCCATCGGGCTCTACGGCGTGCTGTCGTACAGCGTCACGCTGCGCCGGCGCGAGCTCGGGATCCGCGCCGCGCTCGGCGCCAGCCGCCGCGACCTGCTGTCGCTCGTGGTTCGCCAGGGGCTGATCGCGACGAGCGCCGGCCTCGGGATCGGCCTCGCCCTGGCGGTCGTCGCCGCGCGGCTGATGCGGACGCTGCTCTTCGGCATCGAGCCGCTGGACGTGCCGTCCTTCGCCGCCAGCTCGGCGCTGCTCCTCACGGTCGCGCTGGCAGCGTGCCTCATTCCGGCACGCCGCGCCGCCGCGAGCGATCCGAGGGTGTCACTGAGCGAGCCCTAGTGGACTGTAACGGTCATTTCCCTAGTGCCTCTCGGGCGGGGCCTCCCGCCTGGCGGCGTTGCTCGTCACTTACAAATCCCCGATTTGCGCGCTCCTCGCGCCTGGCCAGCCGGGCGCCGCGCCCGAGATCCACTACCGAAATGACCGTTACAATCCACTAGCTCGCGCCGGAGCCCGCGACACGGCACAATCACAGGCGCATGCGCGCCCTCGCGATCGCCGCCGCCCTGGTCGCCGCGTCGTTTGCCGTGCTGGTGTGGGCGCCCCTGTCGGCACAGGCACCGTCGCCGCTGTCCGCACCGGCTGCCTCGCCCGTTCGCGCCGTTCTCGACGTCGAGGTGCGCAGCCGCGCCGTGAAGCCGGGCGAGGTCCTGGTCATCGACGTGCGGACACCCGTGGCGACGCGGACGATTACCGCGACGCTGGGCGATCGTCCCGTGCCGCTGTGGCTGGTGTCGACGCGCTCGTGGCGCGGGCTCGCCGGTCTCGACGTCGAGCAGGCGCCGGGCCCGCTCGTGCTCGCGGTAGTCGCGACGCCGCAGCACGGACCGCCGCTGTCGCGCACCGTCCCGATTGAGGTCCAGCGGGCCACGTTCGCCGAACGGCACCTGACTGTCCCGCCGCGCTTCGTCGATCCGCCGGAGTCGGAGCGGCCGCGCATCGAGCGGGAAGCGGTCCGGCTCCACGCGATCTACGACGCGGTGTCCACCGACCTCGATCCGGGCGTGTTCGTCGCACCGGTCCCCCACCGGCGCAGCTCGCCGTTCGGATCGCGATCCGTGTTCAACGGCCAGGCCCGGGATCGCCATGCCGGCCTCGACTTCGCCAGCCCCGCCGGCGCGATCATCCGGGCACCGGCAGCCGGCCGTGTGGTGCTGGTCGATCCGCTCTATTTCACCGGCAACACCGTCGTCATCGACCACGGCCGCGGCCTCTACTCAATACTCGCCCACCTGCAGCGGACGCTCGTCGCCGACGGCCAGATCGTGGCCCGCGGCGACAGCCTCGGCACGGTCGGGGCAACCGGACGGGCGACTGCGGCGCACCTGCATTGGTCCGTGCGCCTGGGCTCGACGCGCGTGGATCCGGCGTCCGTGCTGGACGTCCTCGGCGCCACCAGCAAAGGCCGGAAACGCCCATGAGGTGAGATACGTCGAATCGCTCGACTGACCCGCTTCGGGACGCGGCAGGCGGTGCTATCCTGCCCATTCGTCAGGAGGGCGCCGGATGAGCCAGGACGACATGCGCGACATTCCCCTTCGCTTCGGCCCGATCGACGCGGGCGCGACGATCGGCCATGTCCACTTGAAGGTCGCGGATCTCGAGCGCGCGCTCGACTTCTACTGCGGCATCCTCGGCTTCGAGCTGGTGCAACGCTACGGCACGTCCGCGGCCTTCATCTCGGCCGGCGGCTATCACCACCACATCGGCCTGAACACCTGGGAGAGCCACGGCGCGCCGCCGCCGCCGCCGCACACGACCGGCCTCTACCACGTCGCGATCAAGTATCCGCAGCGGACCGCGCTGGCCGACGCGCTGCGCCGCCTGGTCGCCTCGGGCATCCCGCTCGACGGCGCCAGCGATCACGGCGTCAGTGAAGCGCTCTACCTGCGCGATCCCGACGACAACGGCGTCGAGCTGTATTGGGATCGGCCGGAGGCGCAGTGGCCGCGGACCGCCGACGGTGAGCTGGCGATGTTCACGCGTCCGCTCGACGTGCAGGCGCTGCTCGCGGCGCGCGACGAGCGTCCGGCCGGCCGCCGCGCCGCCGGGCTCGGCCGGCCCCAGGCCCGGTTATAGCGATCAATTGGTTGTAGGGATCAATCGGGGCGACCGATCGCATCCATCAGCTGTGGTGTGACGCTCGGGCGATCGGGGCTGAGCGTCATGGCCTCACGCTGACGGGCCTTCTCGTCGCGCAGACGTGTGAACGCTGCCAGCGCCGCCTGCTGCTCGGCCCTTTGGCCGAGAGCCCGGTAGGTCTGCGCCAACTGGTAGAACGCGACCTCGTTGCGTGGATTGAGCGCGACGGCCATCTGCAGGCGGGGCAACGCTACCAGCGGCCGGCCCGCGGCGACCAGCGCGCGTCCGAGCCCGACCAGCGCTTCCTCGAATTCGGGATACGCCGCCACCGCCCGCTCGAAGTACGGGATCGCGGCCTCCAGCCGGCCCGCCTTCCGCTGCATCTCGCCAAGCTCGTAGGCGGCGTTGGCGTTGGTCGGGTCGATCCGCAGCTCGTGCTCGAACTCTCCCACCGCCTCAGCCTCGGCGGCGACGTCGCCGTTGCCCTGGGCGGCGCGCGCGAGCAGCACCCGGCCGATCCGGAAGTGGAGACCGGGGCGCGTCGGCGCCTTCGCCAGCACCTGCCGATACTCGGCGATCGCCTGGTCAAGCAAACCCTGGCTCTCGTTGGCTTCGCCGGCGGCCTGATGCAGCCAGGCCGAGTCCGGCGCCACGCGCGCCAGCTTCGTCGTCTGCAGGTAGGCAAAGTTCCCGAAGAGCCGACCCGTGTGGTACAGCACCTCGGGGTCGTCGGGATACGACCGACTCAGGTCGAGCGCGACCCCGACGGCGTCGGCGTCGCGCTCGAGGTCGGTGTAGGTCCGCTGCAGGTGCAGGCCGACCAGGCGCCGGAGAGCACGATCCCCCGCGCCCTTCTGGAAGGCCTGCTCGAGCCCGGCCACCGCTTCCCGATGGCGCCCGAGCTCCGACAGCGACATCGCCTCCAGCGCTCCGAGGTTGGGCAGCGCCGGCGCGAGGTCGAGTGCGCGACGCAGGGCCGGGACGGCGTCGGCGAACCTGCCCTGCTGGAAGTAGATCAGCCCCAGCCGCGCGTGGACTTCGGCGCGCTCCGGCTGCAGCGACCGCAGGCGTTCGTACGACGTCTGCGCGTCCGCGTAGCGCCCGTCCGCGAGTGCGCGTTCCCCCTGCTCGAAGAGGGCCCGCATCTCGGGGGGCGGCGCCTGGCCGGCGCTGGCGGATCCCCCGCCAGCTACCAGGACGGCCGCGACGATCCAGGGCGTCCACCCGACGTTCACCCGCATGGCACGGCCATCATTGCTGATTCAGAAGATCACCTTCAAGCCAAGTTGGTTGATGCGACCGGGTCGAGCGCCATTGACCACGCCGAACGTGGCGGACGTCAGGTTGGTGCTCACCGAGTTGAACTGCGTGTGATTGAGCGCGTTGAACGACTCGAGCCGGAACTGCAGCTTGGTGCGTCCGACCAGGCTGAAGTTCTTGAAGATCGCCAGATCGAGGTTGTTCACCCCTGGTCCGCGCAGGATGTTGCGTCCCGAGGAGCCGAACTGGCCGGCGGCCGGCTGGGCGAACGCGTTGGTGTTGAACCAGCGCTGGATGCTGCGCCCGCCGCTGTTGGGATCGCCGACGAGATCGGCGCGATTGGCGCCGAAGCTGTCGTTCAGGCCGCCGAGGTCCGCGGCCGTGACGGTAAGGGGGAAGCCGCGCTGCCAGGTGTAGATCCCGTTCACCTGCCACCCACCGACCAGCGCCTCCTTGGCACCGGTGGCATCGGTGGCGAACCGCTCGCCGGCCCCAATTGGCAGGTTGTAGACGAAGCTCGCCACCAGACGGTGATCCACGTCGAAGTCCGAGAGCCCGTGGTCCCGCTCGGGATCCTGGTTGTCGAGGAACCCCTGCCAGCCGTTGTAGCCGGTCGCCCCGATGCCGGCTGCCGCCGACTTGGTATCGGTGCTCTTGGCCCAGGTGTAGGCGAACGTCAGCAGCGCCGAGCGGGCGCGGTGCTCGAGTTTGGTGTTGAAAGCGTGGAAGTTGGACCGCCCGCTCCAGTCGCTGTCGATGTAGACGCCGAAGTTCGGGAACGGCTTGCGCTCGGCGACCGTCGGCTGTGCGGCGCTGTACGGGAGCGCCTGTGCGATGTTGCGGCGCATCAGCAGGTTGGTGCCCGTGTTGCCGATGTAGTTCAGCTCCAGGACGGTGCTGGCGAACACCTCGCGCTGCACGCCGATCGACCACTGCTGGACGTACGGGTTGCGCGGCTGCGGTGACTGGCTCACGGCCAGGAAGGTGTTGGCGGCGGGCGTTGCCAGGCCGGGGGTCTCGAAGCTGGGAAACAGCACGTCCGAGGTCTGGAGCGGCGCCAACTGTCCGGAGGACTGCTGATAGTTGCCGCGGCTGACGTAGGGATAGACGTCCGAGGCGCCATCGATCTCCCGACCCTCGGCTGAATCGAAGAAGAGGCCGTAGCCGCCGCGGACCACCGTCTTCGCATCCTCGGACGGGCGCCAGGCGAACCCGAGCCTGGGTGCGAAGACTTTGAACCGGTCGGGATTCTCGGGGTTGCGGCCATCCGCGAGCTGGTAGTACGCCCCGTCGACGATGCCGCCGTCGACGAGGGACTCGTCGGCCACCAGCAAGCCACCCGGCGCGTAGTCCACGTTGCGCCAGGCCATGCGGTTCCTGGTCTCGTAGGGGACGCTGCGGTAATCCCACCGCAGCCCGAGGTTGAGCGTGAGCCTGGAGTTCACGCGCCAGTCGTCCTGCACGTACGGCGCGATGTACCGGAAGTTGAATTCGCGGGGATTGCCCGGCTGTCCCGCCACGCTGAACGCGGCCGGCTGGAACAGGGCGGCGCCCGTGTAGTACCCGAGCAGCATGTCGGCGACCGGGTTTCCGGTGAAGCCGACGTTGAAGCCGTAGCCGCCGAGGAACCCGGTCGCCAGATCCCGCTGCAGCTGCCAGCTCCGATAGTTCACGCCGAAGTTCAGGTTGTGACGGCCGGCGACGTAGGTGGTGGTGTTGCTGATGTCCCACATCGGCTGGTTGCTCGCCGAGTAGGCGTTGCCCGCCCCGCCGGTGCCCGAATAGCCCTGGATGCCGATCGACGGGCACTCGCGCTGGATGTCAGGCAGGCCGGTGAACACGCCTGTCAGCCTCAGGAAGTCGACGTCGGCCTGCGGGCAGGCGATGCCGCTCTGATCGGCGCGCGCCTCGACCCGGCCGACCCGGAACTGATTCACCAGGTTCGACTTCACCGCCCACGTGTGCGATACCTGCCAGTTCTTCGTGTCCTGCGCGAACACGCGATCGCCGATCTCGAGCAGGTTCGAGTTGGTTCGGTTGGCGTAGCTGGTGTTGGTGTAGCGGCCGAAGACCTGCCCGTACTGGCCGAGCGTGTGATCGACGCGGATCGTGTACTGGTCCTGATCCTGCGGCAAGGTGCGGACCAGCTGATAGTTCCCCTGCGCCGCCGTGCTGTTCGGCGCCGGATACCAGCCGTTCCGCAGCGCCAGCTGCGCGACGCGCGAGAAGCGGGACTGCGGAATGGTGTTGTTCGGGAACGGCTGGCCGGTGAGCGGGTCGGTGATCGTGGTCGAGAAGCGGCCGGCGAGATTCTCGGGGCTGGGCACGGTGTAGAACGAATTGAAACCGCGCTTGATGCGCGTCCCTTCGTAGTTGAAGAGGAAAAAGGTCCGGTTGCGCAACACCGGGCCGCCGATGACGCCTCCGAACTGCTTCTGATCCAGCAGCGGCTTCTCGGCGCCGCCCGGATCGAAGAAGTTGCGGGCGTCCAGGCTTTCGTCGCGCATGAAGCCGAAGACGGTGCCGTGGAACACGTTGGTGCCCGACTTGCTGACCAGGTTGATCTGATTCGCGCTGAAACCGTACTCGGCCGAGTAGGTGGTGGTCTGCTCCTTGAACTCCTCGATGGCGTCCACCGACAGGATCGCCGCCGGCGTGCCCAGCGCCGTATCCACGTTGGCCGTCCCGTCGATCATGAAGTTGTTCGACGTGGGCCGCGATCCCATGATGCTGATGGCGTTGCCGACGCCCTGCCGCATCCCGCCCTGTTCACCGCCCACTTCCACGGCGCCGGCGCCCAGGAACAGAAGCTGGATGAAATTGCGACCGTTCAGCGGCAGCTCGGTGACCTGCCGCGCGGTGATGGTCTGGCCGATGCTGGCGCTGCCGGTGTCGAGCGTGACCGCGGCCGCCTTCACTTCCACCGTTTCGGACACGCTGCCGGCCTCCAGGGCGAGGTCGACGCGTTGGATCTGGTCGACCGTGAGCTGCACGTCCGATCGAACCGCCAGCTTGAACCCCGCCTGTTCGGCCGTGACGGTGTAGCGGCCGACGGGGAGCAGCGGTACGACGTAGTCGCCCTCTTCGTTGGTGGCCGCGCTCCGCGTCAGCCCGGTGTCCTGGCCGGTGACCGTGACCTTGACCTTGGCCATGACCGAACCGCTCGGGTCCTTGACCGAGCCGGTTATCTGACCGGACGCGGTCTGGGCCGACAACGTGCCGGGCGCAAGCAGGAGCGTCGCCAGCAGACAACCTCGCAGCCGTCTCGAGAGCCGTACCAAGGTAGACATCGTCCCCTCCGCACGCACGCGACGAACACGGATCCGCGGAGCAGGCCGTCGCGCGCACAGCACCTGCGTCGCTCGTCGAGCAAGATCTGCCGTTGCCCCGCGGTCGTCTTGGCACATCGCCAGACCGCGGCAGCGCAGGAATGAAGTTAGCGGGCGGAGTCTACGCGGACGCGTCGCCGCCGAAAGCGTTTTGTTACGAGTCGGACGGCAGCGCGCCGAGTTGGACCTAGCTCGTCCGTTCTCGGCGCGGGTCCCTATTTCGGGAGGGGTACAAACAATCGCGCGTCTAGATGCGCGGCAGGGTGACCTCGAGCTGCGACTGGTACTTGCCCTTCTTTTCGGCGTAGGAGATTTCGCACTCCTCGTCGCTCTCGAAGAACAGCACCTGGGCGATGCCTTCGTTGGCGTAGATCTTGGCCGGCAGCGGCGTCGTGTTCGAGATCTCGAGCGTCGCCGTCCCTTCCCACTCAGGCTCGAACGGCGTCACGTTGACGATGATGCCGCAGCGGGCGTAGGTCGACTTGCCCAGGCACAGCGTGATGACGTTGCGCGGGATCTTGAAGTACTCCACCGTGCGGGCCAGCGCGAACGAGTTCGGCGGCACGTTGCAGATGTCGGCCTTGAGGTCGACGAACGACTTGGGGTCGAAGTCCTTCGGATCGATCAGGGTCGAGTTGATGTTCGTGAAGATCTTGAATTCGTCGGCGACGCGGATGTCGTAGCCGTACGACGACACCCCGTAGGAGACGACGCCCTTGCGTACCTGACTGGCCTCGAACGGCGCGATCATGCCGTGCTCGGCGGCCATGCGCTTGATCCAGCGATCCGACTTCACGCTCATGCGGCAGCTCTCCCCCAGCGCCTGCGGCCGGGCACTGTGCCCGCGGCCGGGCGGTTCAGCGACGAAAGATCGTCAGAATCAGCGACAGCACGACGCTGATCACGAGGCAGGTGACGATCGGCAGGTAGATCGTCGTCTGGCCTCGACGCCAGATGATATCGCCAGGCAGCCGTCCGAGCGGTACTCCGACCATCACCACCAGCCCGATGGCCGCAATGACGAGGCCGAGGATGACCAGGCTGCGGCCCATGACCCTGGCCTCAGGGTCAGTGCGAGAACTCGAGGCCGCGGAAGAAGTAGCCCAGCTCGAAGGCCGCCGTCTCGGGCGCGTCGGAGCCGTGCGTGGCGTTGCGCTCGATCGACTCGCCGAAGTCCTTGCGCATGGTGCCGGCGTCGGCCTTGGCCGGGTCGGTCGCTCCCATCAGCGTGCGCCACTTGGCGATCGCGTCCGGCGCCTCGAGGGCCATCACGATGCACGGCCCCGAGGACATGAAGTCGGTCAGCCCGCCGAAGAACGGCCGCGCCTTGTGGACGGCGTAGAAGCCCTCGGCCTCGCCCTTGGTCATGTGCATCAGGCGCATCGCGCGGACGGTGAAGCCCTCTTTCTCGATGCGGGCGAAGATGGCGCCGGCCTTCTTCGTGGCGACGGCGTCGGGCTTGATGATGGCGAACGTGCGGTCCATGAGGGTCCTGGTTGGAATGAGGTGGTCAAGTTGGGCGTCGAGGCGCCCGCCCGGCAAGGCGCGAGGAGCGCGCATACCGGAAGTATGAAAGCGACGAGCAACGCAGCCCGGCGGGATGCATCGGCGGCCAAGTTGACCACCTCATTCCAACCAGGGCCCTCTAGCGGAGGCTCTCCATGACTTCGTCGAGGACCGCCTGGCCGGGTCGCGTGCGGTCCATGCCGAGCGAGGCGAGCGGGGCGTCGACGAGGTTCAACTGGGTGATGAAGTCGTCCTTGTCCGGCTCGACGTAGATGACGCCGGTGGCGAACTCGCCGCGGCGCAGCGTCTCGTGCAGCACGTGCAGCGCCTGCATCCGGTCGGTCGGGTTGTAGTCGTTCCCGAGCTTCTTCAACAGCAGCCGCGAGCCGTCGTGCATCTTGACCTCGGTCGTGGTGCCGGGGTCGTAGTCGACGGTGATGTCCTCGAAGAACGGCACGAAGCTGATCTCGCCGAGCGGCTCGTCGTGCTCCTTCACGTAGGAGTAGCTCTTGGTCGAGCCCTCGTGATCGTTGAAGGTCACGCACGGCGAGATGACGTCGATCATCGCGGTGCCGCGATGGCTCAGCGCCGCCTTGAGGATCGACAGCAGCTGCTTCTTGTCGCCCGAGAACGAGCGCGCCACGAAGGTCGCGCCGAGCTCGACGGCCAGCGCGCAGGTGTCGATCGGCGGCAGATCGTTGACGACGCCGTTCTTCAGCTTGGAGCCGACGTCGGCCGTCGGCGAGAACTGGCCCTTGGTCAGGCCGTAGCAGCCGTTGTCCTCGATGATGTAGACCAGCGGCAGGTTGCGGCGCATCAGGTGGACGAACTGGCCGATGCCGATGGCACCGGTGTCGCCGTCGCCACTGACGCCGATGCCCTGCATCGTTCTGTTGGCGAGCAGCGCGCCCGTGGCGACCGACGGCATCCGGCCGTGCACGGCGTTGAAGCCGTGCGAGCTGGCGAGGAAGTAGGCCGGGGTCTTGCTCGAGCAGCCGATGCCCGAGAACTTGAGAACCCGCTTGGGGTCGATCCCCATCTCGTAGAACGCGTCGATGATGCGCTCGGAGATGGCGTTGTGGCCGCAGCCCGCGCACAGCGTGGTCTTGCTGCCGCGGTAGGTCGCGAGCTCGAGGCCGATCCGGTTGGTCTTCTTGGGTGGCTGGGTGACGGCTTCCATGATCTTGATCCCTGCTGCAGGCCCTTATTCGCTGCCGAGCGCGCCCCGGTTGCCGTCGGGATGCGCGACGCTGACGACGCCTTCCTGCGCGAGGATGTCGGTGGTGACCGATCGGGCGTCGATCGGCAGGCCGTTGTAGTGGAGCACCTTGCGCAGCTTGCCAATCTGCACGGCGTGGAGCTCCTGCTTGAGCAGCCCGAGCATCTGGGCGTCGCGGTTCTGCTCGACGACGTAGACGCGGTCGTGCGCGTCGATGAACGCGGCGACGGCGTCGCTGAACGGGAAGGCGCGCAGCCGCAGGTAGTCGGTCTCGAGCTTGGCCTCGCGGGCCAGCTGGTCGCGGCTCTCTTCGATCGCCCAGTGGCTCGTGCCGTAGGCGATGATGCCGACCTTGGCGCCGCGCGCCTCGACCACCGGGCCGGGCACGTGCCGCCGTGCGGTGTCGAACTTGCGCGTCAGGCGATCGAGGTTGTTGACGAAGTCGTCCGGCCGCTCGCTGTAGAGCGCCTTCTCGTTGTGCCCGGTGCCGCGCGTGAAATACGCCGGCATGCCGGTGCCGGGCAGCGAGCGGTACGGGATGCCATCGCCGTCGACGTCTTTGTAGCGGCCCCAGTCGCCGATGCGGGCGAGCGTGTCGGCGTCGAGCACCTTGCCGCGATCGAGCGGCTTGGTCGGGTAGACGAACGGATCCGACATCCAGGTGTTCATGCCGAGGTCGAGATCGCTCATCACGAAGACGGGCGTCTGCAGGCGCTCGGTGAGATCGAAGGCCTCCTGGGCCATCTCGTAGCACTCGGCCACCGAGGACGGCAGGAGCAGCACGTGGCGGCAATCGCCGTGCGACAGACTGGCGGCGAAGGCGATGTCCTGCTGGGCGGTGCGGGTCGGCAGCCCCGTCGACGGGCCGACGCGCTGGATGTCGAAGATCACCGCCGGCAGCTCGGCGTAGTAGGCCAGGCCGGTGAACTCGGCCATCAGCGAGATGCCGGGGCCGGCGGTCGAGGTCATCGAGCGGGCGCCGGCCCAGGACGCGCCGACGACCATGCCGAGCGCGGCGATCTCGTCCTCGGCCTGGACCACGGCGAAGCTCGCCTGGCCGGTGTCCTTGTCGGTGCGGTACTTGCGCAGGTAGTCGATCAGCGTCTCGCACAGCGACGACGACGGCGTGATCGGATACCAGGCGACGACGGTGACGCCGGCGAAAAGGCAGCCGAGCGCGGCGGCGGCGTTGCCCTCGATCAGGATCTTCCCCGCCGTCTTGTTCATCCGCGCGACGCGGACCCTCGCCTTGGCGAAGTTGGCTTGGGCGTACTCGAAGCCCTTGTCGAGCGCGGCGCTGTTCAGCGCCATCGCCTTGGGCTTCTTCCCGAGCTGCTTGCCGAGGGCTTTCTTCATCTCGTCGAGCTCGATGTCGAGCAGGAACGAGAGGATGCCGTCGTAGATCATGTTGCGCACGAGGCGGCGCAGCTTGGCGTCGGTCGTGACGTCGGCAACCAGCTTGTCGAACGGCACCGGAAAAAAGGTGATGTCCGTGCGCAGCGCCGAGAGCTTCAGCGGCTCGTCGTAGACGCAGGCCGAGCCGGACTCGAGCGACAGCGCGTCCTCACGCGCCGTCTCGGGGTTCATCGCGACCAGGAAGTCGATTTCCTTCTTCCGGGCGATGTAGCCGTGCTCGTTGGCCCGGATGGTGTACCAAGTGGGCAGCCCGGCGATGTTCGACGGGAAAAGGTTCTTGCCCGACACCGGAATGCCCATCTGGAAGATGGACCGGAGGAGCACCAGATTGGCTGTCTGGCTGCCGGATCCGTTGACGGTGGCGACCTGGATGCTGAAGTCGTTGACGACGGCGCCCGCCTCTTGGCGGGCAGGCTGGCCGGCTTCGGCCAGAGCGTCTTGTGGAGCCATGGATGCGTGGTCCTCGGTGCGGGCCCTCGTGGGGCAGGGTCGTCCGGGGCCCATCGCCCACGGCACGCGCGCCTGCGGTCCGCCGATCTCAATGATGTTACGTCACGATCATATATTTTTGCTACAGGTCGCGGCTGAACGGGCGCACGCCCGGCCCGGGTGGTCGAACACCCGGGCTGGACTGGCAGCGGCGCGCAGAAATGGTAGGGCGCTAGCGGCCGAGGCGGGCCTTGAGGGTGGCCCCCATGTCGGCGGGGCTCTTCACGACGCTGACGCCGGCGGCTTCGAGCGCCTCCATCTTTTCGGCGGCCGTGCCCTTGCCGCCCGAGATGATGGCTCCAGCGTGACCCATGCGGCGGCCGGGCGGCGCGGTCTGCCCGGCGATGAAGCCGACCACCGGCTTCTTGAAGTTCGCCTTGATCCAGTCGGCGGCGTCCTGCTCGGCGTTGCCGCCGATCTCGCCGATCATGATGACCGCCTCGGTTTCGGCGTCGTCGGCGAACAGCGTCAGCGTGTCGATGAACGACGTGCCGATCAGCGGGTCGCCGCCGATGCCGACACAGGACGTCTGGCCGAGCCCCAGCCGCGACAGCTGGTGGATCGCCTCGTAGGTCAGCGTGCCGCTCTTCGACACCACGCCGACCGATCCGCGCTTGCAGATGTGGCCGGGGATGATGCCGGCCTTGCCGATCACGGCCGAGATCAGGCCCGGGCAGTTGGGACCGATGACGCGCGTCGCCTTCCCTTCCAGAAAGGTGAACGCCTTCACCATGTCGATCGTCGGGATGCCTTCGGTGATGCAGACGACCAGCGGGATGCCGGCGTCCGCCGCTTCCATCACCGCGTCGGCCGCGCCCGGCGGCGGCACGAAGATCACCGAGGCGTTGGCGCCCGTCTTCTCGACGGCTTCAGCGACCGTGTTGAAGATGGGCCAGCCCTCGTGCGTGGTGCCGCCCTTGCCGGGCGTGACGCCGCCGACGACGGTCGTGTGGTAGGCCGCAGCCTGTTTCGCGTGGAACGTGCCCTCGCGGCCGGTGAGGCCCTGGACGAGGAGACGCGTCTGTGGAGTGATCAGAATGGCCATGGTGCGACGTCCGACTTCTACCGCTACTGCTTCGAGAGGGCGACGACCTTCTGCGCGGCCTCGCCCATCGAATCGGCCGTCGTGAAATTGAGCCCGCTGGCGGCGAGCATCGCCTTGCCCTGCTCGACGTTGGTGCCCTCCATGCGGATGACGATCGGCGCCTTCACCGACAGCTCCTTGACCGCGGCGATCAGCCCTTCGGCCAGCACGTCGCAGCGCAGGATGCCGCCGAAGATGTTGACCAGCACCGCCTTCACGTTGGTGTCGGACATCAGGATCTTGAAGGCGTTGCGGATCTGCTCGGCGTTGGCGCCGCCGCCCACGTCGAGGAAGTTCGCCGGCTCGCCGCCGGCGAGCTTGATGATGTCCATCGTCGCCATCGCCAGGCCGGCGCCGTTGACCATGCAGCCGATGGTGCCGTCGAGGCGGATGTAGTTCAGCGCGAACTTCGACGCCTCGACCTCCAGCGGATCCTCCTCGGCGGTGTCGCGCAGGGCCGGGTAGTCCTTGTGGCGGAACATCGCGTTGTCGTCGAAGGTGACCTTGGCGTCGAGCGCCAGGAGGTTGCCCTCCTTGGTGACGATCAGCGGGTTGATTTCGATGAGCGAGGCGTCGCTGCCGACGAAGGCGCCGTAGAGCGCCTGCAGCAGCTTCACCGCCTGGCCGATCTGCGCCCCCTCGAGGCCGATGCCGAAGGCGATCTTGCGCGCCTGGAAGCTGGTCAGGCCGACGCCCGGGTGGACGATTTCCTTGATGATGAGGTGCGGCGTGTTCTCCGCCACCTCCTCGATGTCCATGCCCCCGGCCGAGCTCGCCATCACGATCGGGCGCTGGGTCGCGCGGTCGATCAGCATGCCGAAGTAGAGCTCGCGGGCGATCGCCAGGCCCTCCTCGACGAGGACTCGCGACACCTTCTGCCCCGCCGGTCCGGTCTGGTGGGTGACGAGCTGCATGCCGAGAATCTGGCTCGCGACCTTTTCGGCCTCCTCGGCGCTCTTCACCACCTTGACGCCGCCGCCCTTGCCGCGGCCGCCGGCGTGGATCTGCGCCTTGACGACGCTGACGCCGCCCCCCAGCTTGCGCGCGATCGCGCCGGCCTCGGCCGCCGTCGTCGCCATCTCGCCGCGCGGGATGGGCACACCGAACGGCGCCAGAATCGCCTTGCCCTGGTACTCGTGGATCTTCATGTCGGGGTAGATGATGGTCGGGATCGGCGTCGGCAATCAAGGGCCCGTCAATCGGCCGTGATACGATCTCCTCCCGGCCCCCTCCGGATGACCCGCCGAGCGGCCCCTGTTTTTCGCGGGCGCAATCCCCTGGTGATGTCCTCACTCATACGTTTTCTCTCGTCGTCCGTCGGCACCAAGATCCTGGTGGCGCTGACGGGCCTGGGCTTCGCTGCGTTCCTGTTGACGCACGTCGCCGCCAACCTGCTGGTGCTCGTCGACCCGGACGCCTACAACGAGTACTCGCACAAGCTGATCAGCAACCCGCTGATCTACATCGCCGAGGCCGGCCTGGTCGCGCTGTTCCTGACGCACGCCTTCAAGGCCGTGTTCGTCACCCTGCGCAATCGCGATGCACGGGGTGGCGGCTACGCGATGAAGAAGCGCGCCGGCCACACGAGCCGCAAGTCATGGGCGTCGACGACCATGATCGTGACCGGCATCTGGCTGCTGCTGTTCGTCGTCATCCACCTGAAGACGTTCAAGTTCGGCCCCTGGTACGAGACGCCGGACGGGATGCGCGACCTGTCGCGGCTCGTGCACGAGGTCTACCGCGAGCCGCTCCACGTGGTGTTCTACGTGCTGAGCATGGTCGTCGTCGGCCTGCACCTCTCGCACGGGCTGTCGAGCGCGTTCCAGTCGATGGGTATCGAGCATCCGCGCTACAACGGCCTCATCCGCGGCACCGGCCTGACGATCGCGATCGTCGTGGCGCTCGGCTTCGCGCTGATCCCGGTCGTCATCTACGTCGGAGGCCGGCAGTGAAGCTCGACGCAAGAATTCCCGGCGGCGCGATCGCCGACAAGTGGGACCGGCACCGCTTCGAGATGAAGCTGGTGAACCCGGCCAACAAGCGCAAGTTCACGATCATCGTGGTCGGCACCGGCCTCGCCGGCGCCTCGGCCTCGGCCTCGCTCGGCGAGCTGGGCTACAACGTCAAGGCGTTCTGCATCCACGATTCGCCGCGCCGCGCCCACAGCATCGCGGCTCAGGGCGGCATCAACGCGGCCAAGAACTATCGCAACGACGGCGACAGCGTCGAGCGGCTGTTCTACGACACCGTCAAGGGCGGCGACTACCGGGCGCGCGAGGCCAACGTCTATCGCCTGGCCCAGACCAGCGTCCAGATCATCGACCAGGCGGTCGCCCAGGGGGTGCCCTTCGCGCGCGAGTACGGCGGCGTGCTCGACAACCGATCGTTCGGCGGCGCCCAGGTCTCGCGCACGTTCTACGCCCGCGGCCAGACCGGCCAGCAGCTCCTCATCGGCGCCTACCAGTCGCTGATGCGGCAGGCGCAGGCCGGCACGGTTACGCTGTTCCCCAACCGCGAGATGCTCGACCTCGTGCTCATCGACGGCAAGGCGCGCGGCATCATGGTGCGCAACCTGCTGACCGGCGAGCTCGAGTCGCACGTCGCCGACGCGGTGTGCCTCGCCACCGGCGGCTCCGGGACCGCCTACTACCTCTCGACCAACGCCGTGAACTCCAACGTCACGGCGGCGGGGCGGTGCTACAAGCGGGGCGCGCTGTTCGCCAACCCCTGCTTCACGCAGATCCACCCGACCTGCATCCCGGTTTCGGGTGATGAACAGTCGAAGCTCACGCTGATGAGCGAGAGTCTGCGCAACGACGGGCGCGTCTGGGTGCCCAAGACGGGCGGCGACAAGCGCCCGCCGCAGCAGATTCCCGAGGCCGAGCGCGACTACTACCTGGAGCGCCGCTACCCGAGCTTCGGCAACCTCGTGCCGCGCGACGTCGCGTCGCGCGCCGCCAAGGCGGTCTGCGACGAAGGCCGCGGCGTCGGCGAGACCGCGCTCTCCGTCTACCTCGATTTCGCCGACGCCATTCGCCGCGTCGGCGAGGACACGGTGCGGGCCCGCTACGGCAACCTGTTCCAGATGTACGAGAAGATCACGGACGAAAATCCGTATCAGGTGCCGATGCGCATCTACCCCGCCGTCCACTACACGATGGGCGGGCTGTGGGTCGACTACAACCTGATGAGCACGGTGCCGGGCCTGCACGTCCTCGGTGAAGCCAACTTCTCGGATCACGGCGCCAACCGCCTCGGGGCCAGCGCGCTGATGCAGGGCCTGGCCGACGGCTACTTCGTCATCCCCGCGACCATCGGGCACTACCTCGCCAGCACGGCGCTGCCCAAGGTCACGACCGACCATGACGCCTTCAAGGAGTCTGCGGCGGCGGTGCGCGGGCACATGGATCGGATGTACGCCGCCAAGGGCAAGCGCACCGCGCGCGAGCTGCACCGCGAGCTGGGCCGGATCCTGTGGGACTACGTCGGTATGGCCCGCACCGATGCCGGCCTGCGCACCGCGCTGACCAAAATCCCGCAGCTGCGCGAAGAGTTCTGGCAGAACGTCTCGATCCCGGGCGAGCCGAACACGCTCAACAAGAATCTCGAATACGCCGGCCGCGTCGCCGACTACCTCGAGTTCGGCGAGGTCCTGGCGATGGACGCGCTCGAGCGGCGCGAGTCGTGCGGCGGCCATTTCCGCGAGGAATACCAGACGCCTGACAGCGAGGCGCGGCGCGACGACGAGCAGTTCGCCCACGTCGCCGCCTGGGAGTATCGCGGGCCGGATCAGGCGCCGGTGCGCCACGTCGAGCCCCTGGAGTTCGAGCACGTGCACCCGACGCAGCGGAGCTACAAGTGAATCTGACTCTCAGGGTCTGGCGCCAGGCGTCGCCGTCCGCGCCGGGTCGCCTCGTCGACTACAAGGCGACGAACATCTCGGCCGACATGTCGTTCCTCGAAATGCTGGACGTCGTCAACGAAGGCCTGATCAAGGCCGGGCAGGACCCGATCGCGTTCGACTCGGATTGCCGTGAGGGCATCTGCGGCACCTGCGGCTGCATGGTCAACGGGGTCGCGCACGGCCCGGACGCGGGCACCACCGTGTGCCAGCTGCACATGCGGCGCTTCAAGGACGGCGACACCATCGTCATCGAGCCGTGGCGGGCGCGGGCCTTTCCCATCCTCAAGGATCTGGTCGTCGATCGCGGTGCCCTCGACCGCATCATCCAGGCCGGCGGCTACACGTCGATCAACGTCGGCTCGGCGCCGGACGGCAACGCCATCCTGGTGTCGAAAGCCGCCTCCGACGAGGCCATGGACTACGCCCAGTGCATCGGCTGCGGCGCCTGCGTCGCCTCCTGCAAGAATGCCTCGGCGGCGCTCTTCACGGCGGCCAAGGTCTCGCATCTGGCGCTGCTGCCGCAGGGCCAGCCCGAGCGCCTGACCCGCGTCCGCGCGATGGTCGATCGGATGGACGCCGAAGGCTTCGGGGCCTGCTCGAACGAGGGCGAGTGCGAGGCGACGTGCCCGAAGGGCATCTCGATCGCCGGCATCGCCCGGATGAACCGCCAGTACACGCTGGCGGTGCTGAGCGGCGCCGGCGACAAGAAGTCCGCCGGCGGCGGCGACTGATCGCCGATCCCGAACGCCGGCGGCGGATTCAAGGCCGGTGGATACCGGTCCGATTGACTGTCTATGCGGTCCATGCATCCGCGGCGCGCGGTCGCGCTATGCCTGCCCGTCCTCGGGCTCGCGTTCGTGACGGCAGGTGCCGGCGGATTCCTGTCTTCCTGTCGAGGCTCTCACGACGCCGCGGCGAAGGCACGCGTTGACGCCGTCCAAGTCGCAGCCGCAACGGCCGCCGAGGACAGCGCGCCGACCCTCAGCCCGCATACCCCGACCGAGGAGCTGGTCGCCGCGCTCGACAACCCTTCCGAGGCCGTCCGCCTGTTGGCGCTGCGGAGCCTCGGCTTCAAGGACGACCTGGCGTCCGCCGTCCCCGTGCTCGTCGCGTGTCTCGACGATCCGTCCGAGAAGATCGCGCGGGCCTCGCGCGAGGTGCTGGCGGTCTACGCCTACCGTAACCCGAACGCCCTCGACCTCGACCTCGTCGATCGTCTCCTGAACGGGGAGCACGCCAGCAACGTCAACTACGACGAGCCGGGCATGGCCCTGGTGGCCTCGCTGGGCAAGCGCGGCCCGGAGGCCGTAGGAATCCTGACCCGCGTCGCCGAACAGGGCGGCCGTCTGGGCATCCGCGCCGGCGCCCAGCTCGCGGCGATCGAGCGGGCCCGCCGTTAGCGGCGACGAGCGCGGCGTCACGGCAGGCGCGACGTAGGCTTGGCGAAGTCCTGCTCGATCGCTTCCAGCCGCGCGTTGAAGTCGCGCAGTACACGCAGGCGGTGCTCAG
>JANOIR010000581.1:0-48634 GCA_031407765.1 Vicinamibacteraceae bacterium
TGGACAGCATCGGGCAGCTCGCCGGCGGCGTGGCGCACGACTTCAACAACTTCCTCACCGCCATCCTCGGCTTCTCGGAGATCCTGCTCGACGACGCCGCGCCGGGCAGCGAGACGCGCCTCGATCTCGAAGCCATCCAGAAGGCCGCCCAGCACGGCGCCTCGCTCAGCCGCCAGCTGCTCGCCTTCAGCCGGCGACAGATGCTGGACCTGAAGGTGCTCGACCTCGCCGAAGTGGTCCGCGACTTCGAGCGCATGATCGGCCGGGTGCTCGGCGAGCACATTCGTTGGAGCGCCCACGGCGACGCCGACCTGTGGCACGTCAAGGCCGACCGCGGCCAGCTCGAACAGGTGCTGATGAACCTGGTCGTCAATGCCCGCGACGCGATGCCCGACGGCGGCACGCTGACCATCGAGACGCGCAACGCCACGATCGAACGCGGCGCGCCCGAGCAGGTGCAGGCGACGCCGGGCGCCTACGTCGTCTTCGCCGTGCGCGACACCGGCTCGGGCATGGACGCCGAGACGCAGGCGCATATCTTCGAGCCGTTCTTCACCACCAAGGCGCCCGGACGCGGGACCGGCCTTGGCCTGGCCACCGTCTACGGGATCGTCAAGCAGAGCGGGGGCTTCATCGCGGTCGAGAGCGGGACCGGGACGGGCACCACGTTCCGCGTCTTCCTGCCGGCGGTCGCGGAGGCGGGCCTCGACGAATCGGCGGCCGGGCCGCGCCACGCCGCCGCGGTGGAGAGCGCGTCGATCCTGCTGATCGAGGACGACGCCGCCCTGCGCCGGCTGCTGGCGCGCAGCCTCGAGCGGGAGGGCCACCGCGTGCGGCAGGCCGCCGACAGCGAAGCGGCGCTGGCCCTGCTGGCCGACGATCCGACACTCGACCTGCTGGTCACCGATGCGGTGCTGCCCGGGCAGTCCGGGCCGATGCTGGCCCGGGACATCGAGCCGAATCGGCCGGACCTGCGCGTGCTCTTCATCTCGGGCTACTCCGACGACGCGATCCTGCGCCTCGGCCTGCTGAACGAGCAGGAAGCGTTCCTGCAGAAGCCCTTTGGACCGCGCACCTTCGTCCAGAAGGTCCGCGAGGTCCTCGCCCGCTGACAGGAAGTCCTTGACGCCCAGGCGGTGTTCATGGTCTCCTAGGTCATGATTTTGAGAACTCAAAATCTTGATTTGACTCGCTCGAATCGAGACCGGCGCCATGTGGGAACGTGCATCCTGGCGGCCTTGGGCCTGACGCTCCTGCTTGGAGCCCCCACGTTCGCGCAGTCGACGACGGCGATCGCCGGCACCGTCCGCGACGAG
This sequence comes from Vicinamibacteraceae bacterium, assembly GCA_031407765.1. Lineage (GTDB taxonomy): Bacteria > Acidobacteriota > Vicinamibacteria > Vicinamibacterales > Vicinamibacteraceae > JBDSLU01. The sequence goes on from JANOIR010000581.1 coordinate 1,317, forward strand.
CAGGGCGCCGCGGTACCTGGCGTCGCGGTCGCCCTGAGACAGACCTCGAGCGGGCTCGAGCGGGAGACGACCACCGACGGGACGGGGCGCTACGAGATCGCCAACCTGCCGGTCGGCGTGCACGACCTGACGTTTTCCCTGCCCGGTTTCGGCGTGCGGCAGCAGCGCGTCCATGCGACGACCAGCGCGCGCGTCGAAGTGGACGTCCGGCTGGACCTCGCCGCGTTGACGGACGCCATCCAGGTGGTGCCGCAGGCGACCGTCGTCGACACCGCCTCGGCCGGGACGCGCCACGCCGTGGCGATCACCCGCATCGAGCGCATGCCGGTCGCGGTCACCAGCCGCGGCCTCGAGGCCGTGCTCGTCGCCTTCCCCGGCTTCGCGCAGAACGCCAACGGCGCCATTCATCCCCGCGGGGCCCACAACCAGATGACGTTCGTCGTCGACGGGCTGCCGATCAGCGATCAGCTGACCGGCGCCTTCGCCAACGCCCTCGACGTCGGCGTCGTGCAGACGGCGGAGCTCGTGATCGGAAACATCCCGGCCGAATTCGGCAGCAAAGTGTCGGGCGTGGCCGTGCTGAACAGCCGCAGCGGCCTGGGGACCGGGCGCGCCTTCACCGGCGCGGTCTCGGTCGCCGGCGGCGGCTTCGGCACCGGCCAGGGCTCCGTCCAGATTGGGGGCGAGCGCGGCCGCGTCGGCTACTTCGGCTCGGTCACCTCCCTGCGCACCGACCGTTTCCTCGATCAGGTCACGCTCGACAACCTGCACAACGCCGGGCACGCGACGCGAGGCTTCGGCCGCATCGACGTGCGCCTCGACGATCGCACCCAGCTGCGCACGCACGTGATGGGCGGCAGCTCACGGTTCGAGCTCGCCAACCTGCGCTCGCAGCAGCTCGCCGGCCAGGATCAGCGCCAGGCCCTGAACGACCTGTCCGCGTGGAGCTCGCTGGTGCGGACGCTCGATGCCGCGTCGACGCTCGAGGCCACTGCCGGCTACCGGACGACCACGGCGGTGCTGCGCGACAGCCCAGGCGACACGCCGGTGACAGCGGCGCAGGACCGGCGACTGTCGACCTACACCGCGAACGCGCGCTACGCGCGCAGCTTCGGCGCGCACCTCGTCCGCGCCGGCGCTGACGTCCAGCGCTTCCCTGTCCACGAACGCTTCGCGATGGCGCTGACGTCGCCGTCATTCAACGTGCCGGGATCCGCCCGCTTCAACGAGGCGCTGCTGCCCTACGACCTGACGCGCGGCGGCACGCCGTTCCTCTTCGAAGAGGCGCGCACGGGCCATCAGGCGAGCGCGTTCGTCCAGTCGACGCTGGCGCTCGGCGCGGTCTCGATCAATGCCGGGATCCGCTACGACGAGTACCGCTTCCTGGTCGACGGCCGGCAGCTGCAGCCGCGCGTCGGCGTCGCCTACAAGGTGCCAGGCCGGGACTTCGTGCTGCGCGCATCGTACAACCGCAACTACCAGACGCCGCCGAACGAGAATCTGCTGCTCTCGAACTCCGAGGCGGCCAGCCGCCTCGCTCCGGCCAGCGTGCGGGAAGCGCTGGGCGGCGCCTATCGGCCGATTCAGCCGGAGCGTCAGGACGTCTACGAAGTGGGCGCGCAGCTCGCCGCCGGCCGGCGGATCACCATCGACGGCTCGGCCTACCACAAGCGCTCGCGCGATCAGCAGGACAACAACAACTTCTTCGACACCGGCATCATCTTCCCCACCACGCTGCAGCGGATCGACGTGACCGGCGTCGAAGCGCGGCTGACGCTGCTGCCGGTTCATGGTCTGTCGGGCTCGTTGAGTGCCACGACCGGCCGGGCCATCTCGACGCCGCCGTTCACCGGCGGCCTCTTCCTCGGCCAGGACGCCGTGGACCTGCTCTCGGCCGGACCGTTTGCGATTGACCACGACCAGCGGCTCGGCGTCCACGGCCTGGTCACCCTCGATCCGTCGGGCCCGCTGTGGCTCAGCGGCTCGGTGCGCTACGACAGCGGCCTGGTATCGAACCCGTCCGATCCTGCGCGCGTCGCCGCCGATCCCGACTACCGCGACCTGCTGCCGTACGTGAACCTCGAGCTCGACACGCCCCGCGTGCGGCCGCGCACCATCGTGGACGCCGCCGCCGGGGTCGACTTCGCGGATGCACGCGGCCGAAAGACCTGGGCCGCCCAAATCCAGATCTCCAACCTGTTCGACCGTACCGCGCTCTACAACTTCCAGTCAGTCTTCGTCGGCACCCGGCTGGTCCAGCCGGGCACGGTCTCGCTGCGGTTGGTGCGGCATTTCTAGAACGTGACGCGGATGCCGCCGTTGACGACGCGGCCGTCGAGCGGGGCCCAGGCGTCGACCGTCCAGCGCCCGTCGCGACGGCGGGCGGGCAGGACGAGGGGCGCGTCCCGCGTCTGGCGCACGTCGGCGAGGTTCTCGACGTTCACGAACAGGCGTGCGCGCCCGAAGCGGCGTTCGACGAGGCCGCCGAACAGCACGTAGGCGCGGCCGGTGTCGCGATACGGATCGTCCTCGAGCGGCTGCCGGCCGGTGTAATACGCCTCGAAGCCCGCCCGCCCCCACTCCGCCTCCCAGGCCGCGTTGAACGACGCGGCATGGCGCGGCGTCAGCGGCACGTCGCGCCGCCGGCCCGTGTCCAGATCGAGCTCGGTCGCCCGGGTCAGCCCGTGGGTGGCCATCAGCGACAGCCGGCCTCGGCGATAGCGGGCGAGGAGCTCCGTGCCCGCCGTCCGCGTCGGCTCGGCCGCGTTGACGAGGCCGACGGGATAACCCGCGTCGCCCACGACGGCAGGATGGACCAGCGCGGCAAGCTGGACGGCGTCGTCGACGATCGATCCGAAGACGGTGGCGCTGATCTCGAACGGGCCGCGCCGCCAGGTGAGATCGCCTGACCCCGTACGCGCCCGTTCGGCGACGAGACCGTCGAGCGGCGCCAGGCGCGACAGCCCGGCGTCGTCGGTCTCCTCGGTGAACGGCGTCGGTGCGAAGGCGCCGCCGCCGATCGAGACGCGCGCCGTCCAGGCCGGGGTCGGCTTGACGAGCAGCGACACGCGAGGGCTGACCAGGGTGCCGTAGCGGCTGTGGACGTCGACGCGGGCACTCGCCGAGAGCGCTGCTCGACTGCCGAAGGTCATCTGATCCTGGGCGAAGACCGCGGGCACGGTGTAGCGGTAGTCGAACCGATCGAGATCGCGCGAGGCGAAGCGATCCTGCTGCAAGGCGGCTCCCGCGACGATCGTGTGCCGCCCCTTGGCGACCGCGATCGTCGCCTCGCCGAACGCGGTGTGGCGGGTGCCGCGCTCGACCACGTCGCCGAAGCCGCGCGCCTGTCCGCTGCGGGCGTAGGACCCGCGGACGGTGACGACGCGGGCCCCGACCAGCCATCGCGCGACCAGACCGGCGTCGGCGCGGCGGGTGTCGATGGTTTGCGCGAAGGGGCGGCCGTCCGGCGCGACGGCGCCCGCGAACGTGCCGCCGGCGCGGTTCTCCGCGATGACGCCACCGGTGAGAAAGATCGCCGTGCCGGTCCCCGGCTCGTAGCGGATCCGCGGCCGGACGACGCCGCGCGCGAAGGCAGGCAGGTCGGCCCAGCCGTCGCCGTCGAGATCCCGATGCTGCGCGCCATGGAAGCCGGAGAGCAGCGTCCACGCCCAGCCGCGCGACGGCGCGCCGGCAATCCAGACAGTGCCGTCGAGCCCGGCCTGCGAGGTGACGTTGAGGAGGGCTTCGGCCTCGGCCTCGGCCGGGCGGCGGGACACGAGGTTGATCACGCCGCCGAGCGCCGCCGGGCCGTAGAGTGCCGAAGCCGCACCTTTGATGACCTCCACCTGGCCGAGATCGAGCGGCGGCACCTGGAGCAGGTTGAGCGAGTCGCCGCCGGCGCCGAACAGCGGCAGGCCGTCGGCGAGGACCTGGGCGTAGCGGCCGCGCAGGCCCTGGATGCGGACGTTCGCGGCGCCTACCGACGGCGCGATCGTCTGGACGCGGAGGCCGGTCGTCTCGCCGAGGAGCATGGCGACCGAGCCCGGCGTCATCAGCGCCTTCTCCTCGATTTCCTCACGGTCGATCACCTCGACGCGAAGCGGCTCGTCCTGGAGCCGCCGATCGGATCGGGTGGCGCTGACGGTGATCTCCTCCTTGACCTCCGGAGCCTGGGGAGCGTCGGGCACGGGCGTTGGCGGCGGGGGCGTCTGCGCGAGCAGGAACAGGACGAGACTGGCCGCGACACCCACCACCGCATGCTACCGCGTGCCCGGGCTCACGGCGTGATGTGGACAAGCCTCTCTAAACTGTAGAGTTGCAGTGACAGTACCAGGAACGGATTTTCGGATCATATCCAAGCCGTTGTCGACCCGACGTGACCGACCTCGGTTATTCGGAACATTAACCAAATTACGCTTGGTGTTACGCGATGATTCGAGGGCTCACCTGTGGGTCAGACGCCTTGGCCGTGGTGTATCAAGCAGCAATATTTCTTGACCAACTGGTATTACCTCATCTAGTCTTCGCCTCAACAAGACACCTCAGCGATCGGGTCGTGCACCGGCGTGCGCTCTGCGCGCGGTGTCGGTCGCGGGAGGTGTGTGGAGGAACCTGTGTCAAAGACGTTCACTGCATGGAGGTTGCTGTGCAGCCTTTTCCTCCTGCTCGCGGGGCTGACCGCTCCCGCGCAGGCGCAACAGTTCAATGGCACGCTCCGTGGAGTCATTCAAGACTCCACCGGCGGCGTGCTGCCCGGCGCTCAGATCTCGGTGGTCGAGGTCAGCACCAACGACACGCGCAGCTTGACGTCGGACGCCCGCGGCAACTGGGTCCTGCCCAATCTCAAGCCGGGCACGTACCGGGTCGTCGTCACGCTCGACGGCTTCAAGACCGCCGCGCTCGACAACGTCAAGCTCGATGTCCAGGCGATCCGCGACGTCGAGATCAAGCTCGAAGTCGGCGCCGCCGCTGAGACCATCACCGTCAGCGGCACCGCGGCGTCTGTCGAAGTCACCAGTTCCACGATGAGTCAGACCATCGAGAACAAGCGGATGGTCGACCTGCCGCTGAACGGCCGCAACCCGTTCTCCCTGGCGAGCCTCGCGCCCGGCGTCGCGCCGACGTCCAACAACGGCGGGTCGTCCCCGTCAATCAGCGGCGGCCGCAACGCCACCAGCGAGGTCGCGATCGACGGCGTCTCCAACGTCAACGCTGAGAACAACGTCTCGATCCTCGACCTGAACTACACGCCGTCAGTCGACGCCGTGCAGGAGTTCAGCGTCCAGACCAACGCTGTGAGCGCCGAGTTCGGGCGACTCGGCGGCGGCGTCATCAACCTGATCACCAAGAGTGGCAGCAACTCGCTGCGCGCCACCGCCTGGGAGTTCGCGCGTAACGCCAAGATGGACGCGACCAACTTCTTCACCAACCGCAACAATGGCAAGAAGGGCGCCTTCAAGCGCAATCAGTTCGGCGGCAACCTCGGTGGCCCGATCCACCGGGACAAGACCTTCTTCTTCGTGAACTACGAAGGCCTGCGCGAGCAGAATGCGAGCGTCCAGACGTTCACCGTGCCGCTGCCCGAGTGGCGCAACGGCGACTTCTCGAACTTCCGCAACGCGGCGGGAAACCTGATCACGATCTACGATCCGCTGACGACGCGGCTCGATCCGGCCTCGTCGCCCAACGCGCCTCAGTTCATCCGCGATCCGTTCCCGGGCAACGTCATCCCGCAGAACCGCATGAGCCCGATGGCCCGGGCGATGATGACCTACTGGCCGCTGCCCAACACCAACCCGACCAACCAGTTCACGCAGACCAACAACTTCTCCGCCTCGGGCTTCAGTGAGAACGAAGGCGACCGCATCGACTCGCGCGTCGACCACGTCTTCAACGATCGCTGGCGCACGTTCGTCCGCTACTCGTTCTCGGACGAAGCCAACCTGCCGTTCAACAGCTTCGGCAACGCGGCCTCGTCGGCCGGTGGTGACGGGCCCACCTACACCAAGGTCCACAGCCTGTCGGTCGACCACAATTACACGCTCGGGCCGACCTGGGTGTTGAACGTCCGCTACGGCCTGAACCGCCGCTACGCGTCGCGCCTGCCGATCTCGACCGGCTTCGACTTGTCGCAGCTGAACTACCCGACCAACGTGCTGAACACCGTCGACGCCCTCGAGTTCCCGCGCGTCAACGTGCAGAACTTCCAGGCCCTTGGGCAGAACACCTTCACCGACCTGGTGATCGCGCCGACCACCCACAGCCTGAACGCCAACGCCACCAAGGTGTGGGGCCAGCACACGCTGAAGATGGGCGCCGACTACCGGAAGTTCATGCTGAACTTCACCCAGCTGTTCTTCCCATCGGGCCAGTTCGCGTTCAACAACGCCCAGTGGACGCAGCGCAACCCGAACGTCACGAACGGCACCCAGGGTGCGGCCCTTGCGTCGATGCTGCTCGGTATCCCTAGCAGCGTGAACCTGAGCCACAACCCCGATCCTGCCTCCTCCAGCTCGTACTTCGGCGGCTACCTGCAGGACGACTGGAAGATCGCGCGCAACTTCACGGTCAACCTCGGTCTGCGCTACGAGTTCGACGTGCCGCGCACGGAGCGCTTCAACCGCCTCGCCTACTTCGACGAGAACGCGACGTCGCCGCTCGCCGGCGTCGTCCCTCCCAACCCGTTCTTCGACCCGTCACAGCTCAAGGGCGCGGTGGTGTTCGTCGACGAGAACAACCGCCAGCAGGTCGCGACCGACTACGACAATGTCAGCCCGCGCATCGGCTTCGCCTGGAACTTCGCCGAGAAGACGGTGGTTCGCGGCGGCTACGGCATCTACTACATGCCGTCACACGTACAGGCGGCCGGCCACTCCGGCTCGTCGGGCATGATCGGCTACAACACGCAGAGCGACATGATCGTCAGCGTGGACAGCAACCGCACGCCGCTGCGCTACATCGACAACCCGTTCCCGGACGGCTTCAACCTGCCGCCTGGCAATTCGCTCGGCGCCTCGACCAACCTCGGGCTGGGCATGGGTGGGGGCACCGGCGGCGTCTTCACGACCAACCAGGTTCCCCACATGCAGCAGTGGAACCTGAACGTGCAGCGCGAGCTGCCGTGGAACGTGATCACCGAGCTGGCCTACATCGGCAGCAAGGGCACCGACCTGCTGATCGGCGAGAGCGGGCTCCAGTTCGGCCAGGTCGATCCGTCCTATTTGAGCCTCGGCCCGGCGCTGCAGGATCAGGTGGCGAACCCGTTCTTCGGGATCATCACCAACCCGTCTTCGCCGCTGCGATTCGCGACGGTCGAGCGGCGCCGACTCTTGCGGCCGTTCCCGCAGTACGACGGCGTCTCGGCCTTCCGCGTGCCGGGGGCGAAGTCGATCTACCACGGCTTCACGGCGCGCGCCGACAAGCGCTTCGCCAACGGCCTCAGCCTGCTGGCGTCGTACACGCTGGGCGAATTGAAGGACGACGCGTCGACGACGGTCGGCTTCCTCGGCCAGGCCGGCACCCAGCAGAACGCCTACGACCGCGCCGGCGACTACTCGATCTCGTCGAACGACGTGAAGTACCGCTTCGTCAGCGCCTTCGTCTACGACCTGCCGTTCGGAAAGAATCAGCGCTTCGGTGGCAACGCCGCCGGCGTCCTCGGCGCGCTCGTCAGCGGGTGGCAGGTCAACGGCATCGTGACGTTCCAGAGCGGCTACCCGCTGCTCTTCTCGCAGGGGTCGAACAATGTGAACCTGTTCAACCCGACGCAGCGTCCGACCTGGACCGGCACCGATGCCACGCTCAGCGACCAGGAGCGCGGCGACGCCATCCTGCGCTGGTTCGACACCTCGCAGTACAGCGTGACGCCGGCCTTCCGGTTCGGCAACACGCCCCGCGTGACCGAGCTGCGAAACGACGGCATCAAGAACGTCGACTTCTCGCTGTTCAAGAACAACCGGTTCAACGGCGGCAAGTGGAACGCGCAGATCCGCATCGAGGCGTTCAACGTCCTGAACCGGACCCGCTTCAACACGCCGAATACCGCGGTCGATTCGGCGGCGTTCGGGACGATCAACGGCGCCGGCGGCGGGCGTCAGGTCCAGATCGGCGTGAAGATGCTGTTCTGATTGTGGCGACCCGCGCCCTCAGCGCGGCTCGCGGCAGCCCTTTGATCCGCGGCCGTGAGTCGGCGGACGCTGGGCGCCTCCGCCGACAGCCGCGGGGCTGCGGTGGAGGCGGCTGCGTGAACTCTAGTCGGGAATCGTGAGGTCGATGCGACCGTCGGCCACCGCGAGCGTGACGCCGGCGGCAACGGCCGCTTCCTGCAGCGCCGCGTCGAGCATCCGGATGGGATCGGGGCCGTTGGCCAGGCGCCGCAACAGCCCTTCCCCGCTCTTGCCCCTGACCGTCAGCACGATCTTGAGGCCTTTCCGCTTGCACTTGATGGCGGTGCCGTCCTCGAGCTTGCGGTTCATCGGCTTGATGTAGGCATCGACGTAGTGGACGCCGACTCCCGACTTGTCTTCGGTCTTGGCCGGCAGCTTGTCGAGCGCGCCGGCATTCACGGGACAGAGGGTGATGGTCATGGTGTGTGTGGCCGTCAGGCGCGCGCGCCGGCGGCGGTCGCGGCTAGCGGGCCGTCCTGGTGATTTCTAAAGTGGCTTCACAAATCACCAGGACGGCCCACTAAGTGGGCGTCGAGCAGGCGGCGGAACTCGCGGATGTGATCCGGAGTGCTGCCGCAGCAGGCGCCGACGATGTTGGCGCCGGCCTCGACCAGCGGCACCACGCCGCCGCCCATGTGATCCGGGGTCTCGTCGTAGACCACCTTCATGTTCACCAGCTTGGGCACGCCGGCGTTCGGCTGCACCATGATCGGCAGGCTGGTGACGGCGCGGTAGCGGCGGACCGCGTCGCGGGCCCGCTCCATCTCCATCCCGGTGCCGCAGTTGAGGGCGACGACGTGGGCGCCGTGCTCCTCCATGAAGGCGGCGGCGCGCTCCGGATCGATCCCCATCATCGTGCGGAACGTCGAGCCGTCGAGGGTGACGTCGTAGGCCATCGAACCGATGATGCAGGGCGCGCCGGCAGCCTTGGCGGCTTCGATCGCCAGCTGCAGCTCCTCGAGCGAGGTCATGGTCTCGATGATGACGGCGTCGGCGCCGGCGTCGACGAGCGCCTTGGCCTGCTCGTTGAACGCGTCGCGGACCTGCGTCTCGGTGAAGTCGCCGTACGGCTCCATCAGCCCGCCGAACGGGCCAATGTCGCCGAGCACGTAGCCGGGCCGGCCGACGAAAGCCTCGCGCGTGATCTCGACCGCGGCGCGGTTCACCGCAGGGACGTCGCCGGCGTGGCCGTGCCGGTTCAGCATGATCCGCGATCCGCCGAAGGTGTTGGTGATGATGCAGTCGGAGCCGGCCTCGGCGTAGCGCCGCTGGATCCCCAGTACCTTCTCCGGGTGGGTGAGGTTCCAGGCTTCGCCGCAGCCGCCTTGCTCGAGCCCGGCGAGCATCAGCTGCGTCCCCATCGCGCCATCGCCGATCAGCGGGCGCGTCCTGATGATGTCGAGCAGCGGCGTTTTCATGCGGCTCCGGTCGTCTCGCGCTCGGCGAGCGCGTAGTGAATCGTCTCGAGGACGAGGCCCCACTTGTGGACACGGCTGGCGTCGTCGCAATAGCAGCCGGCCGCCGAGACCAGCCGTGACCAGCCGATGACGGCGCTCAACCGCTCGCCGGCGAGCGGCGCGTCGCGCCCGACCTCGTCGATCAGCGCGTCGCCCCTGCCGACGTAGCCGCACATCTGGATGTGGCCGGTATCGTCGGCGGCCGGCACGCAGCGCTGGTCGCGGATCGGATAGCCGTCGGCGCGCGGCCCGAGCCGGACGTGGTAGTCGAAGCGCAGCGGGTGGCCCATGTTCGAGCAGGTCGTCCCTTCGTAGCGGAACTGCGCGTCGGTGAAGCCGTCCGGGCGCGGCGTCAGGGTCAGACGCTCGGCGGCCCAGCGCCGCAGCGCCCGCCGGTTCACCGTGTAGGCGGCGCTCGCGTCGAGCACGGCCTCCTCCACGGCGTCGACGCGAGCCGGCTCGTCGAAGGTCCGCGCCGTGGATCGCCGCACGCCGCGGCGATAGGGTGCGCGGCGGTACTGGCACGGCGCGAAGGCGCACCGCTCGCAGGGCACGAGGTCGCGGAGGTGCGTCAGCCGCTCGACGTGACGAGTCAGGCCGAAGACGGCGATCAGCGACTTCTTCGGGCGCAGGGCCCCCGAGTCGAGCACGTCCAGCTGCCCCGGCAGCACTTCGCTCGACGCCGTCAGCAAGCGGTGCAGGCAGGCCTGCTCGGCGATGTCCCAATCCGGATAGCCGGGGCTGTCGTGCGGCAGCACCGCGACCCCCTGCGCTTCGGCCCAGCCGCACAGGCGCGCGCCGACGTGCGTCACCAGGTGCTCGACCACGGCCGATCCGTAGACTTCGAGAAAGAAGTACTCGTCCGGCTTCTCGTCACGCCAGCGCCGCGCCGCTTCCTCCTCCAGCTCGGGGCCCGCCCCGACCGCCACCAGCACGGCGCCGTGGCCTCCGGCGTCGACCAGCGTCTGGCGCAGCCGCGGGCTGGCGAAGCGGACGCCGTCGAGGCGCACGCCGCCGGAGTCGGGGGCGAGCGCCGCCGCCTCGCGGGCGAAGATCCACGGCCGGCCGTGCTCGGCGTACCAGGCCTCGGCCTCGGCCGCGAGCTCCGCCGCGCGACCGTCGAGTCGATGTCCGCGCGGATAGCCGAGCAGCCGCACGTACTCGACCGGATCGACCTGGACCGCCGGCCGGGCATCGGCAAGCGCGATCATTCTGTGCCGCCTGCTCGGAGTGTGCTCGGAGCCTGCTCCGAGCAACTTGCAGAAACTGCGATCACCGCGCCATCTTCTCGGAGCGTGCTCGGAGCACGCTCCGAGCAGATGGCAGGAACTGCGATCGGGGCGAACTGGCAGCCGTCGACGAAGAAGTCGAAGAACCCGGGATGCGTCTCGAGCCGGCAGTGTTCGACGCGCCGGACCGTCGCCTCGAGCTCGGCCCGCTTCGCCTGCGACAGCAGCGCCAGCGTGGCGCCCTCGATCGCGGCATTGCCGACCTGGACGATGCGCTCGGCCGGCAGCGCCGGCACCAGCCCGATCCGCTGCGCCGATTCGAGTCGCAGGTGGCGGCCGAAGCCGCCCGCGAGGTAGAACACCTCGATGTCGTCCACGTCGACCCCGAAGGTGTCGAGCACGACCTTCAGGCCGGCGACGTTGGCGCCCTTGGCCTGAGCCAGCTCGTTGACGTCGCTCTCGAGCAGGCCGACGCCGGTCGCCTCGCACAGCGTGACCTTGGCCTCGCCGTCCTCGAAGCGGCCCATCGCGTTCATCCGGCCGGTGCGCAGCAACTCGCCGAGCGTGTCGACCAGACCGGAGCCGCACAGACCTTCGGCGGCGCCGTCACCGATCACGCCGAGCACGAAGCGGCCGTCCTCGCCGGCCTCGACCGTCGCGATCGCGCCATCGAGCGCGGGCATGCCGCACGAGATCGCGCCGCCCTCGAACGCCGGGCCGGCCGGGCACGACGCCGCCAGGATGCGGCCGCGATGCCCGAGCAGCAGCTCGGTGTTGGTGCCGATGTCCATCACCACGGTGAGGCGATCGGTGTGCGCGAGGTCGACCGCGAGCAGACAGGCCGCGGCGTCGGCGCCGACGTGGCCGCTGATCACCGGCAGGCCGTAGGCGCGCGCCTTCGGGTGGATCGGCAGCAGCAGCCGGCGGCCGCTCTCGGTCAGGCTGGTCGTCGTCCGCCGCCCCTCGGCCATCTCGCGCTCGGTGATCGACTGGTACGGGCTCTGACCGATCGAGTGCACGGACTTGCGGAAGAACAGGTCGCGCATCGTGGCGTTGCCGACCACGACCAGCTCATAGATCGTCTGCGGATCGACCGGGAACTCCTCGATCGCGTGGCTGATGTAGCCGGCCAGCGTCCGCATCAGCAGGAAGCCGCCGTGCTCGGTGTCGTACTGGATCCGCGCCATCACGTCCGAGCCGCCGAAGCGCTGCGGGTTCTCGAACGAGGCATCGGCGACGAGCGCGCCCGTCTCGAGGTTGAAAAGGCGCAGCACGACCGTGGTCGTGCCGAGGTCCATCGCCAAGCCGTGGATCGGACCGGTCGAGCGCGCCACCTCGACGCCGTCGATCAGGATGCGGTCGCCATCGCGCGTCACCGCCGGGTCGAGTGCGAGCCCGGTGTGGCGGGAGGCGATCTCGGCGCAGCCGGTGAGGACGCGCAGCTGGCCGCGCCGCATCGTGTGGCAGCGGACCTCGGCGTCACCCGTGATCGTGGTCCGGCAGGACAGGCGGAACTGGCCGCGGAGGTGCTGCTCCTCCGGCGTCGGCGGCGACAGCGCCGCCTGGCCGGCCGTCACCTCGACCAGGCACTCCTTGCACTTGCCCTGCTTCTTGCACGACGTGGGCACGCGCACGCCGAGCCGCTCGGCGTGCTCGAAGAGCGTCAGCCCCGGCACCGCCGCGGTCGTGTGGCCGTTCAGAGTGAGTGTTGCGGGCACGCTGTCCTTTGCTGGCGGCGTCCGCACGCGGGCGGCAGCCTCAACACTAAAAGCCGGCCTGCGCCACGAACTCGTCGCGCACCGCCTCGGCCACCTGCTGCGCCGTGCCGTCGCGATCCTCGTCCTCACTCCAGCGCCACTGCGCCAGGTAGTCGTCCGCTCCGCTCAGGCCGCGCTCCGCGGCCAGACGGTCGATGCGCTCCTGGAAGCGATCCGGGAGCGGCAGCGTGACGTCGTCGGCGTCGTCCTCGGCCTTGATCTGCGACGGCACTTCCTGCCAGTAGAGCACCCTGTAGGTGGCCATCAGGCGCGCGCCTCGTGCGACAGGCGCAGGAAGAGGTCGACGGCGGCCGAGGCGTTCTGCCCGTAGCCGTCGGCGCCAATCTCGTCGGCGAACATCTGGCTGATCGGCGCGCCGCCGATCGCCATCTTGATGTGACCGCGACCGGCCGCCTCGAAGCCGTCGATGACGGTCTTCATGTAGGTCATCGTCGTCGTCAGCAGGGCGCTCATGCCGATGATCGTCGGCTGGCACTTGTCGGCGGCGGCCATGAACTTCTCGACGCTCTGGTCGACGCCGATGTCGACGACCTCGAAGCCGGCGCCTTCGGCCATCATGCAGACCAGGTTCTTGCCGATGTCGTGCAGGTCGCCGCGTACCGTGCCCATGAGAACCGTGCCAACGCGCTGCGTCGTGCTGTCCTTGGCCGAAAGGAGCGGCTTCAGGACGCTCATCCCGGCCTTCATGGCCCGCGCCGCGATCAGCACCTCGGGGACGTAGAGCACGTTGTGCTTGAAGTCCTCGCCGACGACGCTCATCCCTGCGATGAGGCCGTCGGTCAGGATCTCCTGCACCGGACGCCCGGCGGCGAGGGCGTCCCTGGTCATCTGCTCGACCTCGCTGGCCTTGCCCTCGTACAGGTTCTGATTCATCAGGGCGTAGTCGATCATCGTCCGCCCGCCATCGCGCCTTTGCGCTTGCGGTTGAACTCGGCCAGCGCGTCGAGCATCGCGCGGATGTTCTGCCGCGGCATGCCCGGGCTGGTGCCGCCACCGACCGAGAGGATGATGCCTTCGCCCTCGGCGCCCTCGAGCACGTCGAGCGTCGCTTCCTTCACCTCGTCCACGTCGCCGCGCACCGCGATCTCGAGCGGGTTGACGTTGCCCATCAGGACCATGCGATCGCCGACGCGCCGCTTCACTTCACGGATGTCCTTCTGCTTGCCCCAGTTGAGGACGTTGAAGCCGGCGTCGGGCAGGTGGTCGAGGCAGGCGTCGACCTCGGCGTCGTTGTGATAGAGCTTGACCCAGTCCTTCGGGAACGCATCGCAGATGCGCTTCAGGTAAGGGTGGGCGAACTCCAGGTAGTGCTCTTCGTTGATGAAGCCGACGATGTCGTCGAGGATGAAGATCCCCTCGACCGTGTCGCCCATCGCGTCGTGCTGCGCCTTGAGCCAGTCGATGATGACGCGCGTGCAGAGGTCGATGAGGCGGTGCGCGCCCTTCGGGTCCTCGACGAGGTCGATCATGAAGTGGGTCGTGCCGCGGACGAAGCCGGCGGTGCAGAGCGGCCCGCGCGCCGTGACCATCGGCAGGATGTAGCCCGCGTCGAGAATGCGCTGGCGATGCATCCGGATGCGGTGCAGCGTCATCGCCGCGAAGGCGTCGCACTCGACCTCGTACTCGGGGAAGTTGTCGATGTCCTCGATCCGGTAGAGCGTGTGGTACTCGCTCGGCGTGTTGTCCTGCCAGAACTTGATCTTGGCGCCGAGGATCGACGGCTCGGCGGCCATGCCGTACTCCATCCACCAGCCGGGGACGAAGATGATCTCGGGGTACTCCTGGAAGATCTGCAGGTTGGCCTGGAACCACACCTCGGGATCGAGGTAGTAGTCCATGTGCTTGATGCCGAGGTAGCCCGGAATCCACGGGCTGTCGACGATCAGCGCCATCGGGATCTCGTCCAGCTTCTCGCGGCGAACGGCGCGCTTGAAGGTGTCCCACTGAGCAGGCAGCATTCGTGACCCTCTCGAACTGACCCAATTGTCAGGGCGTGGCCCGACCTCGTCCACGCCTCGAACAAAACATGGAGTACACCATCGTGACGGCCGCATGTCAACGTGTGAGACCGTCATTCCGCAGGGTGCAACCGCAAGCAGGAGCGGGACTTGGCGTGCGGATCGCGCAGGTTGATCCCTCCTGCGGCGGCCGGCGCGCTACACTTTGGATGCGCGGCCCCCGCTGCGCCAGCAGCGCGGCCCCCGACGCGCGACATCCCGCAGCCTCCCCCGGGGCAGCGAGTGGCTTCCCCAGTCGCGATCCTCGGAGGTACTCGACATGCCGCGCTCGATCTGGGCCGCCAGCCTGGCCGCCCTTTCCCTGACCGTCTCGCTCTCCCTCGCCGTCGTCTCGTGCGGCGGCGGCAACCCGGACGCCCCGACGCCCACGCCCACGCCCACACCGACGCCCACGCCTCCGCCTGGCGGTCCGACCGCCACCACGACCATCACGATCTCCGCGGCCGGCGTGTCACCGAAGGACATCGTCGTGGCCCGCGGGGCGCGCGTCACGTTCGTCAACAATGACGGCGTGGGGCACGACATGAACTCGGATCCGCATCCGGCCCACACCAGCTGCACCGACATGAACGTCGGCTTCGTGGCGAGCGCGCAGAGCGGCCAGACCGACGCCCTGAACATCGCGCGGACGTGCGGCTACCACGACCACAATCAGCCGTCGAACACGAGCCTGCAAGGCACGATCCGGATCGACTAGCGAAGGCAGAATCGACTGGCGATGGCGTGTCGAACCGCGCCTCGCCGACTGGCCTTCGGAATCACCCGTGTCGCCGGCGGCTGGTGCGCAGGGCGCGTTGCACGGCGGCGGCTGCGCGATTGAGGGCCGTGTCGTAGCTCGAGAACTCCACGCTCCCGCCGCCGCTGCGAAGGATCTCGACGAAGGATGCCAGGTGGATGCTGTCGAAGCCGCGCAAACGGTAACGCTCCGCCAGCAGGCCGGCTTCGCGGCAGAGCGCCGGCGTCACGGCGACGGCGAGGTAGCTGCTCCAATCGGTCTCGAACGCCCGCTTCGCGGTGTGGAATCGTGTCCGCGACAACGACCGGTCGCGGTGGCGACGGGCCAACGCCGCCCGCATCTCCGGATAGGCCACATCCGACGTGACGACGACGCGCGCCTTCGCGACGAGAGCCCGGACGTCGGGAGTTCCCGCTTCCTCGATGTACAACTTGGCGAGGCTGCTGGTGTCGAGGTAGGCGATCACCGCCGGTCGTCCAGTACTGTCTCGGCGATGGTCGGGCCCTCAGCAAGGGCGACGTTGGCGACGCCCCGTGGCTTGCCACCGCCCCAGCTCGCCCGGCCCTTCGCCACTAGATCACGCGCCCACGCGTCTCCTTCGGAGGCGTCAGCGGTGTCGGTCGGACTGATGGTGGCAACGGCGCGCCCGCGATCGGTGACCATGAGGCGCGTGCCGGCCTGGACGCGCTTCAGGTGACGACTGAGATGGGCCTTCAGCTCCCGGACGCCGATTGTCTCCACGAGCCCTCCTATGTGGCCACATCGTAGCACGATGTAGTCACATCAGCCTTCGCCGGGTCCCGGATGCACGAAAGGACATTGGCAGCATGATAGTTCGCGGTTCATCGGGCTGATGGTGGCCGACGACGAAGCAAGCCGAGGGGATGATCGTGAGACGGATACTCACTGCCAGGCCGGGCCGATGAGGCCGCAGCGATGGCCTCGGGGTCACGTGGCGGCGAACTCGGGCCGCGCGTAGGACTCGAGGAACCCGCACATCGTGCAACGGAACGTGCCAATGGGGACGGACGTGAAGGCGGGCACCGTCGTGCCGTGCCAGAACGACTTCTCCGGCGCTCCCTCGACCCAGCTGCTGACCCGCCGGGTACCGCCTTGGTGGAAATCGGCCACGAATCCCTGCGTCATCTGCCCGGTACATTTGGGGCAGCGCTGCTGCGTAGTCATGTATCTCCCTCTCGATAGTCTGGCCGGGCACACTCAGCGTGTCGGAGCGGTGAGGCCCTTCAGCACGACCGTGCCGTCCGGCTTCAGTCGAAGATCGGCGACGAACCTGCGTCCGCGCACAGTCATCGCCTTCTCGACGTTGAGCAGCAGTTGGCGACACACCATGGCGCCCGGAGCCGGGGTCGCCTGCTGCCCCTCCGTGCTCACGCACCAGTTGTAGCCCTCCTTCGCGGACTCGCCGACAACGGGCCAGAACTCGCGCGGCAGCCCTGAGAGCCTGTGCGGCTCGACGTTTGCCGGGAAGGCCACGACCCAACTGTCGGCCGGCAACTCGCACGCCGCGGAAAGGGACGACACCTGTTCCCGGCCCATCCGGGCGATGGCTTGCATGACGCAGTCGCCACCGCCCTCAGCGCCCGCGCAGCCGAGTGATGCGAGCGCGCCGATCGTCGCGATGGCGGCAACGGCGAAACGTCTCACGCCGCCGTTCTTCCAGCGCCCGCCGTTCGTTGTCTGAAGTGCCACCAACTGACCTCCGGGCGTAGACCCAGCGAGGCCCCCGTCCGACGCCGCTGGAACCCTGCGATACGATGACACACCGATGCCATCCAAGCTGCTGATCGCCATCCCGAACTACGGCAACAACGCGCCCGGGCTGTTCCTCGACTCGATGGTTCGGCTGATGACGCACCTCGCCCGCAAGTTCGGGCCCGGCGAGATCGACTACATGCGCGTCGGGCTGATGTACATCGACATCGCCCGCAACATGATCTGGGACGAGGCCCGCAAGCGCCAGACCGAGGCGCTCCTCTGTCTCGACGACGACATGACGTTCACGCCGCAGACGTTCGAGGCGGTGTGGAATACGCCGGGCGACGTGGTGTCGGGGCTCTACTTCCAGCGCCGCCAGCCGCCGACGGCGCCGTGCATGTACCAGCGCATGCCGAACGGCCACCATTCGGCGGTCATGGCCTACCCCAAGGACGCCGTGATCGAGGTCGACGCCGTCGGCTTCGGCTTCGTCCTGATCCGCAAGCCGGTGATCGACGCGCTCGAGCATCCATTCACCACCAAGACCTCGAAGGGCGAGGACATCGCGTTCTGCGAGAACGCCAAGGCGGCCGGCTTCAGCGTCAAGGTGAACACCGCGGCCAAGGTGGGCCACATCCTCACGGTTCCGCTGATCATCGAAGAATCCAACGCCGGCCCGGAATTCGGCTGAGGTCGAAGGCGGCTTCTTGGTGGGACTGCGCACCCGACGTTGCGCAATGCGCCCCGTCGCCAAACCGATGTAACGGTTTGCCCGGAGATTAAGTAGGATCCCACAACCATGGCCAAGACATCCGACCCGAACGTCTCCCGCCGACGGTTCCTCCAAGCCACCGGCGCATCCCTCGTCGCCGCCCCGCTCGCAGGTGCCGTCTCGCCCTCCGCGGCCCAGGTCCCGGACATCCGTCTGCCGGAGGTGCCCGGACAGAAGGTGGGATGGGCCCTGGTGGGGATCGGCGGCCTCACCGCCAACCAGATCCTTCCGGCCTTCCCGAAGTGCCAGAAGTCGAAAGTGGTGTCCTTCGTCAGCGGACGCCCGGAGAAGGCGGCCCGGTTCGCCGAGGTCCACGGCGTCCCGGCGAAGAACATCTACAACTACGAGAACTTCGACAAGATCGCCGACAACCCGGACATCCAGGCGGTCTACATCGTGCTGCCCAACAGCATGCACGCGGAATACACGATCCGGGCGCTCAAGGCCGGCAAGCATGTGCTGTGCGAGAAGCCGATGGCCAACACCGCGGCCGACTGCGAGAAGATGATCGCGGCGGCCAAGGCGGCGAACAAGAAGCTGATGGTGGCGTACCGCTGCCGCTACGAGCCCAACAACCAGCTCGCGATCAGATGGGCTCAGGACTCCAGCGAAGGCCCCGCGCCTGCCACCGCGCCGGGAGGGCCTCCGGCGTTGGGGATGGGCCCGACCCGCGTGATCATGGCCGAGATGGGCTTCAACATCGGCAACCCTGGGCAGTGGCGCCTGAAGAAGGCGATGGCCGGCGGCGGCTCGATGATGGACATCGGCATTTACGCGCTGAACGCCACGCGCTACCTCACCGGCGAGGAGCCGAACGAGGTCTACGCGATGATCTCGTCGACGCCCGGCGACGTCCGCTTCGCCGAAGTCGAGGAGAACATCACGTTCCAGCTCCGCTTCCCCAGCGGCATCCTCGCCAACTGCGTCTCGAGCTACACACCAGCTTCAACAAGTTCCGCGTGAACAAGCGGCTCGGCGCCTTCGAGCTGGATCCGGCCACGCCGTACACGGGTCTACGGATGCGCGTGTTCCGCGGCGGCACGATCGAGGATCGCTCGCTGCCGCAGCGCGACCACTTCCAGCTCGAGATGGACCACTTCTCGGAGTGCATCCAGACCAACAAGGAGCCGCTCACCCCGGGCGAGGATGGCCTCAAGGACATGAAGATCGTCGAGGCGATCTACGAGTCGGGCCGCACCGGCAAGGCGATCAAGCTCGCCTGACGTCCTTCGATCGTGCGATCGCGCCCCGCGGACCTCGCGGCGCGCGTCTCACGCGGTCGGGTCGGGTTCGCCGGGCCCGGTCTCGCCCGCCCACGACGCCAGCAGCAGCGGATAGCTCGCCACCAGCACCGCACCGAGGCTGATCGCGGCGCCGACAGCGCCGCCCCACCAGGTCGTGAGCGGCAGCACGACCAGGAGCGAGAACACCAGCCCGGCGGCATTGAGCGCGTCGGCAATCCACCCGGCCGGGGACTCACGTTCGGCCGCGACTCGCGTGCGGACGGCGGCCGTGAATCCGGCCGACGGCCTGGCGTCGCGGAAGCGCGCGGCGAGCGCGGCGTCGAGCGCCGTCTCGTGCTCTAGGAGCTCGGCGCACGACGGGCACGCGGCGACGTGGGCGTCGAGGGCGGCGTCGTCCAGCGGCGACGCCTCCCCGTCCAGGCGCCGCGCGACGAGGGCGGCCGCGCGTTCGCAGTCGATCATCGGAGAGCTCCGGCCGCCGGTGCCATCAGGCCCGCGAGGCGCTTGCGGGCGCGGTGCAGATGGCTGCGCACGGTGTTGATCGGCATGTCCAGCATCGTGGCGACCTGCTCGTAGGACCGATCTTCCAGGTAGAACAACCGGACGATCCGCCGCTGCGGCTCGTCCAACATCTCAACGAGGGTTTCGCATTCGAGCCGCTGATCGACCGGCGACGCCCCCCCGATCGGCGATGCAGGATCGACGGCATCACCGTCGAGCGCGGATGTCGGCCGCGCGCCGCGCCGGCGCAGCTCGCTCAGGCAGGCGTTGCGGGCGATCACGTACAGCCACGTCGAGAACGACGCCCGCCCGTCGTAGAGCGGCAGCGCCCGCCACAGTCGCACGAATGCCTCCTGCGCGAGATCCTCAGCGTCGGCGGGCGTCCGCACGTAGCTCAACGCCAGCCGGTAGACCCGGCCGCGGTAGGCCGTCAGCAGCCGCTCGAACGCCCGATCGCGCTCCCCCGCCGCGAGCAACCGGCACACCTCGGCGTCTGGGGTCGACTCGTCGGGCACGCGCAGAGTGATACCCGGGGCCGGCCGGAAAAGTTGCAGCCAGAGATGCGCCGCCGCCTGCAACCTTGCCGGCATGCTCCGAGTATCAAGCACGGAGGTCAACGCGTCCATGGAATATGTATGGTTCCCGCTCTTCGTCGCCTCGGTCCTGGCGTTCATCGGATTTCGGCAGTGGCTGCGGCATCAGCAGCGCGGCATGGTCCATCGGGAGCGGCTCGCGGCGCTCGACAAGGGGGCTGATCTGCCGCCCTGGCCCGACGAGACGCCGGCGCGGTTCGACTTCGGCGTGGACAGCGTGCTGCTCCTCTCCGGGCTGATCTGGCTGGCGATCGGGCTCGGCGGCATGGTGGCCGCGTTCGTGATCGTGTCGCAGCCGCAGATCCAGCAGATGCCCGACGCGGTGCCGCCGTTCATCGCGCTCATCGGCTTGCCGGTGGCCCTCGTCGGGATCGCGCACCTCATCGTCTACTGGGTCCGCCGGCGGAACAGCCGGTGAGGCACGATGACAAGGCGTCCAGTAACGTGTGCCCTCGTCGCCATGCTTGGAGGCGGGGCGATCACGGCTGCCGCGCAGACGACGGGCAGCGCGATCACCGGTCACTGGGTCGGCGGATTCGAGGCGGGCGGTGAGTTCGGATTCTACTCCGCCACGATCGAGGCACGAGATGGCCTCACGGGCATTGCAAGCGTGCCGATGCGCGAGCTGTCTGGTCCGCTGCGGGTGAGCCTCGACGGACCACGCGTCCGGATTGAAGGCCCAGCGTCCGTGGTGCTTTCGGGAACGGTGGACGCCGACGTGATCACCGGTGCCTTTCACGCGCAGGCCGGAAGGTCGAAAGGCACATTCCGACTGATGCGGATTGCCACAGTCGAACCAGGGGCGTTGGCGCGCTACCAGGGCGCCTACCGGTTCGCTGATGGTCGCATGTTGATGATCGAGCGCGCACAGATGGCCTCGGCGCTCAACGTGACGGATGCTGCGTCAGGCGTTGCACGCCTCGTGTTTCCCGTGTCATCAACGGATTTCGTCGCAGGACCATCCGTCCTCGTCCCTTACCCGACCGAGTACACCCTCTCCTTCGATGTGCGCGGTGGCCGTGTCACCGGCGTCGTAAGAACGTCGCGATCGGGACGCGCCGAGCGGGCTGTGCGTGCCCGGATCAGCGAGGAAGAGGTCCGCTTTTCGAACGGCGACGTAAGCCTGGCCGGCACCCTCCTGCTACCGGCAAGGCCGGGTCGACATCCGGCGATCGTCTTCACACACGGCGCAGGCGCTGCCGTGCGCGAGTGGTTTTGGGGGTTCGGCTACCTGATGGCCGCGCGTGGGTTTGCGGTGCTCGCGTTCGACAAGCGTGGTGCCGGACAGTCATCTGGAGAGTGGCGGGACGCCAGCTTCGAGGATCTGGCCGACGATGCGGCAGCGGCGGCGAGGTTTCTGCGGGCGCGCACGGACATCGACGGGTCGCGGGTCGGATTCTGGGGATTGAGTCAGGGGGCCTGGATAGCGCCCCTGGCGGCCGTCCGGTCTGGACGCGCGGCGTTTGTGATGACCCTCTCCGGAGGGGCACTTACACCAGCTGAGGGAGAACTCCTGGATAGTGAGTGGGAGTTGAAGAAAGCCGGATTCGCCGACGCAGACATCGGCGATGCCCTGGCGTTCCAAAAGGCGAAAAACCAGTTCATGCGCTCGGGGGCTGGCTGGGAAGACTACGCAAGTCGCCGCGCACGGGCGACCCAGCCACGTGCGTTCTGGTATGCGCATCCGGGAACTGATCTGAACGGACCGTCGAACGCGGCTAGCGTCGATTGGAGTCGATCGAGACGCTCCTATTTCTACGATCCGGCGCCGACACTCCGCGCCCTGCGCGCGCCCCTGCTCGGGCTTTTCGGTGAGCTCGATACACCCAAGGGTGTCGAGCTGAACGTCAAGGCTATGACCGCGTCACTTTCAGCTGCTGCCAACCGGGACTTCACAATCCGCGTGTTTCCCAACGGTCGACACAACCTCATGGACATGAGCGGCGCAGCGCCCAACGAGTTCGCTCGACTCGAACGGTTCGTTCCAGGGCTATTCGCGTTGATGGAGTCGTGGCTTCTCCAGCGAGCTGGGCTCGGAAAGTCAGCTGCTTCGGGTCGAGCCGAAGATCTGCAGCATCACAAAGACAACGACGCCGGTGACCGAGACGTACAGCCAGATCGGAAAGGTCCACCGGGCCAGGCGACGGTGCACCGCGAACTGGCCCGAGAGCGACAGGTAGAAGGTGGAGAGCACCAGCGGCAAGGCGATCACCGACAGCCCGATGTGGGAGATCAGCACCGCGAAGTAGATCGGCCGGATCGGTCCCTGCCCGAGGAACCGCGAGTCGCCGTGGAGCGCATGGTAGGTGACGTACGACACCAGGAACAGGCTCGACGCGGCCAGCGCCGTCAGCATCCAGCGCTGATGCACGTCGCGCCGGCCGCGGCGGATCGCAACCACGCCGAGCACGATGGCCACGGCGCTGGCGCTGTTGAAGGTGGCGTTGACGAACGGCAGCCAGGCGACCCAGGCCGGCTCCGGCCCGGCGACGCCCCCGCTGTAGACCAGCGCCAGCAGCGCGATCGCGATGACCGCACTGGCCACGCCGATCGAGACGAGACCGCCCTTCATAGGAGCCGAAAGGCCAGCGCGGCCACGATCGTCGGCAGCAACGCACCGGCCAGGAGCCAGAGCGGCGATACCGCGTCGTCGAAGAACCGGCTGAGGAGGGCCTGGCCGGCGGGGTTGGGGGCGTTGGCGATCACGGTCAACCCGCCACCGGTGACGGCGCCTTCCATCACCGCCGTCTTCATCCCATCGGAGAGGTTCGGCACGAGCGTCGAGAGATAGGTGATCAAGGCGTTGTCATTGAAGCCGGTGAGGACGGTGGCGGTCAGGAAGAGTTGCAGTTCGCCGAGGCTGGCGAGCACCGGCGCGATCCACCACGCCTGCAGCCCGCCGTGCACGACCAGGCCGGCCAGGAAGAAGCCGACCAGCAACGGCGCCTTCAGCTCCAGGCGGCCCTGATACGGTGCCGTCGCGCGCGCGAAGCCGATGAAGAACAGGAACCCGCCTACGAACAGCACCGGGTAGTGTGCGGTGAAGACGGTCCACGCCATGAATCCCATGTGCGCGACGGTGACCCAGGCCGGCACCGGCAGCAGCGCCGTCGCCCCTTCGTCCGACTCCTCCGGAGGTTCGACGTCGGCGACGGGCCGGCGGGCGGCGAGGTCGGCGAGCTCCCGGCGAAAGACGGCGCCGTAGACGACGACGGATGTGACGATCGCGATCACCGCGCGCCAGCCGAAGTGGGCCAGCATGAACGGCGTGTCCCACTCCCACAGGCGCGCCACCATGAGCACCGGAGGCGCCGCGAAGTGCGTGAGCGTGCCGCCGATCGACACGTTGACGAAGAGCAGGCCGAGCGTCGCGTACTTCAGGCGCGCCGATGGCTGCAGGTCGTAGAACTGCCGCGCCAGGAGCAGCGCGCAGATGGTCATCGCGGCCGGCTCGGTGACGAGCGAGCCGAGCAGCGGCCCGATGATGAGGATCGTCGCCCACCACGCCGCCGGCGTGCCGCGCCCGAGGCGAGCGACGACGCGCAGCGACTGCTCGGCGAACAGGACGATCGGCCGCGTCGACGCGAGCGCCATGATCACCACCACGAACAGCGGCTCGGTGAAGTTCACGGTGCCGTCGATGTAGCCGGTGGCGGTGTGCCAGCCGGCGTGCACCGTCAGCGCCGTGAGCAGCACGACCGCCCACAGCCCGAACACCACCTCGACTTCGCCGAGGAAGTGCAGCGCCTCGCCGAGGACGCTCGGCGGCGCCGGTTGACCACGCAGCTCGGCGCGGGCGGCGGACCGTGCCTGGACGCGATGGGCCAGGCCGGCGAACCAGGGCGCGGCAAACGTATGAACGATGGCCAGCGCGAAGATCGCGGTCGCGACCGCGTTGAACGGCTCGGCGTCGATCCGCGCCGACAGCGTATCGAGGAGTGAGCCTGACGACGACGGATAGGTATCGAGGGCCCGGGGAAAGGCGTGGGGTGGCAGCGGCTCCACTGGCGACACCTTAACTCGGAACGGAGGACGGAGTCGTCCGCCCAAGGTCGTGACCCGCGCTATTTGTCTGTCACGACTCGGGATATGCTGGGATCGCCTCTCCCCCTGAGGTGGCCCGCCTGAATCGCGGGAAGGAGTCGCCGATGCGGCTTAGGTGCGTAGTGTGCCTCGGGGTGTTCGCCGCGTCGGTCGCGGCGCCCCTGGCGCAGACGCCCGGTCAACCACCCAGCGCCATCAACCCGGACGAGTGGCCGACCTTCAAGGCCGGAACCCGGCTCGCGACGATCGACGCCGTCGTCGTCGACGGTCAGGGCCGGCACGTCACCGACCTGAAGCCCTCGGACTTCGAGGTCGTCGAACGCGGCGCGACGCCGAAGGTGCATCAGGCGGTCTACGTCCGCCTCGGGACACCGGAGGGCGGCCCGGCGCTTATCGCACCCACGGCTCCCGTCGCACCGGCACCCGCCGTGCCGATCGCGCCGGGGGCTCGTCCGCTCGCCACCGGCGCGTCCCTGCCGGCGGCGTCGGCGGCCAACCCTCGCGTCCTGGCCATCGTCGTCGACGACCTCGGTCTCTCGTTCGAGAGCACGGCCTACGTCCGGCAGATGCTGACCCGCTACGTCGACGAACACGTCCAGCCCGGCGACCTGGTGGCGATCATCCGCACCGCCGGCGGCGTCGGCACGCTGCAGCAGTTCACGACCGATCGGCGGCTGCTGCACGCCGCGGTCGATCGCGTGCGCTGGACGCTCCAGAGCCGATCCGGCGTGAGCGCCTTTGCGCCCGTCGTGCCGGACCCCAGCACGACGTTGGCCGACGCGGACAAGAAGAACCAGAAGGACAAGAACGGCAGTCCCCGCCCCGGCGAGATGCCGGAGGCGAACCTCAACCGGGACGGCTGGCTGCAGATCGACGTCGACAAGACCCGCGCCGAACTGACCTCGGCCGGAACCCTCGGCGCCCTCGCCTATGTGCTCCGCGGCATCGAGCCGCTCCCGGGGCGCAAGTCGGTGGTGTTCGTGTCGGAAGGGTTCGAGCTCGGGGTGCGCGACCACAAGGCCAGCCGCGTCTGGAACGCCTTCACCCAGGTGATGGATCGCGCCAACCGCGCCGGCGTCGTCGTCTATTCGCTCGACGCACGCGGCCTCCAGACCGGGATGATGACCGGCGAGGACGATCCGCAGACGCCGAAGATGCCGATAGGCCGCGGAAGCGCGCCGACTGGCGAAGTCTTGCGCAAGACGGTCTTGCGCGGCCAGCAGGACCGGACCCGCGAGCTGATGGACACGCAAGAGGCGCTCGTCTACATGGCCGAGCAGACCGGCGGCTTCGCGGTCCTGAACACCAACGACCTCCGCGGCGGCCTCGGCCGCATCCTCGATGACACGCGCGGCTACTACCTGATCGGGTTCGAGACGCTGATCCCGACCGGCCAGGCCTGGGACCCCAACGACATCCGCGTCCGCGTCAAGCGGCCGGGCCTGACGGTGCGGTCGCGGCGCGGCCTGTTCGGCCCGTCCGATCCCGGCCGCTCGCCGGATCCGCTCGCCAGCGATCCGCTGGTCGCGGCCGCTCTGTCGCCGTTCTCGTCGGGCGGCATCGACGTCCGCCTCACCACACTGTTCGCCCACGACGCCAAGGCGGGCTCGTACGTCCGCTCGCTCTTCTTCATCGATCCGGCGCACCTGACCTTCGTCGACGGCCCGGACGGCCGGCGCGACGCCGATCTGACGCTGCTGCTGCTCGGCATCGGCGACAACGGACGGGCCGTCGGGCAGGCGCGTATCCAGGTGCCGCTGCGGCTCGATCGCGACGCCTATCGGCTGCTGCAGCAGCGCGGGCTCCTTTACAGCGCGCGCCTGCCGATGAAGCAGCCGGGCGGCTACCAGGTCCGCGCCGCCGTGCAGGACGATCGCTCGAAGGCGGTCGGCTCGAGCGCGCAGTTCGTCGACGTGCCGAAGGTCGGCAAGGGCCTGGTCGCGCTCTCCGGCGTGGTGATGATGGACGTCGCCGCGGCGTCCGGCCAGCACGCGGCCGTCGCCACCGACACGCTGTCGGACGGCGTCCTCGGCGAGCCGGCCGTGAAGATCTTCCGCCCCGGCAGCGAGGTCGCCTACACCTGCGTGATCTACGACGGCCGCAAGGGCTCGGCGGAAGGCTTCGCCACGACCGCGACGCTGCTCCGCGACGGCAAGCGGATCCATGCGAGCCGGTCGGCGCCGATCGCGGCCGGCGCCGGCGAGGCCGCGGCGATTCGCAGCGTCCCGGTCGGCGGCCGGCTGTCGCTCGGCCGGCAGCTCTCGCCGGGGCGTTACACCTTGCAGGTCTCCGTGGCGTCCGCGGCCGCCCCGGCCCAGTCACGCGCTGTCCAGTGGGCCGAGTTCGAGGTACGGTGATGCCGACACGACGGATGTCCCGCTCCGCTGCGCGTCTGGGCGCCGCCTGCGGCCTGACGGCGGCCATCATCGTCGCCGCTGCCAGCGGCCGCGCGATCGTGGCCAGCCAGGAACCGCAAGCCCCGCCCGATAGTCCGACCTTCCGCGTCGGGACGCGCATCGCCACCATCGACGCGGTCGTGGTCGACAAGGACGGCCGCCACGTCACCGACCTGACGCCCGCCGACTTCGAGGTCGTCGAGCGCGGCAAACGGCAGACGGTACGGCAGTCGGTCTACGTGCGCGTCGTCGGGCCGGACGGCAGGGCGATCACCCAGCCGGCGGCGGCGGATCGGCCGACGTCGCCGACATCGTCCGCCGCGACTCCATCTGCAGCGACTCCGTCGGCAGCGACTCCGTCCGCAGCGCCCGCGGGCGCAGCGGAACGGCTGCGGCCGCTGGCCGGCCCCGGGGGCCTTGCGTCGCCCGAGCGTGTCGGCCGCGTCATCGCGATCGTGGTGGACGACCTCGGTCTGTCGTTCGAGAGCACGGCCTACGTCCGGCAGATGCTCACCCGCTACGTCGATACCAAGATCGGGCCCGGCGACCTGGTCGCAATCATCCGCACCGCCGGCGGCGTCGGCACGCTGCAGCAGTTCACCACCGATCGCCGGCTCCTCCACGCCGCCATCGAGCGCGTGCGCTGGTCGCTACAGAGCCGAAGCGGTGTCGCCGCGTTCGAGGCCGTCGCGCCCACGCCGATGGCGCCGCCGCCGGCCTCGGGCGGCGCGCCCCAGCCGATGGCCTCGGGCGGCGGTACCAAGTTGGGCGCGACCCCCGACGAGCTGAAAGCCGAGGTCACGGCCGCCGGATCGATGGGTGCGCTGGAGTACGTGCTGCGCGGCATCGAGGCGCTCCCCGGCCGCAAGGCGGTCGTCTTCGTCTCGGAAGGCTTCGATCTCGGCATCCGCGATGCCAAGGCCAGCCGCACCTGGTCGGCCTTCACGCGGGTCATGGATCGCGCCAACCGCGCCGGCGTGGTGGTCTACTCGATGGACCCCCGCGGCCTGCAGACGGGGATGATGGTCGCCGAGGACAATCCGCAGACGCCCTTCAGTCCGAATAGCGGTGCGCCCACCGGCGTCGAGCTGCAGCAGCTCATCACCGGCGCGAATGCCAAACGGCACCGGGCGCTCATGGATACCCAGGAGTCGCTCACCTACCTCGCCGAGCAGACGGGCGGCTTCGCCGTCCTGAACACGAACGGCCTGTTCGAAGGCCTCGCCCGCGCCGTCGACGACACGCGCGGCTACTACCTGGTCGGCTTCGATACCGCGATTGCGGTCAACGAGCGCTGGGATCCGAACGACGTGCGCATTCGCGTCACTCGGCCCGGGCTCACGGTACGGGCGCGGCGCGGTCTGTTCGGGCCGGCCGAGAAGGATCGGCCGCGCGACGGGCCGCCCACCGATCCGCTGGTCGCGGCGGCGCTGACGCCGTTCTCGTCGGGCAGCATCGACGTGCGGCTGACGACGCTGTTCGCCCACGACAAGAAGGCCGGGTCGTACGTCCGCACGCTGTTCTTCATCGATCCGGCCGGGCTGACCTTCGTCGACGGCCCTGATGGCCGCCGCGATGCCGACCTGACGCTGCTGTTGCTCGCCGTCGGGGACAACGGCCAGGCGGTGGGCCAGGCCCGGCTCAACGTGCCGCTGCGCCTCGACCCGGAGGCGTATCGGCTGCTGCGTCAGCGAGGGCTGCTCTACAGCGCGCGTGTCGGCATCAAGGAGCCGGGGGGCTACCAGATCCGCGCCGCCGTCCAGGACGACCACTCGAGGCAGATCGGCACCAGCGCGCAGTTCGTCGACGTGCCGAAGGTCGGCAAGGGGCGCGTCGCGCTGTCGGGCGTGGTCATGATGGACGTCGCGGCGCTGCGCGGGCGGACGCCGGCCGAGGCGGCCGGCAACGCCTCCGCCACACATCCCGATGGCGGGCCCGCCGTCCTCGCCGCCGACGCCATCGGAGACGGCGTGCTCGGTGAGCCGGCGATCAAGATCTTCAAGGCGGGCAGCGAGGTCGTCTACACCTGCGAGATCTACGACGGCCGCGGCAAGCGCGACGAAGGGTTCTCGACGCGGGCGACGCTCCTCCGCGACGGCCGGGCGTTCTACACGACGCCGCCGTCGCCGGTCGGTGCCGCGCCGAAGGACGCCAAGCCGGTGGGCGCCGTGCCGGTCGGCGGCAGACTGTCGCTCGGCGCCAAGTTGCCGCGCGGCACCTACACGCTGCAGGTCAGCGTCCGCCCGCGCTCGGGCGGCGGACGCGACGGGCAGGCGTCGCAGTGGGTCGATTTCGAAGTGCGTTAGTCGGTTGGCGGCAGGCGGACATGGGAGGCGGTATGAGTCTGTATCGAAGGGGCATCAGCACGCGGGGGCGAGTGTGCACGGTCTCGACAGGCCTGCTCATGGTGACGACACTCGCGGTTCCGGCCGTCGCACAGACGGTGCGGGTGGAAGGCGCGCCGGTCCGCGCCGGCGGCGCCGTCCAGTTCGTGGTCGAGGTGCCGGCCGACTGGCAGGTCGACAGCATCACCGTCGATCCACTCGGGTTCGGCTTGAGTACCTTCGTGCGGCGTCTGGCTCCGTGGTACGGCTCGTGCCCTGCGGGATCGCGATGTTTCTCCGACCCCTTCAACACCATTGACGAGCGGACGAGGGTCGGCGAGCACACCGTGACGTTCACGGCGACGGGTGCCGGGCGAACCCGTACCTTCTTCGCCAGCTTCCGGGTCGATCCGCCAGCCGACGACGACCGGGACGGCATGCCGGACACCTGGGAATGGCGCGAAGGCCTGGAACCGAACGGCCGGCTCGCCACGAGTGCGCCCGGCGACGACCCTGACGGCGACGGCATCGGCAACATCGACGAGTTCCGCGCCGGAAGCTCGCCGATGGGCCGCTATCGGCAGTACTTCGGTGACGCCTCGCCTGGCGACCGGCAGCAGATGTATGCCCGGCTCTTCGGCTTGACGCCCGCCCGGGACCCCGGCGTGTGGACCAGCGGGCAGGTGCACATCCAGGCGATCGGCGACGACGGCCGGCGGAGCGTCAGGGTCGGCAGGCTGGACGGCGACTACTCGGGCACCATCTTCAACTGGACGCCGGACTCCGCGCCAGCGGCGCGGATCCTGGCGATCGTGGTCGAATCGGAGCTGCCCTTCGTCGTCGAACGGTCGCTCTACTCCAGTGCGACGGGCTTCCTCGCCACCAGCCGGTCGGTCACACCGTCGTCCGACTGGGAGTTCGCGACCGGGCCCACATCCGAGCCCGTCGACTCGTTCCTGCTCGCCTACAACCCGGCTGCCACGCCCGTCCGTGCGACCTTCACCTACTACCGGTCCGCGGATGAGGCACCGATCGCCACCGAGCGCGTGCTGCAGCCGGGGCGCACCACCGTGTGGCTCAACGCCGACGAGAGCGGGCTCGCCGGCCGGGATTTCGCCGTCACCGTCCGGGCGGACGCGCCGATCCTGCTCGACCGCGGCTTCCGCTGGCAGCCGCCCGGCCGCACCGCCCCACAGGAGCAGGTGACGCCAGGAGCTCCCCTCGCGTCGCAGTGGTACTTCCCGTACGTCGACGCGTCGGGGCAGTCCGACGAGCGGCTGGTGTTGGCCAATCCGGGCGAACGCGAGAGCGGCGTCGAGATCGCCGTGTTCCGGCGGGAGGGCGAGCCGCGCGTCCGCTACGCGGCGATCGCGCCGCACTCGCGACTCGTGATCCGACCGTCCGATTTCGACCTGGATACGCTGGCCGCCGTCCGTGTCGTCACGACGAATGGCGTCGCCTTCGTTGCCGAGCACGCGCAGCGCGGCTCGGTGTCGCCGCAGGGCCGTTGGGCCGCCTCGACGCCAGGCGTGAGCCAGACCGGAAGCCGCTGGGGGCTGGCGCGGCTCGATGGCGTTGTCGCGATCTGGAATCCGTCAGACACCGATGCGGTGGTCGAACTGACGTCGTTCTACCCGGGGCACTACCTCAACATCTACACCGACACGTTCAAGATTCCGGCGCGCCGCATGCATCGGATCCGACTGGGGCGGTCGTCCACCGCTCCCGGCGAGATCAGCGTCGACATCTATGGGTTCAGCGGGACCGTCCGCAGCCTGCCGCGGGCGGACGGCACGCCGGGCCCGCAGATCGTCGTCGGGCGCGCCAGCGCGGCCGGGGCGCTCGGCACGCCCAACGTCCGCATCGAGCCGTTCATCGCCACGCGGATCGACTGACGCCCCGTCGCCCTCAGCCGCCCGGCCGCGGCGGCTGAGGCCGGCGGCGAAACGGATGCGCGAGCTGACGCCAGAAGCCGCCGGGCACCGGCCGATCCGTGTGCACGCCGTAGCCGGCCGGCCACCTCCCCGCCGGCAGGTGGAACGTGCCGAACAGCCAATCGAGCGCCGGCAGGTGGATCGCGAAATTCTTGTTGACCGCCTCCGCTTCGATGCCGTGATGCCAGTGATGGAACCGCGGCGTCGCGACCAGCCACGCCAGGCGGCCGAACTCGAAGCGGACGTTGGCGTGGATGAAGGTCGCCTGGACGCTGACGAAGGCGACGTAGGCGACGAGCGCCACCTGGTCGAAGCCCAACACGTAGATGGGCACGTAGGTCAGGCCACGAGTCACCGCGACGTCGACCAGATGCAGCCGGGCACCGGCCAGCCAGTCCATGGTCTCGGCCGAATGGTGAATCTCGTGGAAGCGCCACAGCACAGGCACCCGGTGGAAGGCGCGGTGGATCCAGTACTGGCACAGATCGGTCAGCACGACGATCTCGAGGAACTGGACCACGACCGGCTGACCGGACACCCACGCCTGCATCGGCGCGCTCGCCGCCCAGTCGAAGAGGACCATCGCCGGCCGCATCGTCAGCAGGGTCGTGAGCTGGAGCAGCGGCGCGCTCATCCCGAAGTAGACCAGGTCGGTGCGCCACGCCGGCCGGAACACGTCCTGCGCGGGCCGGAGGGCGAACAGCCGCTCGAGCGGCACGAACGCCGCCGAATAGAGCATCAGCGACAGCAGAAACCAGTCGAGGCCGAGGAAGGGGCCGCTGGCCACGTCTCCGCCGACCGGCACCTGCGATCCGCCGAGCAGCGCCGCGATCAGGGCGAAGCCGATGGCGCTCACGCCGAGCGCCTTGTTCTGGCGCAGCGCGACGCTGACCGTACCGAGCACGAACGCTGCGACGAGCACGACGTGCAGGAGCGCCCGCATGTAGGCCAGCGGATACAGGGTCCGCAGCTCCGGCACCGTGAAGATCGATGGAAAATGGAAGCAGACCACCGCGCCCAGACCGAGAGCGCCGAGCGCCGCGCCGAGCACCCCGCTGATCCAGCCCGTGCCGAAATGGCGCGCCTCGATCGTGCGCAAGGTGAACCGCCAGAGCCTCATCGCGGTGCCTCGTCGGCGCGCGGCACTAGGCCGGTGATCCGCGTGACGATCCCTTCGAGGCGCGCGAAGAAGCGGGTCCGCGCCGTCCACGCATTGTTCCAGCCGGTCGTGATGCAATAGTGCGTCGCGTACGGTGACGCGTGATGCACGCGGTGTCGCGCCGGCGGCAGGATCACGCGGGCGCGCTGCAGCCAGCGGACCGCGCGGGGCGGCCGGGCCATGTGCGCCCACTGGTGCACCTGATTGGTGGGCATCGCCCACGCCGCCCACGCCGTGAAGAACGTCGCAGCAACCAGACCGGCCTGCGACCCGGTCGGCATCAGCCAGGCCGCCGCCAGCAGCGGCACGGTGAGCAGCGCCACGTCGCCGTTCAGGTCGAGGAAGCCCCGGCCGAGCATGTCGTCGGGGTTGAGGTGGTGGACGCGGAACGGCCGCAGCACACGGGGCCCGATCACCGGCCACGACTCGTGGCCCCAGGTATCCGCGATCCAGTGGACGACGCCGGACATGAGATCGGCGACGACGCCGGCGGTCAGCACGACGAGCGGCAGCCACCAGGCCAAACCCACCGCCGGGCAGAGGCGGACGATCAACAGCGTGAGGGTTGCCGACGCGGCGACGACGCTGACGAGCTCGACGACCCGCGACGCGCGCGAGCCGGCCGCCAGGGCCGGTGCCGGGACGGCGCCGGTCGGCGTCCGGAACGGGCTGGTCGCCGGAGCAGCGATGAGCGCGGGGTCAAGCTCCATCGATGTCCTCGCGGTGCCCGCCGCCGGCCTATCTCGCGGCGAGCCGGGCGCGAGCCTTCTCGACGTCGCGGTGGAACACGAACAGCGGATCCGACTGGCCGTTCGGATCCTCGAAGTTCCAGGTCTTGCCGCCGCGGCGTTTCACCCGCAGCGACTTCTTGAGATAGTCGACCGAGAAGCCCTCGAGATCGGCGAAGGGCACCGCGAACGCGTCGCTGGCGTTCGCCGTGTCGTAGCGCAGCCCCGCCGTGTCGGCGACCAGCCGCCCGCTGCACGACCCCATCCCGTGCTTGTGCACCACGGGGACGGCGGCGTTCAGCCGGACCTCCTTGAAGCGCACGTCGACGTCGGCCGGCGTGTCGCCGATGTCGACCGCCTGGGCGTGCCCTTCGTAGCCGTCCACCGAGACATTCAGCCGATGCGAGCCCGCGCTCAGGCCGTCGACGTCGAGCGGCGTGTTGCCGAGGAACTTGCGATCGAGGAAGACGGACGCACCGGGCACGTCGCTGCGCACGCGGAGGACACCGCCGGTGCGGGCCGGCGCGGCAGTGTCGGCGGGCCCGGGATCCGCGGCGGAGGCGTCGCGGGCCGCGGCGGGCCGATCGGTCGCGGCCGGCGTCTCGCGGGATGGCGTCGGCGTGCGTTTCGGCTCCGGACGCGGACGGGTTGGCCCCGGACGGCTCGCCTCCACCGGCGGTGGCGGCTGGCGCCGTGACAGCACGAACCAGGCACCGGCCATCGCCACGGCCGCGCCGGCGAACACCACCAGCAGCATGGGGCCCCGTCGCGAGCGCGGGGCGGGCTCCTCGTCGAACACGCTCATGCGCCGGCGAGTGTAACGTGTCTGGGCCCATGATGACCGCCGAACACCGCCGCCTCGACGACGCGCGCACGCGCACCACACACTGGAAGCGCTGGGGGCCGTACGTGAGTGACCGCGCCTGGGGCACCGTCCGCGAGGACTACAGCCCGGACGGCGACGCCTGGGCCTACCTGCCGCACGACCACGCGCGCTCGCGCGCCTACCGCTGGAACGAGGACGGCCTCGCCGCGATCTGCGATCGACACCAGGAAGTGTGCCTCGGCCTGGCGCTCTGGAACGGACGCGACGCCATCCTCAAAGAACGGCTGTTCGGCCTGACTGGGCCCGAAGGCAACCACGGCGAGGACGTCAAGGAGTACTACTTCCACCTCGACTCGACGCCGACCCACTCGTTCATGCGGATGCTTTACAAGTACCCGCAGGCGGCCTTTCCGTACGACAACCTGGTCGACGAGAACCGCCGCCGCGGCCGTGACGTCCCGGAGTACGAGCTGATCGACACCGGCGCCTTCGAGGGCGACCGCTACTTCGACGTCTTCGTCGAGTACGCCAAGGTCGACGCCGAAGACCTCCTGATGCAGATCACGGTGATCAATCGCGGTCCCGATCCGGCGACGGTGCGCGTGCTGCCGACGATCTGGTTTCGCAACACGTGGGCCTGGAGCGATCGCCCGGAGCGCGGGCACCTCGAGGCGCGGCCGGCGGTCCAGGGCTGCGCCACCATCGCCGCAGAGACGCGGCGATACGGCCGCCGCTGGCTCTACGCCGAGGGCGAGCCGGCGCTGCTCTTCACCGACAACGAGACCAACGCGATGCGGCTGTTCGGCACCGCCGGACCGCGCTACGCCAAAGACGGCATCGACGAGGCCGTCGTCCACGGCCACACCGACGCCGTCAACCCGGCGCGCATCGGCACCAAGGCCGCGGCGGACTACGCGATGACGATCGCACCCGGCGCGTCGGCCTGCGTCCGCCTGCGCTTCTCGCCGCGCGGTCCCGAGAACTTCGCCGCGGCGTCGCCGTTCGCCGACTTCGAGGCGACGATGACGGAGCGCCAACGCGAAGCCGACGAGTTCTATGCGACGGTGATTCCGCCCGATCTGAGCGACGACGCCCGCGCGGTCATGCGCCAGAGCCTGGCCGGGTTGCTGTGGTCGAAGCAGTACTACCACTATGTCGTGAAGACCTGGCTCGAAGGCGACCCGGCGCAGCCGGCGCCGCCGCCCGGGCGCGCCCATGGCCGCAATGCCAAGTGGGGACACCTCTTCAACGCGGACGTCGTCTCGATGCCCGACAAGTGGGAGTACCCGTGGTATGCGGCGTGGGACCTGGCGTTCCACTGCGTGCCGCTGGCGCTGGTCGACGCCGACCTGGCGAAGGATCAGCTCGTGCTGATGCTGCGCGAGTGGTACATGCACCCGAACGGACAGCTGCCGGCATACGAGTGGGCCCTCGACGACGTCAACCCGCCGGTGCACGCCTGGGCCGCCTGGCGCGTGTACAAGATCGACGCCAAGCGCACCGGCACGGGGGACCGCGTCTTTCTCGAGCGCGTCTTCCAGAAGCTGCTCCTGAACTTCACCTGGTGGGTGAACCGCAAGGACGCGCGCGGCGCCAATGTCTTTGAAGGCGGCTTCCTCGGCCTCGACAACATCGGCGTCTTCGATCGATCGGCGCCACTGCCGACGGGCGGCTTCCTCGAGCAGTCGGACGGCACCAGCTGGATGGCGATGTACTCGCTGAACCTGCTGGCGATGGCGATGGAGCTGGCCGACGTGAACCCGGCCTACGAGGATCTCGCCAGCAAATTCTGGGAGCACTTCCTGTTCATCGCGCACGCGATGGGCCACCAGGGCAAGGCCACGCAGCTCGATCTGTGGGACGACGTCGACGGGTTCTTTTACGACAACCTGAACCTGCCGGACGGCACGCGACATCCGCTCAGAATCCGCTCGATGGTCGGGCTGATCCCCCTGTTCGCGGTGGAGACGCTCGAGCCCGAGCGGCTCGACAAGCTCGCCGGCTTCAAGCGACGTCTCGAGTGGTTCGTCACGCACCGGCCAGACCTCACCGACAACGTCGCCTGCATGCAGACGCCCGGTCACGAGTCGCGGACGCTGCTGTCGGTCGTCACCGCCGATCGCCTGACGCGCGTCCTGGCGCGGCTGCTCGACGAGCGCGAGTTCCTGTCGCCGTACGGTATCCGGGCGCTGTCACGCGTCCACAAGGACCAGCCCTACCTGCTGCCGCTCGACGGCCACGTGCATCGCGTCGACTACGAGCCGGGCGAATCCTCCACGGGCCTCTTCGGCGGCAACTCGAACTGGCGCGGCCCGGTTTGGTTCCCCGTCAATTTCCTGCTGGTCGAAGCGCTGCAGAAGTTCCATCACTACTTCGGCGACGGCCTGCGCGTCGAATGCCCGACCGGGTCGGGCACGATGCTGACGCTCGACGAAGTGGCAACCGAGCTGTCGCAGCGCCTGTCGCGCATCTTCCTGCGCGACGCGGCCGGCCGGCGGCCCGTCTTCGGCGGCGTCGAGCGCTTCCAGCACGATCCGCACTGGCGCGACTACGTGCCGTTCCACGAGTACTTCCACGGCGACGACGGTCATGGCATCGGGGCGTCGCATCAGACAGGGTGGACGGCGCTGGTCGCCAAGCTGCTGCAGCAGAGTGGAGAAGGCGCCGCATCGCGTTTGAAGTCGAATCCCGGTCCCGATTGAGGCATCCGTGCGATCGTGTGGCGATGTCGACTCCCGCACCGATCGACCGGTTCGTCGAGGACGGTTTCGTGCGCATCGATCGCGCGTTTCCACGCGCCGTCGCCGATGCCGCCCGCGCCATCCTGTGGCGCGATACCGGCTGCGATCCGGATCAGCCAGCCACCTGGACCCGGCCGGTGATCCGCCTGGGC
Source organism: Vicinamibacteraceae bacterium (assembly GCA_031407765.1). Classification (GTDB taxonomy): domain Bacteria; phylum Acidobacteriota; class Vicinamibacteria; order Vicinamibacterales; family Vicinamibacteraceae; genus JBDSLU01. The sequence continues at coordinate 37,830 of JANOIR010000581.1, forward strand.
ATGTACGCGCAGGCGCCGTTCGTCGCCGCCGCCAACACGCCGATCCTGCACGACGCCTTCGATCGCCTCGTCGGGCCCGGACGATGGCTGCGGCGCGACAGCCTGGGCACCTTCCCGGTTCGTTTCCCGTCGCCCGACGATCCGGGTGATGCCGGCTGGCACGTCGACGTCAGCTTCGGGTTCGACGATCCCGATTTCATGAACTGGCGCGCCAACGTCCGCTCGAGAGGCCGCGCCCTGCTGATGCTGTTCCTGTTCTCGGATGTCGGCGACGCTGACGCGCCGACGCGGATCCGGGTTGGTTCGCACCTCGATGTCGCGCGCACGCTGGCGCCGGCCGGTGACGACGGGCTGTCACTGCGCGAGCTCGCCGCCGACGGCTTCGCGGCCACCGAGTCCTGCCGCGAAGTGCTCGCGACGGGGGATGCGGGCACGGTCTACCTGTGTCATCCGTTCCTGGTCCACGCCGCGCAGCCGCACCGCGGCACGCAGCCGAGGTTCATCGCCCAGCCGCCGCTGTTGCCGGCTTCGCCCGAGGGCCTCGATCTCGAGCCCGGCCTGGCCCCGGTCGAGCGGGCGATCCGGCTGGCCGCTCCTACTGCTCCTCGTAGAACACGGTGAGGCCGCCGTCGACGACGTAGGTCGAGCCGGTGACGTAGGCGGATTCGGCCGACGCGAGGAACACCACCAGCGCCGACACGTCGCCCGGCGTGCCGAGGCGACCGAGGGGGATCTGCCGCTTCAAGGCACCCAGCTTGACCGGATCGTTCAGCAGCGTGGCATTGATCGGTGTCTCGATGGCGCCCGGCGCGATGTTGTTGATCGTGATCCCGAGCGGCCCCAGTTCGACCGCCAGCGTGCGCGTCAGCATCCGCAGGCCGCCCTTGGCGGCGCAATACGCGGCGAAGTTCGGGAAGGCGAGCTCCTCGTGCACCGAGGACATGTTGATGATGCGTCCTGGCTGAGCGGCAGCGCGGCAATGCTGGACGAACGCCTGGGTGGCGAAGAAGACGCCCTTCAGGTTCACGTTCAGCACGGCGTCGAAGTCGCTCTCGGTGACCTCCCAGAACGGCGCGTGCCGTTCGATGCCGGCGTTGTTCACCAGCACATCCAGCCCGCCCAGGGCCTGGGCGCTCTCGGCCACGAGCGTGCGGACGTCGCCCACGCTGCCGACGTTGCCTTTGAGCGCCACCGCCGTGCGGCCGAGGGCCCGGATCTCGGCGACGGCTTCCTCGGCGCCGCCCGGATCGGAGTTGTAGTTGACGACGACGTCGGCGCCTTCCTGCGCCAGGCGCAGCGCCACGCCGCGGCCGATCCCCTTGCTGCTGCCCGTGACGAGGGCACGAACCCCGCTGACCCGTCCGCTCATTTTTCTGGCTCCTGCGCGCCCCGGTCGACTCCAGAGTCGTCCTCAATTTCGACTCCGGAGTCGTCTTCAACCTCGACTCCGGAGCGTGCGTCCAGCGCGGACGCGATGATGGTGCCGGCGCGCTACTCGAGGTGGCGGCCGCCGTCGACGCGGATCGTCTCGCCGGTCACGAACTCGGTCTCGCAGAGGAAGACGACGGCGCGGGCGATCTCGAGCTCGCCGCCCCACCGGCGCAGCGGCGTGGCCGCGGCGACCTCGGCGATTTCCTCCGGCGTCATGTCCGGCGGGGGCACGATCGGACCGGGCGCGATGGCGTTGACCAGGATACGGTCCCTGGCGGTCTCCAGCGCCAGGGCTTCGGTGAGCGCGATGACGCCGGCCTTGGCGACGTAGTAGGAGGTGAAGCCGGTGTAGTGCGGCCTACCGCTGCGCGCCAGCCAGTCGGCGAAGTTGACGATGCGTCCGCCGCCGGCGCTCCGCATGTGCGGGATCGCCGCGTGCGCGCACAGGAACGCCGAGCGCAGGTTGACGTCGAGATCGGCGGCCCAGTACTCCGGCGTCACGTCGTCCAGCGGTTTCGATCGGTAGATCGACGCCATGTTGACCAGGACGTTCACCGTGCCGAACGTTCGCACGGCATGGTCGACGATGGCCGCGCAGTCGGCTGGATCGGCGACGTCGGCCTGGACGATGGTCGCCCGGCGGCCGGCGGCCTCGACGTCGGCAACGGTCGCCTCGGCCTCGGCTTTCGAGCCGCGATAGGACAGGACGAGGTCGGCGCCACGCAGGGCGAGCTCCCGCGCCACGACGCGACCGATGCGCTTACCCCCGGTGATGATCGCCACGGCACCAGTCAACTCCATGTGCCATATGATGCGCGAGATGCGTGGCCGTTTCGGCGAATCCGACCCGATCGTCGTGGTCGGGGCCGGCGCCGCCGGGCTGGCCGCCGCGATCCACGCCGCTGGACACGGTGTCCAGGTGGTCGTGCTCGAGAGCACGTCGGACGGCGGCCGCAAGATCCTGATCAGCGGCGGCGGCCGCTGCAACATCCTGCCGCAGGCGCTGGAACCGGCCCGCTTCGTCAGCGACGGGCCGGCGCATCTCGTCCGCCACCTGCTGCGATCCTGGCCGCTCGCCGAACAGCACCGGTTCTTCGAGGAGGAGGTCGGCGTCCTGCTGACGCTCGAGGCCGACTCCCGCAAGTACTTCCCCACCTCGAATCGCGCTCGCGACGTCCGCGACGGCCTGGTCGCGCTGGCGCGGCGCCGCGGCGCCGCCTTCAGCGTCGACGCCCGCGTCACCAGCCTGACGCCGGCCAGCGGCGGCGGCTGGTCGATCGCCCTCGCGGGCGGTCATACGCTCGACGCCCGCGCCGTGGTGATGGCCACGGGCGGCTGCTCGGTCCCGCAAACCGGCAGCGACGGCGCCGGTCTCGGGCTGCTCGAGGCGCTGGGCATCCGCGTCCACGCGCCCTACGCCGCGCTGACGCCGCTCACCGCCGCGCCGGCCATCCACGCGACACTGGCGGGCGTGTCGCTGCCGGTGACGCTGCGCGTCGCCGGAACCAAGGCGTCCTCGTCGGGCGGCTTCCTCTTCACCCACCGCGGCTACAGCGGTCCGGCCGTGCTCGACGTCTCGCACCACGCGGTGCGCGCCGCGGCGGCCGGACGCCCGCAGCCGATTCTCGCGCAGTGGAGTGCCAACGACGACGCCGCGTGGCACGCGACGCTGCAGGGCGGCGACGGCCTCGTGGTCTCACGGCTGCGCGCCACGATCCCGGATCGCCTGGCCCAGCAGCTCGTCGCCGAAGCCGGGCTCGACGCCGATCAGCGCGTGGCGACGCTGCGGCGCGAGCAGCGGCTGGCGCTGGTCGAGCGGCTCTGCCGCTACCCGCTGCCGTGGACCGGCGACGAAGGCTTCCGCAAGGCCGAGGTGACGGGCGGTGGCGTGGCACTCGAGGAGGTCGATCCGCGCACGATGGAGTGCCGCCGGCATCCCGGACTCTTCCTCTGCGGCGAGCTGCTCGATGCGTTCGGCCCGATCGGCGGCCACAACTTCGCGTGGGCCTGGGCGACCGGCCGCCTCGCCGGCCGCGGAACCCTGCAGGCTGGCGTTCGTAATTCGATCACGACAGCGTGACGGGAGTGTCCCGAGTAGAATGCGGTTGCATTCGCGCGCAGGCGCACGGCACGCTGGACCGAGGAGAGAGACGACATGGCTTTGATGGACTTTTTGAAGCGGCAGTTCATCGACATCATCGAGTGGACCGATGATTCGCGCGACACGCTGTCGTATCGCTTCCCGGACGACGACAAGGAAATCAAGAACGGCGCGCAGCTGATCGTGCGCGAGTCGCAGGTCGTCCAGTTCGTCTACACCGGCGAGTTCGGCGACACCTTCGGTCCCGGCAAGCACACGCTGACGACCGACAACATCCCGATCCTCACCAATCTCAAGTCGTGGAAGTACGCGTTCGAGTCGCCGTTCAAGGCCGACGTCTACTTCGTCACCTCGCGCCTGTTCACCGGCAACAAGTGGGGCACCTCGAACCCGATCATGGTGCGCGACGCCGATTTCGGCATCGTGCGCGTGCGCGCCTTCGGGACCTTCGACTTCCGCATCGTCGACCCCAAGCTGTTCCTGAGGGAAGTGGCCGGCTCCGACCACAACTTCCGCCTCGACGAGTTCAGCGAGACGATGCGCTCGCGGCTGGTCAGCGTGTTCAGCGACGCGCTCGCGACCGCGAAGATTCCGGTGCTCGACCTGGCGACACGCTTCCAGGAGATGGGCGAGGCGCTTCTGCCGCTCATCAACCCGCTGGTCCAGGCCAAGTACGGCATCGAGATCTGCAGCTTCATCCTCGAGAACACGTCGGTGCCGCCGGAAGTGGAAGCGGCGATCGACAAGCGCTCGAGCATGAGCGCGATCGGCAACCTGAACGACTACGTCAAGTTCCAGATGGCCGAAGGCATGGCCAAGGGCGGCAGCTCCGGCGGCGCCGCCACCGAGCTCGCCGTCGGCATGGCCATCGCGCAGCAGATGATCAAGGACCAGGGCTTCACGGCGGCGACGCCGGCCGCCGGCGCCCCGGCCACAACGCCGCCGCCGGTGCCGCCAGGGATTCCCGAGCTGCTGACGCCGGCCGATGCCGCCAAGGCGCTCGGCGTCACCGAAGCCGACGTGATGGCCAGCATCGAAGCCGGCGATCTCAAGGCCAAGAAGATCGGCACCGCCTTCCGCATCACCCGCGCCGCGCTCGATCAGTTCCTCGCCAACTAGTGTCCTGTCCGCGTGATACGTGGCAGAAGTCCCGGAGCGCGGCGCCCGGCTGGCAAGGCGCGAGGAGTGAGGATATTGGGGATATCTGAGCGACGAGTAACGCAGCCAGGCGGGATGCCCCGCCCGGGAATTCTGCGGCGAATCACGCGGACAGGACACTAGGACGGACGTGCGGCGGGCTCCCTGGCGGAGCCCGCCGATGCCGCCCGCCCGATCTCGCCAATGGTCGACGTCGCCGCTCTCGACAAGCACGCCTGCCCCGCCTGCGGGGCAATGGCCAACTGGAACGCCGCGCAGAAGGCGCTCGTGTGCCCCTACTGCGGCGCGGTCTCTCCGGTGGAGCTCGCCTCGGACGGCAGCATCATCAAGGAGCACGACCTCGCGGCCGCGCTGCGCGCCGTCCCGGACGACAAGAAGGGCTGGGAGGCGGATCGCGTGTCGGTGCAGTGCCAGAGCTGCAAGGCGATCACGCTGTTCGCGCCGGGTCGCGTCGCCCAGAACTGCGAGTTCTGCGGCTCGCCGAAGATCATCCCGCAAAGCGCGGTGCGGGCGCCGATCGTGCCCGAGAGCGTGCTGCCGTTCGTCGTGCCCGAGGCGAAGGTGCGCGAGGACCTGCGCCGCTGGTACGGCAGCCGCTGGTTCGCGCCCAACCGGATGAAGAACGCCGCGCTCACCGACAAGGTGCACGGGCTCTACATCCCCTACTGGACGTTCGACGCCCAGGTTGCCGCGCGCTGGCAGGCGGAAGCGGGCCACTACTACTACGTGACCGAACGGCGCGGGAACAAGACCCAGCAGGTGCGCAAGGTCCGCTGGGAGCCGGCCGCGGGCGCCCTCAATCACTTCTTCGACGACGAGCTCGTGCCGGCCACGCAGGGCGTCCCGGCCGACCTGCTGCGCAAGGTCGAGCCGTTCGCGACGCAGTCGCTCGTCCCCTACGATGCCGGCTACGTGTCGGGCTGGGTCGTCGAGCAGTACCAGATCGATCTCGTCGCCGCTGCGCAGGCCGCGCGGACGCGCATGGACACGACGGTCCGGCAGCTCTGCTCGGCCCAGGTCCCCGGCGACACCCAGCGCAACCTGCAGGTCGATGCCGACTACAGCCAGCAGACCTTCAAGCACGTGCTCGTGCCGCTCTGGATCGTCGCCTACAACTACGGCTCGCGCACGTTCCAGGTGCTGGTCAACGGCCAGACCGGCCGCATCGCCGGCAAGCACCCCTACAGCTGGGTGAAGATCGCGCTCGCGGTCCTGGCGGCGCTGATCGTACTGCTGGTGATCGCCTACTTCCAGGACTAGCAGCCCGTGGTGAAAGGGACGCGTGGCACCGAGACGGGCGAGGCGCCCGGCGATCCAGGCGCGAAGAGGGAGAATATCGGGGATATTCGACCGATGAGCAACGCCGAGCGCCGGGATGCATCGCCCGTCGAATGCCGCGGCCCTTTCACCACGGGCTGCTAGAGGGGCTCGGACGAGCCCGTGCACCTCGGCGACGCTCGTGTCGCCGCTGCGGCGGCGGCGTGAGCCGATCACCGCGGCGATCTCGCAGTCCAGGTGCGCGGCCCCGCTCACGTCCTCCCACGCTTCCGCCGCGCGAGGAGATCGTCATGATCCGCATACTGTCCTGGATGGTGTTGGCCATGCTGGCCGTCACCTCGCCCGCCTTCGCTACGGACGGCGCCTCCGACGTCGAGCGTGCCACGCCGATTCGGACCAGCGTCCGCGTCGAGGTCGCGCGGCTGACCACGGCAGAGTCGGGCGTCGCGTCGTCGATAGCCAGCCTGCAGCAGTCACCCGGCCGGCGCAATTGGGTCCAGCGCCACCCCGTCTGGACCGCCGCGATGGTCGGCTTCGGTTCCGGGTTCCTCATCGGCTACCTCCCAGGCGACGACGCCGTCTTCGACGACTTCACCGCGGGCTTCAACGGTACGGTCGTCGGCGGCATCGGAGCCGGCGCCGGGGCATCGATCGTCGCCATCATCCAGTCGGCGCGTCGGCACGGGCCCTGGTCCAAATGACCTCCGTACGCACGAAGGGCCCGGCAGACCGCCGAGCCCTTTGATCGACAGCGCTCCGCCGCGGCTAGCCGCGCGGGATCTTCAGGATCTGGCCGGGGTGGATGACGTCCGGCGTCTTCAGGATGTCGCGGTTGGCGTCGAAGATCTTCTGGAACGCGCTGGCGTCGCCGTAGATGTAGCGGGCGATCTTGGACAGCGAGTCACCGCCCTTCACCGTGTACTGTCCGTGCAGGTCGGTGTTGGCGACCTTGATGTCCGCGACCAGTTCGTCCTGCCATCCGGTGTGCCGCTTGATCGCATTCCACAGCTCGTCCTTCGCCAGCTGATAGCTGGCTGTACCGGTGAGCTGCAGCTTGCCGGCCTCCTCGACGATGTCGAAGTTGATGATGCCGAGGTCGTTGGCGATCTTGGTCAAGTCCGCGTATTTCTTGCGAAGGACCGGCGCCGGTGTGGGGTTCATAGGGGCCTCCTCCAGGGTCAGACGGGTCGCGAGGTCGTGAGCCAGCGCGTCACGCGGGCCGAGACGTCGGCGAGGTAGGCGGCGTCGCCGCCCGACAGCTCGGTCGTCACGTAGCCGGCATACCCAATGTCGGCCAAGGCCTGGCGCACCGCCGGCCAGTCGATGTCACCTTCACCGAGGTTCTTCCAGGCGAAGGTGCCCTTGCCGCGGTCCATGGAGAAGTCCTTGAGGTGCACGCGGACGATGCGGGGCCCCAGCGTGCGAATCCAGTCCTGCGGGTAGCCGTAAAGGACGACGTTGCCGACGTCGAAGTAGGCCTTGGCCCACGGCGAATCGAGCTCGTCGACGTAGCGCGCCATCTCGAGCGGGCTGAGGAGGAAGCGGTTCCAGACCTCCTCGACGGCGATCACCACCTTCAGCTCGGCGGCGAGCGGCAGGAGGCGCTCCTTGATCACGCGCTGCGAGCGCGACCAGGCGTCCTTGTACGACGTCTGCGGATCGACCACCGCGGGTACGAGCAGCACCACGCCGGCGCCCCACGCCTTGGCGTTGCGGAGCGAGGTCTCCATGCCGGCGACGCTCTTGGCGACAATGGCTGGGTCGGCGCTCGACAGCGGCGAGCGCCAGTGCTCCATGTTCATCACGGAGTGGATCGCGACGCCGGTCGATGCGGATGCCGCTTTCGCGGCCTCGACCTCGGCAGGATCCGTGAGCGTCTGCATCTCGATGGCTTCGAAGCCGGCGGCCTTCGCTGCCGCGAACCGGTCCGCGAACGGACCGGCGGGCAGCATCGAGATCAGGACCGCGCGCTTGGGCATCGCGCCCGCGCCAGACGCGGTCGAGCCTTGCGCGTGCACGGACACGGCCGTCGCAGCGGCGATGGGCAGCGCCGCAGCGGTTTCGAGGAAGCGCCGGCGAGAGGGGGACTCGGGCAGCATCGTGGACCGCAGGGTGAATAGCCTGCGCTGGCCCGCCGCGAGTGTCAATACACGAAACCGTGAGTTCCCATACGAAAGTGTGAGGAGCGGCGCGCCAACCGCGGAAGGACCATTCAAAATCGTGATGACACGTATCGGCGCTGCTTCTACTCAGGCACCCGGTGTCAGGCGCGGGCCTTGAGCAGGTCGCGGATCTCGGCGAGCAGCGCCTCTTCCGCAGAGGGCACGGGCACGACGGTCGGGGCCACCGCCTCCTGCCGGCGCAGCCGGTTCATGGCCCGCACGAGCAGGAAGATGGCCCAGGCCACGATGAGGAAGTTGAGGACGGCGTTCACGAACAGGCCGTAGTTCAGCGTGACGGCGTGCGCGGCCTTGGCCGCATCCAGCGTCAAGTAGGGGGGCGGCGCGATATCACCCGGCCGCAGCACCACGAAGAAGTCCTTGAAGTCGACGCCGCCGAGCAGCAGTCCCAGCGGCGGCATCACCATGTCGGCGACCAGCGACCCGACGATCGCGCCGAAGGCGCCGCCGATGATGACGCCGATCGCCAGGTCGACGACGTTGCCCTTCACGGCGAACTCGCGGAATTCCTTGAACACGATGCCTCCAGAAAAAAGTGCCGCGCGCAAAGCAAGACTTGTACACCACGGAGGTCACGAACGAGACGTCGTTCGTGCCGACAGTCGCGGCTCGCCCGTGCGGCGACGAAAGCGCATATACTCGCCGGCCAGCACGACGCATGCAACGCAGGCGCGAGGCATCCCAACCGGCCTATCCCTATCTGAGGGTCCTCGAGGCGCTCCGACAGGACGTGCTGGCATTGGCGCCCGGCTCCGCCGCGCCCTCCGAAACCGAGCTCGCCGCACGGCACGGCGTCAGCCGCATGACCGCGCGCAACGCGGTGCTGGTGTTGCGCCAGGAAGGGCTCCTGTACGTCGTCCGCGGACGCGGCGTCTACGTCGCCCGGCGAAAGCTCGACCTGCACGGCGCGCCTGCGCCGCTCGGGTTCACGGCGATGGCTCGTCAGCACGGGCTCACGGCATCGACGCGGATGCTGCGCTTCGACCGTGGTCAGGCCGATTCGGCGCTCGCCAGCCGCCTCGGCGTCGCCGAGGGCGAGCCGGTGTTCTTCGTCGAGCGCCTGCGCTTCGCCGATGCCGCGCCGATGTGCCATGAGCTGACCGCTGTCCCTGTAGCGGTCTGTCCGACGCTGTTCCGCCGCGACCTGGCGGCCGATTCTCTGTATCGCATCCTGATCGAGGACCACGGCCACGCGCTCAGTGGCTACGCAGAAGAAGTCGAGGCTGGAGCGGCCGGGCGGACGATGGCCCGCCTCTTCCGCATCGCCGCCACCGATCCGGTCCTGATCGCCCGGCGCGTGGTCTACGGGCGGCAGGGGCGGCCCGTCGAATGGACCCTCGGCACGTACCGCGCGGATCGCTACCGCGCAAGCTACCGCACGGGCGCGGCGCCGCCGATGCCACCGACCGACGGGAAGGGGACGCCGCCACGCGCATGATCGGAGACCAGCCGCCACTCGAGTTCGAGAGCATCGCCAAGCTGGACGCGCACCTGCGCGACGGGCGGGCGCTCACTCACTGCGTCTTCCAGGGCCTCGACCTGCGCCTGCACACCGCGGCGCTGACGGCGGGCCGCCTGACGGGATCGGCCTTCCTCGGCTGCCTGCTCGAAGCGGCGGTGAGCACCCACGCCCTCGCCGACAAGGCGCTGGTGGTGCCCCGGCCGGAGGGCATCCCCTACGACCCGTTCCGCGGCAGTCTCTACTCGGTCGAGCAGGATCTCTACGCCGGTTATGTGGCCGGCGTGCCCGGCGGCTACGCCGCGACGCGCGACGCGCGGATCTACGCCCATTTCTGCGCCACCGGGCGATCGAACCCGCCGAGCATCCTCGAATCGCTCTACCGAAGGCTCCACGATCACGGCATGTCCGACGCGCTCGAGGAGGCGCTGGCCGGGCACCGCGTCGTCGCCATCATGGGCGGCCATCGGCTGGCCCGTGACGCCGAGGAATACCGCGCCGTGGCCCTGCTCGGCCGCGGGCTGGCTCGCGCCAACATCGTCGTCGTGACCGGCGGCGGACCGGGAGCGATGGAAGCGGCGCACCTGGGCGCCTGGCACGCCGGGCGCCGCGACGAGGATCTCGACACCGCCATCGCCATCCTCGCCCATGCCCCGCTGCACACGCCGGTCGAGCCGTGGCTCGACGTCGCGCTCGAAGTCCGGCGCCGCTTCGACGGCGGCCGGCCGGGGTTGAGCATCGGCGTGCCGACCTGGCACTACGGGCACGAACCGTCGAACGTGTTCCCGACGGCGATCGCCAAGTACTTCGCCAACAGCGAGCGCGAGGACGGGCTGCTCACCATCGCCACGCACGGCGTCGTCTTCGCGCCGGGCAGCGCCGGCACGATCCAGGAGATCTTCCAGGACGCGGCGCAGAACCACTACCGCACCGCCGGCTTCGCCAGCCCGATGATCTTCCTCGGCACGCGCTACTGGCAGCACACCAAACCGGTGTATCCGCTGCTGCAGCAGCTGGCCGCCGCCGAAGACTATCGATCGCTGCTCTGCCTCACCGACGACGTCGGCGAGGCTGTCGCACGCATCAAGGCGTGCATACCCGCCGCCCGCGGGTCGGCGCCGCCGCGCGCCCAGCGCGGCGAATAGCAGCCGGCACGCTCAAGGGCGGCCCGCGGGCCCCCCCGGGAGCGCCGCCCCCC
>JANOIR010000590.1:0-11151 GCA_031407765.1 Vicinamibacteraceae bacterium
CGAAGACGGCCCGGAGCCTCTCATCCGGGTCGGCTACGACGCGGCGGCGCGGACGATCACGGTGTCCGACAACGGCATCGGCATGTCCCGGCAGGACGTCGTCGACAACATCGGCACCATCGCCAAGTCGGGGACGCGCGAGTTCCTCGCGCAGCTGACCGCCGACCGCGCCAAGGACGCGCACCTCATTGGCCAGTTCGGCGTCGGCTTCTACGCGGCTTTCATCGTCGCCGACCGGGTCACCCTCGTCACCCGGCGCGCCGGCCTGACCTCCGCGCACGGCGTCCGCTGGGAGAGCACGGGAGAAGGCAGCTATACGGTCGAAGCCGTCGAGAAGGTTACCCGGGGGACCGACGTCACCCTGCACCTGCGGCCCGACGAGAACGAGCTGCTGTCGGGCCACCGTCTGCGGGAGATCCTGCGTAAGTACTCCGACCACATTGCCATCCCCATCCTGATGAAGCAGGAGCGGTGGGACAGCGAGGCGAAGGCCCAGGTGGTCACCGACGACGACGAGCAGGTCAACCGCGCGTCTGCGCTCTGGGCCCGGCCCAAGAGCGAGATCACCGAGGAGCAGTACCACGAGCTGTACAAGCACGTCGCCCACGACGTGGATGCGCCGCTCGCCTACACGCACGCCAAGGTCGAGGGGCGGCAGGAGTTCACGGTGCTCCTCTACTTGCCGGCGCGGGCGCCGTTCGACCTGTGGGATCGCGACCATCGTCGCGGCATCAAGCTCTACGTGCGTCGGGTGTTCATCATGGACGACGCCGAGCAGCTGATGCCGGCCTACCTGCGGTTCGTGCGCGGCGTCGTCGACTCGAACGACCTGCCGCTCAACGTGTCACGCGAGATCCTGCAGCAGTCCAAGGACGTGCAGGCCATCCGGTCGGCCGCGACCAAGCGGGTGCTGGCCATGCTCGAAGACCTGGCCGAGAAGGACACGCCCAAATACGAGACGTTCTGGAAGGCGTTCGGCCGAGTGCTGAAGGAAGGCATTCCCGAGGATCAGGCCAACCGCGAGCGCCTGGCCAGGCTGCTGCGATTCTCGTCGACCCACCAACCGGGCGACGAGCAGACCGTCTCGCTGGCCGACTACGTCGGCCGGATGAAGGACGGCCAGACCGCCATCTACTACATCACAGCCGACGGTCACGCCGCGGCCCGCCACAGCCCCCATCTCGAGATCTTCGGCAAGCTCGGGGTCGAGGTCTTGCTGCTGCACGAACGCATCGACGAGTGGGTGGCCTCGTCGCTTCACGAGTTCGACGGCAAGCCGCTGCAGTCGGCGGCGGCCAAGGACCTCGATCTCAGCCCCATCGGCGGCGAGGCGCCGACGCCGGAGGACACCAAGCCGTCGGGCGAACATGCGCTGCTGCTCGAACGTATGCAGACGGCTCTCGCCGACCGGGCCAGCGCGGTCCGGGTGACGACGCGGCTGACCGAATCGCCGGCGTGCCTCGTCAGCAGCCGGGACGGCCTCAGCACCAACCTGGAACGGCTGATGAAGGCCGCCGGCCAGGCGGTGCCGGCCTCGAAGCCGATCCTCGAGGTGAACGCCGCGCATCCTCTCGTGCAACGGCTCAGCGACGAGATCGATCCGGTCAGGTTCAACGACTGGAGCCAGATCCTCTTCGACCAGGCCACGCTCGCCGAGGGCGGGCAGATCGAGGATCCGGCGGCGTTCGTCAAGCGGCTGAACGAGCTGATGCTGGCGCTGGCTGGCGCCGCACCGTCGCGCATCTGGACGCCCGGCGATTGAGCGAATTGGACTGCGACGTCGCCTACTTGATGAACCCGTCCGGGAGCGTTTCCTCGAGACGTGAGAACAAGGCCCGCCAAGCGCTGCCAGCCTCGTCCAGGGACGAAAGATGCGAGAGTCCGGCCCCACGCGAGGCCGTTCCCACCCAAATCTGCAGGCTGGCAAACCCACCGTCGCCGACCATCCGGCCCTGGGTCTTCTCAGGATCCGAGCCTCGGACCGCGCGCTCAGCAGCGGCAAGGATCGCGGCCGCAGCGTCAGCGGAGAGTTTCTGGCTGTGCCTGACGACGGTCAGTCCCTGGTCTGTGAACGGGAGCCCCGTTCGTTCGGCCTGCAGCTCGCCTGTGCTCTCGAGCCTGATGGAGTAGACGGTCCCAGCCGGGATGCTGTCACCCCACTTCAACTCCAGGCTCCAAGGCGCCGCTGATGCGCCTAGCGAACCACCGAGCACAAGGGCAGCAAGAGCGAGGAATCGCATGGGCGCGTCAGCGACGATAACGACCGAGCGAGGTTTCCCCTGCGGTGCATCGACAAGGCCACGTTGACGTTCATCTAGAACTTCACGCCGACAGGTGCTTGATCCGCTGCAGCAGCTCGATGGCCTTCTTGACACTCTCGTCCGGGCTCATGGCCGTCCGGGGCCTTGCCGTTTTCGCGGTCATTGCAGTGTTCTCCGTTGGTGTGGCCGGGCTCGTCGCCAAAACGCTCGCGGGCTGACCGATGGTCGTTCTGTGAGCGCGTGTGTGTCAACAGGGCTTCGGGTCAGAACCGGGACGCGCGAGATCAACCGCTGCGATCTGATGGTCGCCTTCGCGCCACCCTGGTGAGGACGGTGCGCCATTCCCGGTGGACGAGCGCAACCAGCCTCAGAATCCGCCCCGACAACTCGTAGGTGCCCGACGCAGCTACGAACGAGTTGTAGGCTTCCACCTTCTCAGCAGCGGTTGGCCTGTTGGGGTCGCCGGTGAGATGCGCGTAGGCGAGGTAGTGAGAGTATGCTGGTGCTCCCCCTACTAGAGGTACCGCTCATGACTGCATCAGTCAGGCGATTGGTGGCCGCGGGTCTGCTCGTGACCGCGCTGGCCCTCGGCCCCGTCTTCGGCACGGCCAGACCGGCCGCCCAGACCGCAATCAAGGAGATCACGTTCTCCGACACGAAGCTCAAGAACGGGCTCCGCGTGATCATCTCGGAGGATCGCGCCGCGCCCGTCTTTGCCATCGCCGTCAACTACAACGTCGGGTCACGCGATGAGCGGAAGGGGCGGACCGGCTTCGCGCATCTGTTCGAGCACATGATGTTCAAGGGATCCGAGAATGTCGGCCCTGGCGAGCATCCGTATCTGATCTTCACGAACGGTGGCTCGATGAACGGGACGACCAACAAGGAGCGCACGCTCTACTTCGAGATCTTGCCGGCCAATCAGCTCGATCTCGCGCTCTTCCTCGAAGCCGATCGGATGCGCTCGCTCGAGATCACGGCGCCGAACCTGGAGAACCAGCGCCAGGCGGTCCAGGAGGAGCGCCGGCTCGGTGTCGACAACCAGCCGTACGGCAAGACGTTCGAGGTCCGCGACGAGCTCGCCTACGACAACTTTCCCTACGAACATTCGGTCATCGGCTCGATGGCCGACCTGAGCGCGGCGACGGTCGACGACGTGGCGTCGTTCTTCAAGACCTACTACGCCCCGAACAACGCCGTGCTCAGCATCGTCGGCGATGTCGACACGAAGGTGACGCTCGACAAGGTGCGCCGCTACTTCGAATCGATTCCCTCGCAGCCGGCGCCGCCGGTCGTGACCGTCACCGAGCCGGCGCAGACCGAGGAACGCCGGACGACGATCGAAGACAGCCTGGCCCGGCTGACCCGCCTCGACATGGTTTTCAAGATCCCGCCAGGCTCGAGCCCGGACGCCGATGCGCTCCGCGTGCTGGCGACGGTCCTGTCGAACGGGCGGTCGTCGCGGTTCTACGAGGCGATCGTGCGCCAGAAGCAACTGGCGCCGAACGTCGGCGCCTTTTCGGACGAGAACCGTGGTCCGGGCCTGTTCAGCGTCATCGGCACCGTGGCGCCGGGCAAGGCGGTCGCGGACCTGGAAGCGGCGATCGACGCCGAGATCGAGCGGGTGAAGACCGGGCCGATCGAGGCGTGGGAAATGGAGAAGGCCCGCAACAATGCCCGCAGCCAGTTGGTGAACAGTCTCGGCACCGTGCTCGGACGCGCCATCGCGCTCGGCCAGGATGCGCTGTTCTACGATCAGCCGGGCCGGCTGAACACGACCGCGGCGCGCATCGCGAAGGTGACGCCCGAGGACGTGCAGCGCGTCGCACGCCAGTATCTCGTGAAGACCGGGCGCACCGTCGTCATCACGGAGCCGAAGGCCGCGCCGGCGAAGGGAGGCCTGTGATGCGCACGACCACCACCGCTGTGCTCGCCGTCGCGCTGGCGACGCTGCTCCCGCTCGATTCGGCGCTGGGTCAGGCGCCCCCGCAGCAGCCCCCTTCGAGCGCCGGCAGGGTGACCAAGGGGAAGGCGCCCGTCTCCGACGCCGTGCTGCAGGTGAAGCTGCCGCACCCGCAGGAAGCCACGCTCGCCAACGGGCTCCGGGTGATGGTGCTCGAGGATCACCGGCTGCCGCGGGTGTCGTTCCAGCTGATGATTCCCGGCGCCGGCGGCTACTACGACCCGGCCGCGATGGTCGGCCTGAGCGGCTTCGCCGCGCAGATGATGCGCGAGGGCACGGCCACGAAGTCGTCGCAGCAGATCTCGCAGGCGCTCGAGACGATGGCGGCCAACCTCAACGTCGGCAGTGGCACCTCCGCGACAATGGCGACGCTGTCGGGCGGCGCGCTGGCCGAAAACTTCGATCGGCTGTTCGAGCTCGCAGCTGACGTCCTGCTGAACCCGTCGTTCCCGGCGGATGAGTGGGAACGCCTGAAGACCCGGACCCGCGCCGGCCTGATCCAGCAGCGAACCCAGCCCCAGTTCCTGGCGCAGGAGCGCTTCTCGAAGGTGGCCTTCGGCGACCACCCGGCTGGCAGGGTGTCAGCCACACCGGAGACGCTCGATGCGATCACGCGCGACGCGATGGTCGAGTGCCATCGCACGCGGTTCGTACCCGATCACGCGCTCATTGCGTTTGCCGGTGACATCACGCTTGCCGGCGCCCGCAAGCTCGTCGAGTCGCGGCTCGGGGCGTGGAAGAAGGCCGGTGTGCCGAAGTCGAAGGTGACCGAGCCGGCGGCGGCCGGACCGGCCAAGGGCTACCTCGTGGCCCGTCCCAACTCGGTGCAGACGACTTTCATCGTAGGCGCTCAGTCGATGACGCGCACCGATCCCGATTACGTGCCGCTGACCGTTGCCAATCGCGTGCTCGGCGGTGCGATGGGCCGGCTGTTCCGGCACCTGCGCGAGGAGAAGGGCTACACCTACGGCGTCGGCAGCTTCTTCAGCGCGACAGAACATCGCGGACAGTGGTCGGCGAACACCAGCGTGCGCACCGAGGTCACCGAGGCCGCGCTGACCGATCTGCTCGCCGACATCGAGGCCATGCGCACGACGCCGGTGCCGGAGAACGAGCTGAACGACCACAAGCGCGCCATCGTCGCCGGCTTCGCGCTCTCACTCGAGTCGCCGGAGCAGTTGCTCGGCTACTACGTGCAGAGCTGGATGTACGGGCTGCCGGCGGACTACTGGGACAAGTATCCGGCGCGGGTCAGCGCGGTGACCGCCGCGCAGGCGCAGGCGGCCGCGTCCAAGTACTGGGATCCGTCGAGGCTGCAGATCGTGGCCGTCGGCGACGCGAAGATCACCGACATCATGAAGAAGCGCGGCGCGCTCGAGCTGTACGACGCGGACGGGAAAATGACTCCGTAGCTGGGACACCAATGGCGCCTACGCGCCCGGCACAATCGGAGGAGATGGGTGTCGAAGGTACAGACTCGAGCGGACGAGATGATGAAACGCCATGGTTTCCTGGGCGTTCCCCGTGAGACGTTCGAGGCAGGTGGTCGTGCTCAGCTCGTCCGACTTCTAAACCACGGACTGACGCCACAGTCCAAGGTCCTCGACATCGGATGTGGGTGTCTGCGCGTCGCGTATTGGCTCATTCATTTCCTCGACTCGGACTGCTATTGCGGAATCGAGCCCGCGTGGCAACGGGTTGAATACGGTAAGCAATACTTATTCCCCTCCGCCGAACTCGAGCGGAAGCGACCTCGATTCGATTTCAACGCGCGGTTCGACTCGTCGATCTTTGCGACCACATTCGACTTCTTTCTCGCAGGTTCGATCTGGACGCATGCGAGCAAGCGTCACATCGAGACAACGCTCGACTCATTTCAGCGCGACACTGTGCCGACGGGCGTGTTTCTGGCATCGTACCTACCCGCGATGTCACAGGACGATGAGTACGGGGGCGAGTCCTGGGTCGGTACCAGTCACGAGTCGCGCACGCCAGGAGTCATTCGCCATTCGCTTGCGTGGATCAGCTGCGAATGCAACCGACGTGGGCTCAAGGTTGTGGAACTGCCTGGTCTTGATTGTGACAGCCAATACTGGCTTCGCATCGATAGGCGATAATGTGGACTCTCCACCGTGCTGCGCGAGGAGACGTAGGGCCAGGAGATCGGTGGCGGTGAGACAAAGCGCGCCTTCGAGGCGATGATGCCGATGGAGAAGACCGACATCGCCGCCATCGAGCAAGCGCGGCGGGGTTGACGTAACTCAACGGGCCACCGGCCCGCCCGTCGCTCGTGGTAGAGTCTGCGGTCGACGAAACCACACCGGTAAGGAGAGCCCGATGCGTTCGCTGCACCTCCTGATGCTGGCCGCCCTGAGCGCGCCTGCCGCGGCCTGGCAGTCGGGCGCCACAGCCGTGGTTGCAGGAACTGTCGCAGTCGGCAAGACAACGATCGCGCTCAAGCACGGTCGCGCCTACGCCTTTGATTCAGTGACAGCCACCGGCAAAAACATCGCGTTGGTGTTAGCCGATCGGCCTATCGGTGAAGGGCCCTTACGGGACCAGCTGAAGATTTTCGAGGGGGCGCGTATCGTGCCCGGTGCGTTCACCGGCGCCTGGGCAGGCATGTTCATGGAAAAGCAGCTGCAGGGGATTTCCTTCACCTGGTCCCCTGACAAAACGCTGATGCTCAACGATTTCTACGCCGCCGGCCAGGACTCGCAGTTCGGCATGACCGACGACAGTTTTGTCATCACGCTGAAGGAGCTCAGCGATAGCCGCGTCAGCGGCACTATCAAGACTGTCAAACCGCGTCTCGAGGTCGGCAGCAACAATCTTTCCGTCGGCGTGGACGTCACGTTCGACGTGCCGGTGGGGCCGCTGCCGAAATGAACGGTTTCCGAGGGGCGGCAAAGCCGTGGCCCATGGCGATGCCCACGCTGCGCGCAGGCAGTGCTCGTCGCTATGCCTACCGTGGCGCGCGTTCTTCGAAGACTGCCGTCGCGATGAGGAAAGGTTCCTGCTCCTTCCCGGCAACCACCTGTCTCCCTTCGTTGCGCCAGGAGCGGGACGCAGGTTCCCAGGTCGCGTGGAGTTCGTCCTTCTGTCGCGGCAGTATCTCCATCTCTCGCGCCTGCTTGGCGTGGCTTGAGGTGGTATGAAGGACTCGATCGCAAGTTCGGGGCGGTCGGTTTCACCCATCGCATTCAAGGCTCGTCGCGGAACGCCTTCTTCCACCGCTTCCCCGGGTCGTCGAACTTGACCTTCGCCGGGTTGAAGTCGTCCGGGTCGAACGGCCCCGCCCACTCCCGCATCTGCTCGTGGTCGGGGTGCTTCGGGTCGGCGATGGCCTCCAGGAATTCGGCGTAGCTGTGCACGCCGCCGCAATCCTCGGGCGGGCAGCGCCGGGCGCCGGCCAGGCACCGCGGATACGCGGTCGACTCCTCGGCCATGAGCATCCCTTCGTGGAGGAGCGCGTGCTCCCAGTCGTCACCAAAATCGTAGGCGTACATGGCTGGCGGAGCGTGCCACCCGGACCGCTCAAAGAAGCTGGCCAGGCGAATCTCCCAGCCAGGCAGAACTGGCCGGTCCGGTGACTCCTCGTCACTCGGGATTCCGATGGAGACAAGGGTGCCGGAGGGATCGGTCAGCCTGAACTCATGCAGGTGGTAGTCGAGCCACCCCATCGCGTCCTGGATCGCCACGTGCAAGTCCCAGAACGAGTAGTCCTCGGGCACCTGGATGCGCCGCCACACCAGCGGGTCGGTGCCCTTGAGCACGATCAGGAACTGGTGGACGCCGGTCGGCGCTTTGCGGCGCTTGGCGACCCGACTGCGTATCGACTGGACCTTGGCCATGGCTCCCCCGGCGCTGCGACGTTAGACCAAGCGTAGCCGACGCCGCGCGCCGTCCTCAGCGGTCGTCGCGCTTCCAAGGATCACCGGGCAGCAGCGCGATCAGTTCCTTGGAGACACGCGCCTCCGCAGCGGCCGCGTCCCACGGTCCGCCACCCGCGAGCAGCGGGCTGAGGTCAGCCAAGAAGGCCCGGTCCCGCATCTTCAATGCGAGGTTCTGTTCGTACTGCGCGCGGGTCAAGTGGTGGCCGTCGTGCTTCATGTATTCGAGGAACGCGGCGACCGTGCGCTGAGGGTCCACGGGCAGGCGCGCGAGGGCGGTCTCGAGGTCGAACAGGTCACGCGCGTACTTGCGCTGGTAGAGGGCGCGGAGCTTGGTGCCGAGCAGCTCGTCGAGCTCATAGGTCTGAATCTCGCACGCCCCTTCGAACCACCGCGACTCGACCCTGAACGGCGTCTTCCGTAGCCCGTAGATCGCGAAATGCTCGCGGGTGTTCGCCTCCACCTTGAGCTTCATCGGGACGGCCGGCAGTCCCTCCGCTGTGTAGCGGTAGTAGAACGTGACGCGGCCCTCGGACTGTTTCCACTTGGGCGCCCCGAGCCAGGGCTCGAGCACCTCCCGCAGGGCGGTCATCATCGGCCCGGCGGGTTCGGCTCTGGCCTGGACGAGATCGATGTCCTCCGAGTAGCGCGCGGCGGGTCGCAGGTGCAGCTTGGAGAGCGCCGTTCCACCGCGCAGCGCGAGTGCGTCGGCGAGCACCGGATGGGAGAAGATCTCGACGAGCGCACGGCTGATCACGAGGTCCTGCTCGACCTGCGAGTTGTCCACCCACGGGGCCTGTTCGCGCCATGCAGTGATGTAGTCGAAGGGGATCACAGCTCGGGCTCCACCGTCGCGTTGAGGTGCAGCTTCCAGTCCGCGTCCCGCCCCGCATCCCCTTGCCCTGCGTCGGGCAGAAGCACCACGACCTTGCGGGCGTGAGCGCGGACCCATACCTTGAGCGGCGCTGCCTTCTCCGCTGCGCCCACACGCTCCAGGAGATAGCCGAGACGCTGCGACCAGGCCGGGGGTGCGGTCGCCGCGACGGTCACGAGATTGCCGGCATCGAGGCGCTCGGACAACTCGGCGATGACGGTCGCGACCTGGCTCAGTCCGCCCGCTCGGTGTTGATAGCCGACGAGGTCGAGCGCGGTCGCTTCCGGGGTCGAGACTTGTAGCGTGCCGCGCAGCGTATTGAGGCTTTGGACCGGCACGTCCTGCAGGCGCTTGCGCACGATGAAGGCCACGCGAACGCGGCCGCACAAGAGCGGACGCCGGGCGCGCTCGAGGAAGACCTGGAACTCCTGCGGGCGGTGGTGCGCCGCGCCGTGGTACTGCGCCGCGGAGAGCAAGCCGACGTAGTAGCGGAGCCCCAGGCGGTCCATCAGTTCCGGGACGAACTGCTCGGCGGGCAGACAGCCGAGCGAGTGATACTCGGGCGGAACCACGACGTAGTAGCCGCGGGCGGGCGACGAGACGAGGCCCTGCTGAGCCAGCCGGTGGAGAGCTCCTTTGGCGGCCGCAGCGGACACGTCGAGCGCGTGCCGAGCCTCGGCGGAGCTGAAGAGATGCCGCCCAGACCGAGCTAGCCCAACCACGTATTCCCTGGCGTTGAGCTCTGCGACTTCCATGTGCATAAAGTAACGATATTCGTTGCTTTACGCAAATGAAAGGTTGCAAGAATGGGCCTCTACAAGCTCTGCGAGCACAAGTCCCGGAACCGCGACCGCTGCGAGCACCCCTGGTGGGGCAGCTTCCGCGGCGTGCGCGTGAGCTTGTCGAAGTGGGCGAACCGGGAGATCCACTCGAAGGCGGAAGCCGGTGCAGCGCTCGACGACTTGCGGATGGCCATTCGCGCCGGCACGTTCGACCCCACCGGCCTCACGCCAGCACCGGCCAAGGCCATGACGTTCCGTGAGCTCGCGGAGCTGTATCGCGATCGGCACGTCATCCCGAAGCGGCTCGCGCTCGCGAAGGACTACGCGTGGTCCGTGAAGCCGTTTCTCGAGCGGTTCGGCGACCGCGCGCTGACGGACATCAAGACCGCTGACGTTCAGGACTTCATCGCGGACCTGCAGAAACCACGCGTCATCGGCCGCCGGCCCGGCGATCGCGTGCTGAGCGCCGCTCGCGTCAACCGCATCATCGATCTGCTCCGGCACATGCTCAACTGGGCGGTCGGTCGGGAGTACATCGAGCGGACACCGTTCAAGCGCGGGTCCGAGACGCTGATCAAGAAGCTGCGCGAGGACAACAAGCGGCGTCGGCGGATCGACGAGGCGGAGGAGGCCGCGCTGCTCGGCGTGGCCCCGCCGCACGTCCAGGCGATGCTCGTCGCCGCCATCGACACAGGGATGCGCCAGGGCGAGATGCTGGCACTCCGGTTCGGTGTCGTCGACCTCGAGCGCGGCTTGATCACCCTTCGCGGCGAAACCACGAAGAGCCGGAAGACCCGCGTGGTGCCGATCTCGACCGAACGACCACGGGCGGCGATCGAGTGGCTGCGGCTCGACGCGGACGGCGACGACAAGCCAGAGGAAGCGCTGGTCTTCAGCAACGAGGCCGGCGAGCCGCTCCGGCTGTTCCACCGCACCTGGGTGTCGCTTGTCCTCCGGGCCCACGGACTCACGCCCACCTGGGCACCCCGGATGAACTACCAGGGGCTGTCCGACGCCTCTCAGGACGCCTTCCGCCGGATCAACTTGCGGTGGCACGACCTACGACACGAATACGCCTCAAGGCTGGTCGAGCACGGCGTTCCGCTGGCCCAGGTGCGCGACCTCCTCGGCCACGCCTCGATCACGACCACCGAGCGCTACGACAACCAGACGGTCGCCAACCTGAAGATCGCCGCCGCCAAGCTCGAACGCGGGCACGACTTCGCGCCCGCCGCGCGCACAAAGTTTTCAAGATTCTTTCAAGATCCGGGCGTCCGATGCGGGGTCAGGCACACCACCGGCCGTGCCTGCGATCGAGGCTAATGAGTTGCGGGACTTGAACTTGGGCGATTGGCTGGGTGTTAGGGACGGAATTCGC
>JANOIR010000166.1:0-2398 GCA_031407765.1 Vicinamibacteraceae bacterium
CCCGGCCGTCGCCGCCGGCGGCCTCGTGTTCATCGGCGCGACGATCGATCCGTACCTGCGCGCATTCGCGACCGCGGACGGACGGGAACTGTGGAAGGCGCGGCTGCCGACCAGCGCGCGCGCCACGCCGCTGGTCTACACGGCGCCGAGCGGCCGCGAGATGGTGGCCATCGTCGCCGGCGGCCACGACACGCCGCTGTCGAAGCCCGGCACCACGCTCCACGTCTTCGCGCTGCCCGCGCGCTAGCAGCTTGCGGGTGCCTATGGACAGGGATTCCGGACGCACAGCGGTCATCGTCGGCGCTTCTTCGGGCATCGGTGAAGCGCTGGCGCACCAATTGAACCGCGAAGGTTGGCGCCTGGGGCTGTTGGCCCGCAGGCTCGATCGACTTGAAGCGCTGCGCCAGACCCTTGCACCAGACGCGGTCGTGCGTCGCATCGACGTGACGCAGGATGATGCTGCGACCATCCTCGACCACGTCCTGGACGAACTCGGTGGTGTCGACCTGGTCATCATCAGTGCCGGTGCAGGGCACAACAATCGCGACCTGGACGCAGCACTGGATGTCGATACCGTGACGGTGAACGTTCTGGGCTTCATGAAGACGGCCCAAGTGGCTGTGCGGCATTTTCTGCGGCGCGGCCGTGGGCACCTGGTCGGAATTTCATCGATTGCGGCGTTGCGTGGCAATGGCGCTGGCGCCGCCTATGCGGCGTCGAAAGCCTTTCAGTCGATGTACCTCGATGGTCTGCGAGATCTGGTTCGGCAAAGCGGGCTGCCGATCACGGTCACGGAGGCGCAGCCCGGCGCCGTCGACACGGCGATGTTGAAACCCGAACGCCCGTTCCCGGCCGTGGCCAGCTGGCTCCTGGTCTCATCGCCTGCCATCGCAGCCCGACAGATCATGCGGGCAGTGCGAAGGCGGGCGAAGCATGCCTACATCACGAGGCGGTATGCGCTGGTCGCTTTCATGATCAAGCTGCTGCCGCGAGCCGGTTGAGAGAACCGGTGCACCGCAGCGAACCACGACGCCGACCGCGTCGCGACATCGTGTGCACTCACGTCACGCGTGTTGTCGAAAATCGTAGCGAGTCACATCGCGCTTGAGGCACACTCTTGGCGTCCCAAGGGTGGGCCCTACCATGCGCACGCGGGTCGTCTCGGTCGTGGGATTCCTGGTCGCTCCCCGTCGCGCGATGCATGTGCTGCGCGTCACCGCGTGTGACGCCGAGGCGGCGCTGAGCCATGCGCAAGCCCAGCTCGTGCGTAAGGAGACGCTGACCGTCCTCGGTACGGCCGCCTTCATCCTCACGTGGCCGGTTCCAGCCAGGGCGACCGCATGACCCGTCGGGTCCTGGTGGTCGATGACGACCGACAGATGGTGAAGGCCTGGCCCAAGCTGATGGCCCACCTCGATCGGATCCCGCATGCTCCCAGCTAGCGCCGCGGCAGCCAGCGGCGAGATCTCGGTCGTCGTCATCGAAGACGACAGTCAGCTGCTGCGCACGCTGCGCGACATCCTCAACCGGCGCGGCTACCAGCCGCTGACCGCCAACAGCGCCCGCGAAGGTCTCGCTCTGGTCGCGCAATCGCTGCCGGCGGTGGCGCTGGTCGATCTGAAGCTGCCCGACATGGACGGCGTCGAGGTCATCGAGCGCCTGAGCGCCCTGTCGCAGCTGACCCAGACCATCGTCCTCACCGGCAACGCGTCCATCGAGAGCGCCTTGCGGGCGCTGCGCCAGCGCACCTACGACTACCTGGTCAAGCCGGTCCCTCCGGAAAAGCTCCTCACCACCATCGATCGGGCCGGCGAGCGTTGGCAGCGCCGCCGCGCCGAGGAGGCGCTGCGGCAGAGTGAAGAGCGCGCGCAACTGCTGCTCGAGCACATCTCCGACGTCGTCATGGTCGTCGATCGGGCCCTGGTCATCCGTTACGTCAGCCCCTCGGTCCGCCACCTCCTCGCCTACCAGCCGAGCGAGCTGATCGGCCGCTCCTGCCTCGAGGTGGTGCATCGCGAGGACGCGGCCGCGACCGAGGCGTTCCTGCACGACGCGCTCGGGCACGCCGCGCCGTTGCCGGCGCACGAGCTGCGGGTGCGGTCGCGCGGTGGCGACTGGCGGCTGCTGGAGCTCGGCGCGACCGGCCTGTCCGGCCGCTCCGACCTGGGCGGCGTGCTGCTCACCGGGCGCGACGTCACCGAGCGGCGGCGCATCGAGCAGGCGCTGCACCAGGTGCAGCGGATGGACAGCATCGGGCAGCTCGCCGGCGGCGTGGCGCACGACTTCAACAACATCCTCACCGCCATCCTCGGCTTCTCGGAGATCCTGCTCGACGACGCCGCGCCGGGCAGCGAAAGGCGCCTCGATCTGGAAGCCATCCAGAAGGCCGCGCAGCACG
>JANOIR010000640.1:0-2906 GCA_031407765.1 Vicinamibacteraceae bacterium
GACGACATGGGCGAGGCGGTCGTCGAGGCCTATCGGGACCGCGCCCGCGACGCGTTGAGCCGCGGCGGCACCCTCCGGCTCGCCCGGGTGTGGGTGCGCGCGCTCGTGGACGCGGTGCGCAACGGCCCCGGCGAGCGGCTCCGCCCGGCGGCGCCGTGGCGGCGTCACGGCGACTGGGGCCGCGACGCGGAAATGGCGCTGCGCCGCCTGGTGCGGGCGCGGACCTTCGCGGTGACCACGATCGCCACGCTCACGGTCGGCCTCGGCATGGTCGCCGTCGCGGTCACCCTCGTCGGCAAGACGCTGATCGAGCCGATGCCGTACCGGAATCCGGGCGACCTCTACTACGTGTGGCGCGACTACGGATCGATTCGGGACATGAAGCGGGGCGAGCTGGCGGGGGCGGACCTGGCCGACCTGCGAGCGTCGCGCGCCGTCGTCGAGGACGTGGCGCTGCTGCGGCCCATGCTCGGCGGCATTTTCGCCGCGCGCGAGGGCGACGATCCGGCCGAGATCGCGGTGACGGTCGCGACCCCGAACCTCTTCGACGTGCTCGGCGTCACGCCGATGCTCGGGCGCACCATCGCCGCGAACGAAGCCGGGCCGGGGCGCCCGAACCTGATCGTGCTCACGCACGGGCTCTGGAACCGCATCGGCGCCGATCCGGCCATCGTCGGCCGGGACGTCCGGCTCCAAGGCAACGCCTACACCGTCGTCGGCGTGCTGCCGCCCACGTTCGCGTTCGTGCGCATGGATCAGAACGGCGTCGGGCAGCGCGTCGACGCCTACATCGCGCAGCATGAGCCGCTCACCGGCGATGGTTCTCGTGGTGGGAGCTACGCCGCGCTGCTGCGCGCCCGCCACGGGACCTCGCGCGAGGCGGTGGCGTCCGCGGTCGCCGCCGCCGGCCGGGCGATCGACACGCGCGCGTTCAGCAGCCGCGGCCTCTCGCTCTACGCCGTCCATCTCCAGGACGACATCGTGGCGAAGGCCCGTCCTGCGCTGATCCTGGTCGGAGCGGCTGGCGCACTCCTCGCGCTGATGCTGACGGTGAACCTGGCGTCGGTGCTCCTGGCCCGCGCGGCGCAACGCGAGCACGAGTTCGCGATCTCGCGCGCGCTCGGCGCCAGCAGCGCCGCGGTGATCCGCGCGACGCTGCTCGAGGGTGGGTTGCTCGGCCTGGCCGGCGGCGCGGTCGGCGCGCTGGCTGCGGTCTGGGCCACGAAGGCCCTGGTGGCGCTCGCGCCGCTCGACTTTCCGCGCCGCGACACGATCGCCGTCGACTGGACCGCCGGCGCGGTGATGATCGCGCTCGGCGCCACGCTCGGCCTGCTCGCTGGCGCGGCCCCGGCCGCCTGGGCGGCGCGGGCGACGCTGTCGTCGCTGCTCGCCTCGAGCGCCGTCCGTGGCGGCGGCGGACAGACGCGGATGCGCCGGGCGCTGGTCGTCGCGCAGGTGGCGATCACGTTGATCCTCCTCGGCAGCGCCGGTCTCGTCGTGCGCAGCGTCGAGCGGCTGCTTCGTGCCGATCCCGGCTTCAACGCCGAGGGCGTCCTGACGTTCCGTGTCCGCAGCCCGCCGGAATTCTTCCCCAAGCCAGCGGATCTCGTCGGCTTCCAGGATCGCGTCGAGCGCGAGCTGCGCACGATCCCGGGCGTTGCCGATGCCAGTGCCACGTCGATCCTGCCGCTCTCGGGGTCGATGGGCCCTACGCCTATTCGGATCCCCGGTGCGCCAGGCAGCACGGGGGCGGAGGAGCGCGATGCGCCGCTGGTCGACGTGATCGGCACGCGCGCCTCATACGTGTCGACCATGGGGATGCGCGTGACCGCCGGCCGGGCCTTCGACCCGGTGCGCCAGGACGGCCGCCAGGAAGCGCTGATCGATCAGCGCCTCGCTGAGCGGTTTTTTCCGGGTGCCAACCCGATCGGCGCCAGAATCGCCCGCGACGGCACGCGCCTCTCGACGACGTTCATGCCGGCTCCGGCCGATGGCCTGACGATCGTCGGCGTCGTGCAGCAGGCGCGACTGGGCGACATCCACGAGGACGGGCGGCCACAGCTCTACATCCGCACCGAGGACTGGGGATTCCGGCCGCTGTCGTTCGTCGTGCGCAGCGGTCGCGATCCCGAGGCGATCATCTCCGAGGCGCGGGCAGCGCTCCGTCGCGCCGACCCACGCGTCGCGATGGGCGACGTCCGGACCATGGCGCAGATCGTGGCCGACAAGCAGCGGCAGCCGCGGACGAGCGCCGTCGTCGTCGGGAGCTTCGCGCTCGGTGCGTTGCTGCTCGCGGCCATGGGCCTCGTCGGCATCGTCTCGAACGCCGTCGCCCGCCGCCGGCACGAGATGGCGGTACGCCTGGCGCTCGGCGCCAACCACGGCCGCATCCTGCGCCAGATCCTCGGCGAGGGCGCGATGCTCGTCGGCGTCGGCGTGCTCCTCGGCATCCCCGGCCTCTACGCCGCGAGCGGTCTGATTCGGGGCGCGCTGGTCGGCGTCTCGCCGGCGGACCCGCTGACCCTGACCGCGGTCGCCCTGACCCTGGCTGCGATTACGATGACCGCGTGCTATCTCCCGGCGCGACGCGTGCTGGGCATCGAGCCGGCCCAGGCGCTGCGACAGGAATGAACGATGGCTGCTGGTTGGGTGTCGCGCCCAGCTCAATCTCTGATGCAGCGCACGGCGAACGCCCCCAGCTTCTCGCCGTCGGCGTGGCGGTTCATCGACACGCCGTTCCGGCCGAAGTTGTAGAACCACGCCGTCTCGGCGCCGCTCTCCGTCGCGGTCCAATAGAATCCGTGTGCGTCGATGCGCTGGTACAGGAGATCCTTGTCGTTGCGCCCGCCTCCGAGCACCACGTCGAAGCCCGAGCGGCCGCCGGCGATCAGCGCCTCGTAGGCCGC
>JANOIR010000017.1:0-3608 GCA_031407765.1 Vicinamibacteraceae bacterium
CGCTCTCGGGGGCGTGATAGTTGGTAAGGCCACGGCGCCTACCGATTTCATGAACGATTTGCTTTTGGGCGCGTCTGTTACCGTCGATGCGGGAGAACCAGCGAGCCAGGACGTTGATATAGCTGCGCTGCGAATTCGTTACGAGCAACTAGAGCGGCACGCCGCGGACGTCTCACGGCTAAACGATTTGTTTATCGACGAGATTATTACCGAACTATCTGGTGTACCTAACCAGAGTGATCCCATCATTCAGGTTGGCGCGGCGCGTTTAACAGCTTCTCAGCTCAAGGAGGAAGTAAGGTCGCGAACGCCTATCGGCTTGGAACTAGTCTCCCTGCATTGCGCGCTGATCACTCGACTGCGGCGTGGTGGTCGGCCAGCGGTTCCTGCCCAGGCTGGTCGGAGAGTGCCGTGAAGGCACGGCTTCTGGCGATCTGGCGCAAACTGAAGCATCAATCGGGCCATTATGCGCTCTTGTACCGTGGCACGATCCCGATGGTGCTGCCTGACAATCAAGCGTTCAACAAGAGGTATGCCGTAGCCGACTCTGGAGTGGGATTAGCGACGCGTCTACGCGATCGACCACAAAGCGTGCTAGTGGTGTTCTGCGGAGATTGCGAACCCACTGTATTGAGAGACGCGAAGGGAGCGTCCATTGGTGGCGACTGGTGGTCCGTAGGAGCATCAGCGGTATGGATGGCCTTCTACGGATGTCACACGGCATCCTATCTCGCCAACGCCGTGCCGAGAGAGTACTTCAGCGGGGGCGTTGGCTTCGACGGCCTGCTCTGGGCCCCTCTGGATAGCAGTAGTGTGGCCCGGGCTGCGTGGTGCGATGTGATGACGGACTTGGAGACGACTCTTCTCGACGCCGGTCGAGTAGATAGGGCCACCGTCGCAAGGTTAAGGTCGACCATCGACTCACGGATAATTTCAGCGGCAAACAGCATCGGCTACGACATGCTGATATGTCTCACTCAACATGCCGAGCGCCTGAAGTACGTTGACGGAGGCAAAATTTGAACCCCTACGAGACCGCACTGCTATCAGTATCGAGATTGCCGTCCTTCGTACATTGGGGCCCGGCCGACGCTTCAC
The DNA here is from genome assembly GCA_031407765.1 of Vicinamibacteraceae bacterium. GTDB lineage: Bacteria > Acidobacteriota > Vicinamibacteria > Vicinamibacterales > Vicinamibacteraceae > JBDSLU01. The sequence continues at coordinate 1,099 of JANOIR010000017.1, forward strand.
CAGCGGAGTCTCTGCGAGATCTGCTTCGCCTCCAGAGCGAAACACTTGTCGAAGCAGCGCGGGGAGGGTTCGCCCGTTTGGGCCGCTTTGCGTCAGGCATTCAGGCGCTGATGTGGCTCAGCATCGTCCTAGGAATCCTACTAATAGTACTTGGTGCGGCCGGCCTGGTTGCGTCCGCTGCGTGGTTGGGTGCCATTGTTACATTTGCGAATGGGATCATTGGCGCTTTTTTGATTAGGGGCGCAAATACCACACGAGCATGGCTCCGCGATCAGATGACGGAGCTTCGGCATGTCCACTCGGTGTGGTTGATTTTGGAGCTGGCCAAGGAACTCGATGACGTCAAGCTGCGGTCGGTCCTGGAATCGAAGGTCCTCGCTGACCTATCGGCCGCTGGCGCAGCGAAGGGCGGATGAGCCCTTCATGCGACGTGTTCACGAGCCCCCCGCGGCGTTCGGCGAGCTGCGCTTCGAGCTGCAGGATGAACTTCTCGACGATCGTCTCCATCACCTCGAAGCTCAGAGGGCTGAAAGTGACGATGGCGTCGAGGCGGCTGCGGAACTCGGGCGAGAACAGGCGTTCGATCGCTTCCTTGCCGCGGCTCTTGGCGATCTTCTTGTCGGCGTCGCCGGTGCCGGACGTGGCGAAGCCCATGGTGCCGGCGCTCATGGTTTCTGTGCGCCGTCGGAACCAGGCGCGACGTCATAGAACGTCAGTGCGATACCGGCAACGGTCGCTTCCTCTGGCGCGAGTGGTACTGCCGCATCGAACGTCTCCGACGCGCCGAGCGCGGCACCAACCGTCATTCCTTGTGCTACCAAGTTCTGGAGTTCTGTGCGAATTGTCACGCTTCCCGTTGGCGATGGCCAACGGCAGAGACAGAGGCCAGAAGCACGGCGAGAACTGCGGTCGCACCATTGGTTAGAGTCCCCGGACGTGGTGGAAATTCGGTAGGGCGGGCGGCATAGACAGCCGAGCCGCCACCGCGCATCGTTCCGTGAGTTCTCTCTGGCGGGAGAAGACACACACGGAGGTGATGACGCGATGGCGAAGCCCAGGATGGATCTACCAGCGTTTGTTGGCAAGCTCCTCGAGGAGCAGGACGGCGATGTGCTGCGCGAAGGGATTCGGGTGCTCTCGCAGGCGCTGATGGAGACCGAGGTCGCCGGCCTGATTGGCGCGGAGCGGCACGAGCGCACGGGCGAGCGGACGGCCTACCGCAATGGCACCCGGTTGCGGACGTGGGACACGCGGGTGGGCACGATCGAGCTGGCCATCCCGAAGGTCCGGCCCGGGACCTACTTCCCGTCGCTCCTGCAGCCGCGCCGGCGGGCCGAGCATGCGCTGTTGGCGGTGGTGCAAGAGGCGTACGTGCATGGCGTGTCGACGCGCAAAGTCGACGACCTGATGCGGGCCCTCGGTCTGGACGGCATCTCGAAGTCGGAAGTCTCGCGCATCTGCGCCGAGCTCGACACCGCGGTGGCGGCGTTTCGGACGCGGCCGCTGGCCGGCGAGCACCGCTACCTATGGGTCGACGCGACGTACCACAAAGTGCGCGTCGACGGCCGCGTCATCAGCCAAGCCACGGTGGTCGCGGTCGGCGTGACCACCAACGGCGAGCGGCAAGTCCTGGGCATCGACGTCGGCCCGTCGGAGGATCGGGCCTTCTGGACGGCGTTTCTGCGGAGCTTGGTGAAGCGCGGCCTGCGGGGTCTCCGGCTGGTCGTCTCGGACGCGCACGAGGGCTTGAAGCAGGCCATCGCGACCGTCCTGACGGGCACGACCTGGCAGCGGTGCCGGGTGCACTTCATGCGCAATCTACTGGCCACCGTGCCGCAGAGTGGCCGGGAACCGATCGCCGCCGTCGTCCGGACGATCTTCGCCCAGCCCGACCACGCGTCCGCGCTGGCGCAGCTGCGGAAAGTGGCCGACGCGCTGCGGGCGCGCTTCCCGCGGACGGCCACGCTGCTCGAGGAGGCGGCGGAAGACATCCTGGCGTACCGGCACCTGCCCATCGAACACCAGCGACAGCTCCACAGCACCAACCCGCTCGAACGGCTCAACAAGGAGATCAAGCGCCGGGCGAACGTGGTCGGGATCTTTCCGAACCCGGCGGCGGTGATCCGCTTGGTCGGCGCGATCCTGATCGAACAGGACGACGAGTGGGCCGTGGCCGAGCGGCGCTACTTCAGCGCGGAGTCGATGCAGCAGCCGACGACGCCGGCGCTGTCGAGCACGGCGCAGGAGATCCTGGCCGCCATCGCGTAACCAAGAACCGGGGTGGGCGCTGTGGGAAACCCGTGAGGGTTTTCCAAGCGGCGGTGGGCGGTGGTCTTCCGTCCACGGCCGCGGCAGCGTCCACGCCGATCGGCTCACGAGCGAAGCGATCGAATTTCCACCACTTGACGGGACACTACCCGCGCCAACGTCGTCGGAATCTTCCCGAATCCGGCGGCGGTCCTGCGGCTGATTGGCGCGATCCTGCTTGAGCAGGACGACGAGTGGGCGGT
>JANOIR010000020.1:0-1569 GCA_031407765.1 Vicinamibacteraceae bacterium
TACGAGTAGGGCGGCAGGAAGTGGATTCGCGCCCCGCGCGACTGGATGATCCAGCGCACGCGCGGGTCCTTGTGCGCGCGCAGATTGTCGAGCACGACGATGTCGCCCTCGTGCAGCTGCGGCGCGAGGCGATCACGGACCCACACGACGAACGAGTCGGCGGTCGCGACCGTCCACTGGGTGCCCAGCGTGACCCAGCCCTCCTGATCGATCGCGCCGATCAGCGTGAGGTTCTTGCCCCAATTCATCGGGCGCGGTTCGACATACTCCGCCCCTTTCTGGACCCAGGCGTGCGAGCGCCCCATCGCGAGATTCGCGCCGGCTTCGTCGACAAAGATGAGCCGGCCGGCATCGACGGTGCGGCGCCACCGCCGGTAGGCGGCGCGCTTCTGCTGGATGTCGGGGCGATCGATCTCACTCGGACGCGGCCGTTTTTTTTAACGACGTATCCGGCACGGCGCACCGCCCGCCACAGGCTGGACGGCGTGGTGTGGTGCGCGGCCGAGACCCGACGGTTGTACTCGAAGCACAACTCCGCGCAGGTCGCGTCCGGCGCCTCGGCGATCAGCCCGTGCAGCGTCGGCATCAGGATCGGCGACCGCCAGCCGCCGCCCTTGGGCTTCGGCGTCAGTGCGCCCTCGGCACGATACTCCTGCACCCACCGCTGCAGCGTCCGCACGCCGATCTCGAACAACGCCGCCAGGTCCTCGTACGCGCCTTCGCCCGCCTCGTACGCGTGCACCGCGCGTCGGCGGAGGGTGTCATCCCACGGGTTCGGCATCTCGAGAGTAAAGTACATCTCGGCCGCTGACTCAAGTGCTAACTGGGGTTAGGCGACAGCGCTTGCTGCAGCACGGCGTCCTCGTCGTCCGATAGATACCGCCCGACGAGTGACGTGAAGAGCTTCGTCTCGATGAACGTCAGCACGGATGGCTTTGATCGCCGCCCAGATCGGCGAGTGGGACCACGGCGCCGCCTTCCACCGAAGTCTTGTTCGCCTTGCCGCCCGACACGAATCCCACCCATTGGCTATCTGGCGAGAAGAACGGGGCGGTCGCGCCCTGCGTGCCAGGCAGTTCGACAGCCTTCGGCTGGTCGAGCCTGCGGATGAACAACCTGGCGGGACTGCCCGAGGCGTAGACCAGCCGCGCGCCGTCCGGGGAGATGGCGACGCTGCTTCCCGAGGGACTGGGAGCGGGCAACGACACGTCCGCGCCGAGGTCGACGTCCAGCCGCACCAGCGGGCGATCCGCCGGTTTCTCCGCGAGCCACGGTGTTCCGAGCAGCGCCGTCGCGCCCGCGACGATGAGCGCGGCGCCGGCGACGGCCCAGGGCAGCGCGCGCGACCAGACGGACATTGGTTGAGTCGCGGAGACAGCCGCGTACGGCGCGACCGTTTCGAATGCACCCTCCAGCGCCAGGCGCACGGCGCCAATGTCGGGAACGCGCTCCCGGATCGACTTCTTCAGGCACAGCCGCAGCGTCTGGCGCACATGCCTGAGTACCGAGGGCGGCAGCGCGTCCCACGCAGGTTCTTTGTTGATCACGTTCGCGAGCGTCTCGGCGACA
>JANOIR010000096.1:0-9722 GCA_031407765.1 Vicinamibacteraceae bacterium
GGGGCATCTAGTGTCCCGAGTCAGAGATTCGCCACACAATTCGCGGGCGGGGCATCCCGCCTCGCGGCGTTGCTCGTCGCTCACATATCGCCAATATGCTCACTCCTCGCGCCTTGCGATCCGGGCGCCGCGCCCGCCACTTGTGCGCCGAATTTCTGACTCGGGACACTAGCGCGAGGAGTGAGCATATTGGCGATATGTGAGCGACGAGCAACGCCGCGAGGCGGGATGCCCCGCCCGCGAATTGTGTGGCGAATCTCTGACTCGGGACACTAGATGCCCCAGACGGTCGGCCGCGACAGCGCCACCACGCGATCTACGGACAGCGTCTCAGTGCGCCGAACTGTCGCCGGTCCGTTCCTTCAGCATGATGAGTAGCATGCGCGTCGCTTCGGTCGCGTCCAGGGCATGGGGGATGTTGGCGGGCATGAGCACGATCGTCCCGGGTACGGCGCGCACGGGCGCCTCGGCAATCGTCAGGGTCATCGCGCCTTCGAGCACCACGACCAGCGCGTCGAACGGAGAGGTGTGGGTCGTCAGCCCCTGACCTGCGTCAAAGGCGAACAGCGTCAGATTGCCGCCTTCGGTCTTGGCGAGAATACGGCTGGCGATGCCCCCTTCGGTCTCCTGAATGAGCGAATGCAGGACGAGCGGCGTCGCCGCGAGTAGACGGGGAGAAGTGGCCATGTGTGAGTCCTTCCTGTGGCGATCCGGCTGGTAGCGGTTGGCGATGTTGGCAGCCGGTCGGCCAACGATGCGTCCGCCGTTCATTCGGTCGCCGGCGGGCGGTTGCCGCGCAGTACGCCGACCACCTCCGCCGCGGTCCAGCGGTTGCCCCGCCAGAGCTCGACGACGCGCCCGTCGGCGTCGATGACGGTCGTTGCGAGCGTGTGATCGAGCAGCACGCCGTTCCGCTCGACGTGCACCGCGAACGCCTTGGTCAGCCGGGCGATCTCGTCCGGTAGGCCCGTCAGCAGTCGCCACCGCGCCTGGTCGACCTGCTTGGCCGTCGCGTATGCCTCGAGCACGGCCGGCGTGTCGTTGCGCGGATCGAGCGTGATGGCCACGAGCTGTACGTCGTCCAGCGAGCGGTCGCGGGCCACCGCACGCTCGACTTCGAGGAAGCGCTGCACCATCAGCGGACAGAACTCCGGCACCGGACACCGGGTGAAGATGAACGTGACCGCCGTCCGCCGGCCACGCAGCCGCTCCTGGGTGAACGGCGCACCGCGCTGGTCCACCAACGCAAACGACGGCAGCCGGTCACCAGCACGGAGACGGCGCGCCTCGGGCGCCACCGGCGAAGCGGCGAGCGCAGCGGCCACGGCCGGATCGTGTCCGGTCACGGTGAAGCCTTCCGCCAGCGGCGAGCCCGGCCCGACCAGCAGGCGGAAGCGCACGGTGTCGCCGGGCGCCAGGCGAAACTGAGTCGCGTCGGGAGCCAGCAGGAACGGCATCGTCATGGCCGGCATGTAGCCGGGAATGTCGTCGTGCGACACCATCACGCGCCCCTCGGCGGGCGCCGCCGTCACGGTGCCGGTCACCGCGTAGGCCCGCCAGCCGGACCGCGGACCGTCGCCGCGGCCGCGCGCCACCGCGACCGTCGCGGCCATGACCCCCAGCAGGAGCAGCGAGATACGTGCCGTCGTCATGCCCTGAGTGTGCGCGCTCGCGGCGGGCAGTTCTTTGCGCCGGCGCAATCCCGCAAAGGTTGCGCGGCGACAAAGACGGCGGCCCGCCGCAGGTCCGACACTGCATCCACAGGAAGGATCCTCGAATGACCCGACACATTGCCCTGCTCACTCTGCTGCTCGCCGCCGGCTGCTCCTCGCAGCCCGCCTCCACCCCGACGTCGCCTGCGGCGTCCTCATCCATGGCGGCTCCTGCCGCGACGGCCCGCCAGACGCACGACGGCCGGGCGATCGAGGTCACCACCACCGACGCCATGAAGTTCAGTGTCACCGAAATCACCGCGAAGCCCGGTGAGGCGCTGAGCGTCACCCTCGTGAACACCGGCACTACGCCCAAGTTCTCGATGGGCCACAACTGGGTGCTGCTGGCCGCGGGCGTCGATCCGCAGGCCTTCGTCGTCGCCGCCGCCGAGGCTGTGACCACGGACTACGTCGCCGGGTCGCAGAAGCCTCAGGTGCTCGCGGCCACCAAGCTGCTCGGTCCGAAGGAGCGCGACACGGTCACGTTCACGGCACCAACCGCGCCTGGACGCTACGAGTTCGTCTGCTCGTTCCCGGGCCACTTCCAGGTCGGCATGCGCGGCGTGCTGATCGTGCGCTAAACGCCCGCCGCAAGTCTCGAAGGGAGACACCCATGTCCTCACGTTCGCACCCACTGCTGCTCGGCGCCGGCCTCGCCGCCACGCTGCTGGCCGCGGCCTGCAACCCACCCGGCGCCAAGGTGGCCTCGACCGACGCGTCGGGGGCCGCCAAGTCTTACGTCGCCCCCGGCGACAAGGACGAGTTCTACTTGTTCTACTCGGGCGGCCACTCGGGCCAGGTCTACGTCGCCGGCCTGCCGTCGATGCGCCACATCTCGACCATCCCCGTGTTCGCCCCCTACCCCGCCACCGGCTACGGCTTCGACGAGGAATCGAAGGGGATGCTGGGCCGCTTCACCTGGGGAGACGTCCATCACCCCGGGCTGTCGCAGACCAACGGCACCTACGACGGGCGCTGGCTCTTCGTCAACGACAACGCCAACAACCGCATCGCCCGCATCGACCTCCGCGACTTCAAGACGCGCCAGATCCTCGGCCCGATTCCCAACTCCAGCGGTAACCACGGCTCATCGTTCGTCACCGAGAACAGCGAGTACGTCCTGGTCGCCACCCGCTTCTCGGTGCCGCTGCCCAAGGGTCGCTACGCCGACCCGGCGGCCTACAAGACCGAGTTCAACGGCATGGTGAGCGGCATCAAGATCGACCCGAAGACCGGCGCGATGACGGTCGGATGGCAGATCCTGACGCCGCCGTTCAACTGGGACCTCGGCTCCACCGGCAAGGGCCCGAGCTCGGGATGGGCGTTCTGGACGTCCTACAACTCCGAGATGGCGCACGAGACGCTCGAGGCCAACTCCACCCAGGCGGAACGTGACTACGCCGCGGTGGTCAACTGGCGCGCGGCCGAGCAGGCGGTAAAGGACGGCAAGGCCACGATGCTCGACGGTGTCCCGGTCATCGATCCGGCCAAGGTCCCCGGGGTGATGTACTTCCTGCCGGTGCCGAAGTCGCCGCACGGCATCGACACCGATCCGTCCGGCCGGTGGATCGCCGCGTCGGGCAAGCTGCAGCCGGTCACCAGCGTCTTCGACTTCGAGAAGCTGAAAGCCGCGATCGAGAGCAAGAACTTCGCCGGCGACGTGCGCGGCGTGCCGGTGATCAAGGCCGAGGCGGCGCTCGAGGGTGAGATCCCGGTCGGGCTCGGCCCGCTGCACACGCAGTTCGACGGCAAGGGCAACGCCTACACGTCGCTCTACGTCGAGTCGGCAGTCGCCAAGTGGACGCTGCCGCCGTGGACCGACGCGCAGAAGAAGAACCTCGGCTCGGTGATCACCGACAAGATCCCGGTGCACTTCAACATCGGCCACCTCGTCGTCGGCGGCAGCGACACCAAGGCGCCCTACGGCCGCTACCTGGTCGCGATGAACAAGCTGTCGAAGGGGCGCCACATCTCGGTCGGGCCGTCGCAGCCCGAGAGCAGCCAGCTGATCGACATCACCGGCGCCAAGATGACCATGCTCTACGAAGCCTTTACCGAGCCCGAGCCGCACTTCGCGCAGATCCTGAAGGCGGACGCCATCGCGCCCATCGAGGTCTATCCGAAGGCCGAGAACACCAACCCCAAGGCGGCCTGGGACGCGACGCAGACAGGCGTCACGCGATCGGGCAACAAGGTCGAGGTGAGAATGGTCGCGATCCGCAGCCGCTTCATCCCCGACAGGATCGACGTCCGCGCCGGCGACGAGGTGACCATCCACGTCACCAACGTCGAGCAGACCACCGACATGATCCATGGTCTCGGGATCGTCGAGCACGACATGAACGTCGTCGTCGACCCGGGCGAGACGAAGACCGTGAAGTTCATGGCGGCGAAGGCCGGCGTCTATCCCTTCTACTGCACCAACTTCTGCTCGGCGCTCCACCAGGAGATGCAGGGCTACCTCGCCGTCAAGCCGTAGCGTCCCCATCGCTCCGGCGGTGCCCCCGCGGGCGCCGCCGACAGCCGGAGGCCATCATGAACGTTCGCCTGTCCGCCATGCACCGCGTCCTCGACCGTCCGCTCAGTGTGCCCGCGCGCGCGCTGGTGCTGGCGGCGGTGGTCGCGCTCCTCGTCGGCGGCACCCTGCCGCTGTGGCGCATCCGCCTGGTGGCGCCGCAATACGCGGAAGGTCTCTCGCTCGACATGTACGCGTATCAGATCGTGGCCGGCAACGGCGGCCAGGACCTCGCAGAGATCAACACCCTGAACCACTACATCGGCATGAAGCCGATTGCGCAGGCCGACTTCCTCGAGATGAAGCTGCTGCCGTTCGCGATCGGCGCCTTCGCGCTGTTCGGGCTCCGTGCCGTGGCCGTCGGCCGGGTGATGAGCGTCGTCGACCTGGCCGTGACGTTCATCTACTTCGGCGCCTTCTCGCTCGGCAGTTTCGCCTACCGGCTCTACACCTACGGCCACCAGCTCGATCCGCGCGCGCCGATGAAGATCGAGCCCTTCATGCCGGTGGTCTTCGGCTCGCAGCAAATCGCCAACTTCGTCCAGACCAGCCTGCCGCTCGCGGGCACGGCCTGCATGGGCCTCTTCTTCGTCTGCCTCGTGGCAGCGCTGTGGAGCTCGGCACGTGAGGCGCGCCGGGAAACCGCATGACCACGCTGCGGGCGCTCTCCGTGGCCGGAATGGCCGTCGCCGGGCTGGCCGCGACGGGCGCCGGACGCCCCGGGCTGGCGGCGCCCCACGCTGCGAGCGCCGTAGCCGCGAGCGCCTCGGTCAGGGACGAACACACGGACCACGCGGACCACACGGCGTGGCTGCGAGCCCAGCTCCGGGACGCCGCCGCCGGGGCGACCATCGAGGTGCCGGCCGGCACCTACCGCGGGCCGTTCACGCTGGATCGCCCGGTGCGCCTGCGGGGTGGGACCGGGACGTACCTGATCGGCGACGGGGCCACCCACACGGTGGCCGTCCGAGCGGCCGACGTCACCATCGACGGCTTCGAGATCAGCGGCTCGGGCCTCGACCTCGGCCAGGATCACGCCGCCATCCATGTCACCGGCGCGCGCGCGGTGATCACCCACAACCGCATCCACTCGTCGCTGCACGGCGTCTACGTCCGTCAGGCGGACGGCGCCCGCATCACCGACAACGACATCACGGGCACGCAGCGGATCGTGCAGCCGCTGGATCCGTTGACGGCCCGGGTCAAGCCCGCCGAGGGCGAGCTGTGTGAGGTCGACCTCGACCAGAACCGCCGCGGCAACGGCATCCACGTGTGGAACTCGAACGGGCACCTCATCGCCGGCAATACCATCCGCCACGCCCGCGACGGCATCTACTTCTCGTTCGTCGATCGGACCACGGTCCGCGGCAACGTCATCACCGGCGTGCGCTACGGCCTGCACTACATGTACTCCGACGAGAACGTCTTCGAGGACAACGCCTTCCGCGACAACGCCGCCGGCGCCGCGATCATGTCCTCGAAGCACATCGTGCTGCGTCGCAACCAGTTCCTCGCCAATCAGAGCCACCGCTCCTACGGCGTGCTGCTGCAGACCGTCGAGGACACGACGCTCGAGGGCAACCGCATCGCCGGCAACACCATCGGCGTCTTCTTCGAGAGCGGCCACGGCAATCGCCTCGTCGACAACACCATCGCCGGCAACCACATCGGCATCCATGCCTCGGACAGCTCCGACGGGAACCAGTTCGCGGGCAACCGCTTCGAAGGCAACCTGCACACCATCGAGACCACCGGCGGCAACCTGACCAGCACCTGGGCGATCGACGGCCGCGGCAACTACTGGGACGGCGCCGTCGCCCTCGACCTCGATCGGAACGGCATCGCCGACCTGCCCCACCGCGAGCTCGACCTCTTCGGGCCCATGCGTCGGCAGATCCCGGCGATCGGGTTGCTCGCCGGCAGCCCCGGGGAGCGGCTGCTCCGCTTCGTCCACGCGCGGATCGCGCTGCCGGGCCTGCCCGGCGTCACCGACCCGGCGCCGCTCGTGCGGCCGAGACAGCCATGATCACCATCACCCAGCTCTGCAAGACCTACGGCCGCCAGCGCGTGCTCGATCGCCTCGATCTGGTGGCGCGCCCCGGTGAGATCACGCTGCTGGTCGGGGCGAACGGCAGCGGCAAGACGACGACGCTGCGCCTGCTCTGTGGCCTCTCGGCTCCGGACACCGGCAGCATCCAGATCGCCGGCGTCGACCTCGTCGGCTCGCGTCTCGCCGCGCTGGCACAGCTCTCCTACTTGCCGCAGTCCCCGCGCTTCCATCCGCGACTCACGACCCGCGAGATTCTCGCCTTCTACGCCCGGCTCCGCGGACTCGCGCCCGAGCGGGTCGACGAGGTCGAAGCACAGTGGGGACTGACCGACGTGCGGACGCGGACGACCGGCTGCCTGTCGGGCGGCACACGCCAGCGTCTTGCGCTCGCCGTCCAGTCGCTGCCGGACGCGTCCGTCCTCGTGCTCGACGAGCCCGGGCTCAGCCTCGACCCCGACTGGCGGCGCTTCCTCCACGGCGAGCTCCACAGCGCCGCGCGCCGAGGCGTCACCGTCCTCGTGGCCACGCACCTGCTGGGGGAATGGGAGGGTCAGGCCGACCGGTGCCTGGTCCTCGAGCATGGACGCGTGGCACGCGAGCTGCCGCCGTCCCGCCTGAGGGAGGCGTTTCCGTTCGCCCTGCCATTCGCCGTCCAGGCGCGGGCCGTGTGAGCCCGGTGCCAGGGAGCCATCCGATGACCCGCCACACCCGCTTCGCCACGCTCCACGCCACCTTCACCCGTGAGATCGCCGAGCATCGGCTCAACCGCTTCCTCCACGTGCACCTGGCGCTGTGCGCGATCGCGAGCCTGCTGCCCCTCTTCACCCCGGACGAGGCGGCCCGATCGGCGCCCCTGTGGGTGTTGCAGGCCGTGCTCTATTGCCTGTCGCTGTCCTCGCTCCTCCTCGGCCTGAGCGGCGCGCAGGGCGATGCCGAGGAGTTCTCGCTGATCTTCACGCAGCCGATCAGCCGGAGCGGATGGCTGGCCGGGAAGACAGCGGCCCTCGCGGCGCTGCTCGGACCGGCCTCGGTTGTGCTGATCGTCCCGACGGCCTTGACCAGCGGGCTGACGACGTCGCTCGTCGTCCTCGCGGCGGCAGCCGCAGGTGTGTGCCTGGCCCTGGCCTTGCTCGGGCTGGCGGTCGGCTTCTGGGTCCGCGATCACGTCCGCGGCCTGCTCGCCGCGCTCGGACTGTGGTTTCTGCTCCTCTTCGGGACCGACCTCACCCTGCTCGCCGTCGCCGGCGCACCGTGGGCGCAGGCGCAGCAGGACGTCTGGGTGCTGCCGATCATGCTGAACCCGCTGTCGGCGCTGCGCGTGACGGTCCTCTTCGGGCTCGAGCACACCGCACCCGCCAGCATCGGCGCGACGCGCCTCATCACGTGGTGGCTCGAGCACGGCGGCCTGTGGCTGGCGCTGCTCCTGACCGGCTGGATCGCCGCCACGTTCGGCCTCGGGGTGCTGGGGGCCCAGCGACGGCTCGACCACTGAACGGCGCCCGACCCGTTCCCGCCGTTGCAGGGAGTGTCGCGCGCAGGCGAAGCCGCTTCGAGACGCGGGCCTGCGTCACAATCGCGTCACACCTTCCCCACCCGTGAAGCGAGGCGAGGCCGGGCCGATTGCTTGGTACACGGTACCGGGTACCGGAACGAACCGAGGCCGAGCGCGGGCGATCAGGCGACGGCCTTGCACGAAAGAGTGTGCGTTCCATGAGCCTGATAGAGACGATCCAGACCCGGAGCCTCCGGGTGAAGATGACGGCCACCTTCATGGCCACCGGCCTGCTCATCGCGATCGTGGTCGGCTGGAACGTCGTGTCGATGACCGGCCAGATGGCCGACGAGATCGCGCAGGGCTATCAGCGAATGGCGGCGTCGATTGCCGACACCATCGATCGCAACATGTTCGAACGCTTCGGCGACGTCCAGGCCTTCGGCGCGAACCGCGCCGTGTTCGACCGGACGGGCTGGTATCGAGCCGGCGCCGACCGGAACCAGGTGGTGAAGGCGGCCAACCGGTACGCGCAGCTGTATGGCATCTACGAGCTGCTGGTCATGGTCGACACCACCGGCAAGGTGATCGCCGTCAACGATCGCGATCAAGCGGGCAAGCCGATCGACACGGCGTGGCTCTACTCGAAGAGCTTCGCCGAGGCGTCGTGGTTCAAGGATGCCATGGCGGGCCGGACCCTCGACAGCGACACGCTGAAGGGAACGGTCGTGCAGGACGCCTACATCGACGAGGACGTCCGACGCGTCCACGGCAACGACGGGCTCGTCGTCGGCTTCTCCGCCCTCGTGCGCGACGACCAGGGGCGGGCGATCGGCGTCTGGAACAATCGCGCCACGTTCGCGCTGGTCGAGGACATCGTCCGGAGCGCCTATGCCGACATGAAGGCGCAGCACCTCGGCACGACCGAATTGACGCTGATCGATCGCCAGGGTCGCGTGCTCGTTGACTACGACCCCGCCGCGAGCGGCACCGAGGCCGTGCGCCACGATCCAGGGGTGCTGCTGAAGCTCAATCTCGCCGAGAACGGCGTGGGCGCCGCGCAGCAGCTGGTCGCGAAGGTGTCCGGTCACGACCGGTCGCTCCATGCGCGGAAGAAGATCTGGCAGACCGTCGGGTATGCCGCATCCAAGGGGGCGATGGGCTACACGGGGCTGGGCTGGGGCGTCATGATGCGGACGGACGAGCGCGAGTCGCTGGCCACGGTCCGGCGGCTCCGCTTCAACATGTTCACGGTGCTGGCGGCCATCGTCCTGGCGCTCGGCGGACTGGCCTGGGGGCTGTCGCACGCGCTGACGCGCCCGATTATGGCGGGCATCGCCGGATTGAGCCTGGGCGCCGACCAGGTGGCCGTCGCGGCGACGCAGCTGTCCGAATCGTCGCAGTCGCTGTCGCAAGGTGCGACCGAGCAGGCCGCATCGCTCGAAGAGACCTCGGCGTCGATGGAGGAGATCTCGTCGATGACGTCCAGCAACGCGGCCAACGCCATCAAGGCGGCCGACCGCGTCGAGGAAGTGGACGCGCAGCTGCGCCAGTTCGGCCAGGCGCTCGACGGGGCGGCCACGTCGATGCGCCGCATCAGGACGTCGAGCGGGCAGGTCTCCAAGATCCTCAAGACCGTCGACGAGATCGCGTTTCAGACCAACATCCTCGCGCTCAACGCCGCCGTGGAAGCGGCTCGCGCCGGAGAAGCGGGCATGGGCTTCGCCGTCGTCGCCGACGAGGTGCGCAACCTGGCGCAACGCTCGGCTCAGGCGGCGAAGGACACCGCGACACTGATCGATGAGGCGATCGAGAGCTCCGAGGCCGGGGTTCGAAGCGTCGGAGAGATCACGGCATCGATCGGCCTGATTCAGGCCAGCGTGACCGACGTGCGCGGCCTGGTCCATGCGGTGCGCGACGCCAGCCAGCAGCAGGCGAGTGGCGCCCACCAGG
>JANOIR010000106.1:0-2782 GCA_031407765.1 Vicinamibacteraceae bacterium
GCGCCCACGATGCCGACCTGCGTTCGCATCAGGGGTCCCTTCGCCCAGGCCCGTCGCTGGCGACCCCAGGGCGTCCCCGAGCCGGAAGGACGGTCTCGATCAGGCTCAGGCGCCGCCCCAGACCTGCCGGGCGGTTTCCACGGTGTTTGCCGGCAGAGCGTGCCAAAAGACGCGCTGCGCACGTTCGAGCGGATCTACCCCTTTGCGTGGCTCGGGATCCTGGCCGATACGCGCCCCGTCTCCGACGAGCTGATCTACGCGCGTCACGAGCGGGGCTTCGCCCTCTTCAGCATGCGCTCCACGACCAGAAGCCGGCTGTATCTGCAGTGCGCACCCGATGAGCAGATCGACCTGTGGCCCGACGATCGGATCTGGGACGAGCTGCGGCTGCGGCTCGGAGGGGACGCCGCCCAGCGGCTCCAGACCGGCCCCTCCCTCGAGAAGAGCGTGACACCCATGCGCAGCTTCGTCGCGGAGCCCATGCGCTTCGGCCGTCTGCTGCTGGCCGGGGATGCCGCGCACATCATGCCCCCCACCGGAGCCAAGGGGCTGAATCTCGCCGCGGCTGACGTGCGGGCCCTCTCCCGCGCCATCATCGCGTACTACGCCACCGGCAGCACGCAGCAGCTCGACACCTATTCGGAGCGCTGCTTGCGCAGGGCCTGGAAGGTGCAGCGCTTCTCGTGGTGGATGACGTCCCTGCTCCATCGCTTTCCCGAGGGCCAGGGCTTCGACCGGCGTCTGCAAGACGCCGAGCTGGACTACGTCACGCGTTCCCGCGCGGCCGCTACGACGCTGGCCGAGAACTACGTCGGCCTGCCGTTCGAGTAGGCGACCGCCTACGACGAGGCGCGGCGTTCGGCGGCGAGCGCGGCGAAGATGTCCAGGGCCGTCGCATCGAGCAGCGAGTCCCGGCTCGCAACCTGCTCGGGCGGCTCGCCCAGCAGCAGGCGCTTGACCGGCATCTCGAGTTTCTTGCCGGTAAGAGTGCGCGGGATGGCCGGCACCGCGCGGATCTCGTCGGGAACGTGCCGCGGCGAAAGCTCGGAGCGCAGCTGGTCGACGAGGCGCGCACGCAGCGCGTCGTCGAGCACGGCGCCCTCGGCGAGGACCACGAACAGCAGCAGCAGCCCCGGCCCGCCCTCCGCGTCCTCGAGGTGGACCACGAGGCTGTCCTTGATCGCGGGCAGTTCCTCGACGACGCTGTAGAACTCGCTCGTACCCAGGCGCACGCCGCCCCGGTTGAGCGTGGCATCCGAGCGGCCGGTCACGCGGCAGGTCCCGCGCGCCGTGAACAACGCCCAGTCCCCTTGGCGCCAGACGCCGGGAAAGGTGTCGAAATACGTTCGGCGATAGGCCGTGCCGTCCTCGTCGCCCCAGAGACCGACGGGCATCGATGGCATCGGCTTCGTGATCACGAACTCCCCGAGCTCGCCCACCACGGATCTCCCAGCAGAATCGAAGCAGTCGGCGGCGACACCCAGGAGGCGCCCGGAGATCTCTCCTTCGTAGACCGGCAAGAGCGGCGATCCGCCCGCGATGCCCGTGCAGACGTCGGTGCCGCCCGTGCCGTTCATCAGGAGCACCTCGGGCCCGAGCTGTTCGTAGACGTAGCGGTAGCCCTCGGGTGGCAGCGGCGAACCCGCCGTGGAGAGCACGCGTATCGCACTCAGGTCGTACTGCCTGGCGGGCTCCAGCCCCGCCTTGCGGCAGGCCATCAGGAAGGTCGGGCTCACACCCATGAAAGTCGACCGGCTCTCCGCGGCCAGGCGCCATTGCCAGCCGAGATCCGGCCAATTGGGATCCCCGTCGACCATCACGATCGACGAGCGCACGGCGAGGGCCGCGACGAGGGCGTTCCAGAGCATCCACGAGGTAGTCGAGTACCAGAACAGGCGCGCCCCGGGCTTCAGGTCCCAGCTCAAGGCGTGGGACTTCAGGTACTCCAGCAGGATCCCTCCGTGCCCGTGGATGATCGCCTTGGGCCGACCGGTGGTCCCCGAGGTGAAGAGCACGAAGAGCGGGTGGTCGAACGGGAGCGGCTCGAAGGCGAGCGACCTGGACTCCGACAGGAGCTCGTCCCAAGAGAGCGCGTCCTCGATCGCGTGTTGGCCATAGGGCACGTGAACCACGTGGCGCAGGGTGGGGAGCGCGGCGCGGATCGCGGCAACCTCGGCCCGGCGGTCGATGGTGCCGCCACGGAAGCCGTAGCCTGCAACGGCCAGCAGCACGGTCGGTTCGAGCTGCGCGAGGCGGGCGATCACACTGCGCGGCCCCAGCTCGGGGGCGCAACTCGCCCAGATGGCCCCCAGACTCGTCGTGGCCGCGAACGCCACCAGGGTCTCGGGAATGTTGGGCATGAAGGCGACGACGCGGTCACCTTTGCCCACGCCGAGCCGCTGGAGACCCGCCCGGGCGCGCCCGACCTGCGCGCGCAGGTCGGCAAAGCTCAGCTCGAGCTTGTCGCGCGTCTGGGAGTGGGCGACCACCGCAACCCGGTCCGCGTCTTCCGCCTGACCCATGAGATGCTCGGCGAAATTGAGTCGTGCCCCTGGGAACCACACCGCCCCGGGCATCGCGCTGCTCGCGAGCACGGCGGTGTACGGGCTATGGGCCCTGACCCCGAAGAACTGCCAGATGGACGACCAGAAGCCCTCGAGGTCGTCGACCGACCAACGCCACAGCGCGTCGTAGTCAGCGAACCTGAGGCCCCGTTCGCGCTCGAGCCAGCCGAGGTAGCGCCCTACCTCTGTGGTCCGCCGCACATTGGCGGGAGGGGTCC
>JANOIR010000114.1:0-3257 GCA_031407765.1 Vicinamibacteraceae bacterium
CGCTCCAGCAGCGACACGGCCTCGCGATCGTCACTCGCCAGAACGGCCTCATGGCCAAGGCGTCGCAGCGCGGCCCTCACGAAGTTGCGGACGTACTCCTCGTCGTCCATCACCAGGACCAGCGCGGGCCTCGACGCCGGCGTGAGACCGCTCAGGGCGCAAGTTCCGGTCGGGCGCGGGATCGCATCCGGCGCGGCGGGCAGCAACACGTCGATGCGCGTACCGGTTCCGTCGGGGCCGGCCCCGACCTCCGCGTGACCGCCATGACGGCGGACGATCGAATGCACGACGGCGAGCCCGAGCCCTGTGCCGCCGGACTTCGTCGTAAAGAACGGATCGAAGATCCTCGGCCACAACTCGCGCGGGATCCCCGGCCCCTGGTCCTGCACCGACAGACACACCAGTGGTTCCAGCCGATCGTGCGGGCGCTTGTAGCGGTTCTGGAGCCGAATCGATATCACGCCTCCCCCGGGCATCGCCTGCCGGGCGTTGAGCACCAGGTTGTCGATCACCTGAGCGATCTGCAGCTCGTCCACCTCGCACGGCCACACATCGGGATCGACGCTGAGGTCGGCCACCACATTGGATCCTGAGAGGACGAAGGCGACGGCGTCCCGCACGACGCGCTCCAGATGCACGGACTGGCGCACCGGCTCGCCGGCCTTGGAGAACGTCAGGAGTTGGCGCGTGAGACCACGGGCCTTCTCGAACACGGCCATCGCAAGGCTTGTGTGCTCCTTGACGGCCACGGCGTCCGTCGCCTGCACCCTGGCCATCTCGACGAACCCGAACATCCCGGTCAGCAGGTTGTTGAAATCGTGGGCGATGCCGCCCGCGAGCACGCCGAGCGCCTCGAGCTTCTGCGTGTTGCGGAGCTGCTCTTCCATGCGTTCCCGTTCGGTGACGTCCCTGAAGACGAACACCGCGCCGACGATGCGACTCTCCGGGTCTCGGATGGGGGCGGCGCTGTCCGCAACGACGAGCTCCCGGCCGTCTCTGGCGACGAGCAGACAGGGCATGTCGCCCGCGAGCGCCTCGCCGTCGGACAGCACGGCACGCACCGGGTCTCTCAGGGGTCGGCGGGTGTGACGATCGAGCGTTCGGAAGACGCGATCCAGCGGTTCGCCGACGGCTTCGCTGGCGCTCCACCCCGTCAGGGTCTCCGCGACGCGGTTCATCAGCGCGATCCGCCCCGACACGTCGGTGGCGATGACCCCGTCGCCGATGCTCCGCAAGGTGACGGCGAGACGCTCCTTCTCCGAGAGCAGGGCGGAATTGGACGTCGCGAGCTCGGCAGTGCCCTCCTTGATGCGATCTTCGAGCTCCGCCATCAGGCGAGCCAGGTCGTCGGTGCGCTCCCTGACGCGAATCGAGAGCTCCCGTTCGCGCGCTCGCAGCTGGGCCAGCCGGCGTCGGTGAGCCCCGATCGCCGAGAGGCCTACGGCCACAGTCATCAGCGCCCAGACCCAGCGCCGCTCGTACCAAAGAGGAAGCACCTCGAAGGCGAGCGACGCCCCGTCCTTGTTCCAGACGCCATCGTTGTTGGACGCGATCACCCGGAATCGATAGTGACCCTGTGGCAGGTTCGTGTAATGCGCCGCGCGGCGGGTGCCGGCCTCCACCCAATCGGCGTCGAAGCCTTCGAGCTTGTACCGGAACTGCACCCGCTGTGGCACCACGAAACTGAGGCCGGTGTAGTGAACTTCGACGTCGCGCTCGTCCGAACCGAGCTGCATCCCGTCGACGAACGCGCGGACCCGCCGATTGACCGCCACCTCCTCGATGTGGACCGGCGGAGGAATGGCGTTGCGCGGCATCGCGTCCAGATCGACGACGGCGGCTCCCCTCGTGGTCGCGAACCAGAGGGTACCGTCTCGACGCTTGAGCGCGGTCGGCTGATGCGCGAGCGTGACGGTCGTGTGGGCCATGCCGCTCTCGGGCCCGAAGAGGTCGCCCGCGAGCGTGGCCACCCGGCGATCCGCGACGGCATTCAGTTGCTCGAGGGAGATCCGCGCGATGCCTCGCGCGCACGTCATCCACAGGTGACCGCGGTCTTCGACGATCTGGTAGAAGTAGTTTGCGGGCAGGCCCCGGTCCGCGGTGATCGACGCGACGCGACCGTCCTTGATTCGGCTGAGCCCCTGACGCGTCGCGGCCCACACCGCGCCCGACGTGTCCGCCGCCAACGCCTGCACGTCCTGGCCGGCGAGTCCCTGCTGTACTCCGAAGGTTTCGATCCGCCCGTCGCGCAGGCGGCTGACCCCGCCGCCGCGGGTGCCGATCCAGATGTTCCCTTGGCCATCTTCAGCGATGGCGCGTACCTGATCGCCGAGCAGGCCGTCGCGAGACGTGATGTGCGCAAGGCCCGCGGCCGAATGTCGATAGACGCCATTGCTGCGCGTGCCAACCCACACGTCACGGCGTGAGTCCGTGAACACGACCACGACGTTCGGCTGCTCCCGGAACCACGTCGACGGCTCGAGCCGGCCGGATCGCAGCGTGAACAGGCCCGCAGCGGATCCGACCAGCAGGGCGCCGGAGCGGTCCATCGCGAGCGCATCGGCAGCCGTGGTCGCCGGCACGGTCGCAAAGGTGGTCGTCGTCTCGCCATCGACGCGCCGGAGGTCGTTCGCGGTTCCCATCCAGAGGACGCCGTTGGGGTCCTCGAGCAGCGACCGGACGTCCACGCCGCGTTCGGCGGCCGCCCCACCGTTCGCGTACGTCAACGGCGCGCGCCGCAGTCGCCCCAGGCCATCCAGCTGTGTCCCGAACCAGAGGCTGCCCTCGTGATCCACCGCCAGCGCCGGGACGCCCTGCTGTGCGACTCGATCCAGGACCTTGACTCCGGCAAAGCCCCAGACGTCGTTGGTGTACTGCTCGAATCGTCCGCCGCGCGATCGGCACAGGCCCTGACGGGTGCCCACCCAGACCGTGTCGCCGTCGACGACGAGCGACATGACGTGGTGCGATGCGAGCCCGTCGCGGACGGAGAAGCTGGTGATGCCCGCCTTCTCGAGCAGCCGGAGGCCGCCTTCGTGCCCCGCGCCAGGCCCGATCCCCACCCAGAGACCCTGCTGGTCGTCGCCCGCGATGGCCGTGATGATGCCGGACAGCCTGCCCGGGTGTGCCGCCGTGTGGTCCACCAGGCGTCCGCCGCGCAGAGACGACAACCCGCTCTGGGTACCGATCCACAGCACGCCGTTGCGGTCGGCGTGTAGCGCGCCGACCACCTGTCCGGGAGCGAAGCCCTGCGGCGC
>JANOIR010000644.1:0-1979 GCA_031407765.1 Vicinamibacteraceae bacterium
GGCCGCGGTCGCGAGCGCGCTCGTCGGCAGCGTCTGGTGCCCGCCGGTCACCGCGCGCACGCCCGCCGCCACCGCCGCGAGCTTGGCCGCCTCGGTCGGCATCGAGTGCATGTCGCCCATGACTTGCATGCCCATGGGTGGCGGCATAGGTGACATCTGTCCGGTCGCGAGCGCCGAATCGACCGGCATACCCAGCATCTTGGCGACGGCGACGCCACGCCCGGCCAGGCACTTGGTGAGCTCGTACTCGAGCGCTTCCATCGAGCGCGGTCGCTCGGCCGGATCGCGCGCCATCGCGCGCATCACGACCTTCTCGACCACGTCGGGCAGGTCGGGGCGCATCTCGCGCGGCGGCTGCGGCTCGACCGTGGCCTTCTTGGTGAGAATCTCCATGAAGTTCTCACCCTCGTAGGGCGGCCGGCCGGTCAGCATCTCGTAGAGGATCGCGCCGACCGCGTAGACGTCGGAGCGCGCGTCGGCAGGCTTGCCCGCCGCCTGCTCGGGCGCCATGTACTCGGGCGTGCCCATGGCCATGCCCGGGTGGGTCAGGCGCTCCTTGCGCTGCTCCTCGCGCTCGGTGCTCTTGGCGATGCCGAAGTCGAGCACCTTGACGAAGTCGGTCGTGCCCTCGCGCACGATCAGGAAGACGTTCTCGGGCTTGAGATCGCGGTGGATGATGCCCGAGGTGTGGGCGGCGGCCAGGGCGCGGCAGAACTGGGCGGCGACGCGGATGGCGCGTGCGATCTCGAGCGCACCCTCGCGCTCGATCACGCTGCCCAGCTCGACGCCCTCGAGGTACTCCATGACGAAGTACGCCGAGCCGTCGGCGGTGGTGCCGGAGTCGGTGACGTCGACGATGTTGGGATGGCCGATCTTCGACGCCGCGCGGGCCTCGCGGCGGAAGCGCTCGACCAGGTCGGGCATGCGGCTGTAGCTGGGGTGCAGGACCTTGAGCGCCACCCGCTTGCCGATGTCGACGTGCTCGGCGAGATAGACCTTGCCCATGCCGCCCTCGCCGATCAGCTCGACGACGCGGTAGCGGCCGTCGATGACCAGGCCGATGATCGGCTGCGAGTCCTCGAGATCGAGGTCGGGCTGGGTGGCGAGCGCGCTGGCGGTCGCCGGCGGCCGGCCCTTGCCCATGGCGCGGCGGTCGTCGGCCTTGCGGCGGTCGAGCGGGTCGACGCCGCGATCGAGCGAGCGGCGGCCGATCGAGTTGGGCGAGCGCACTGCGGTCTCGGCCGCCGAGCCGGGCTCGTACACCCGGTAGTCGCCCGACTTGTCGAGGATCTGGCGCAGCTCGTCGGTGGGCGGCAACGTCATCGCCCGCTTGCGCAGGTTGTTCATCATCGCCTCGCGCTCGGTGCGATCGGTCGAGATGTCCTCGATGAACAGATCCTGGATGAACTCCGACATGCGCGTCGAGTCGGTGGTCGGCGCGTTGGCGGCCAGCCAGGTCTGCAGGGCCTGGCGCATCTCGTCGCAGTTGCGGTAGCGATCGTCGCGGGCCGCGGCCAGGCCGCGCACCACGACGTCATCGAGCTCGGCCGGCACGCGCGGCGCCCGCTTGCTGGGCTTGAGCACGTCGGGGTTGCGGGCGCGGCTGAGCAGATCCTGCGGCTGTTCCTTGCCCGGCGGGAACAGCTGGCGTCCGGTGAGCAACTCCCACAGCACGATCGCGGCGGCGTACTGATCGCTGCGGCCGTCGAGGCGCTCACCGCGAGCCTGCTCGGGCGACATGTACGCGACCTTGCCGTAGATGATGCCGGGCGCGGTCTTCTCGAGCTTGAGCGTCGACGACGCCAGCCCGAAGTCGGTGAGCTTGACCTCACCGGTGTACGACACCAGCACGTTGGGCGGCGAGATGTCGCGGTGCACCAGCTGCAGGCCCGGGAACGAGTGCGCGTAGGCGAGGCCGCGGCACAGCTCCTTGACGATGAAGACCGCGATGTCGACCGGGAACGCGACCTGCTTCTTGG
>JANOIR010000177.1:0-21069 GCA_031407765.1 Vicinamibacteraceae bacterium
ACCATCATCACGATGGTCACGATCGGGCGCTTGATGGCGAAATCGGAGATGGACATGCGGTGTGGCTCCGTCAGTTCGACGACGTGGCCTGAGCGCGGATCCGCAGCGGCGTGCCGGGTGTCATGCCCTGCGCCGCGCCGACCAGGAGGAGGTCGCCGGCCGAGACGCCGCGCGTGATCTCGAGGCGCTCCGTCTGTTCGTCGCGCAGCCCGAGCGTCACGTCGACCCGTTGCGCCTTGCCGTCCTGCACCTTGAGCACCCAGGGCGCCGTGCCGTTCTCGTTGACCGCCGTCTGCGGCACGACGAGGGCGGTCTTCGACTCACGCTGGACGCGGCCTTCGGCGAACAGCCCGGCGACGAGCCGGCGCTGCCGGTTGGGAATGGTCACGAAGATCGGGATCTGGCGCGTCGCGGTGTCGGCGGCCGGGCTGACCCGCTCGATGCGGCCCTCGAAGCGCTCCTGCGGATAGCCGCGGACCTGGAAGACCACCGTGCCGCCGACCTGGATCGCGGCGATCTGCTCCGACGGCACCGACGCCTCGAGCCGCATGCTCGACGGATCGATGATCGTGTAGAGCTCGCCGCCCGGGCTGACGACGTCGCCGGCGTTGACGTGCCGCTTGGACACGATGCCAGCGATCGGCGCCTTCACCACGAGGTCGCCAAGCGACTTGCTGGCCGAGGCGACGCGCGAGCGGGCGTCGTCGACCGCCGCCTTGGCCTGCGTCGCGGCATTGCGGGCCACTTCGGCATCGCGCTCGGCCAGGGCGCCGCCCTTCACCAGGCTTTCGATCCGGGCCGCTTCCTTCTGCGCCCACTCCGACGTCTGCTCGGCCGAGCGCAGGGTCGACTGCGCCGAGGCGAAGGCGTCCTGCAGCGGCTGCCCTTCAATGCGGGCCAAAAGTGTCCCGGCAGCGACGGTCTGCCCTTCCTGCGGAAACACCGCCAGGATGGCGCCGGCGACTTCAGCCCGTACCGTCGCCTCGCGCTCCGCCTTGAGCTCGCCCGAGACGAGCGGGCCGACCGTGATCTCCTGCGACTTCACCTCGACCACGTTCTCCCGACCGATCTCGATCTGGATCGGCGCAGCCGGGGCCGACGCCTCGGGCGTGGCGCTGTCGCCGCAGGCGCTCAGCGCCAGGGCGCTGGCGAGGAGGACCAAACCGATGCTGAACGAAGCTCTGCGTCTCACTGTCGCGCTCCCTGAGCGCCGGTCGCGGCCGGCGTCGCCGTGGCCCCCGCGGCTCCCGGCGCCTGCGCCGAGCCCGTCGAAGCCGTTCCGTTCGGGCCCGTACTTTGGGCAAACCCCTGGGCAGCCCCGCCACCCTCCGCCGCGCCCGCACCCGTCCCGAGCGGCAGCTCGGGCAGGAGCGCGAGACGCACGCGCGTCAATTGCAGATCGCGGGCCGCACGGGCGCGATTCACCTGGGCCTGCGCGAGCAGCAGCCGCGCGTCGGACAACTCGAGCTGCGTCGACAAGCCTTCACGGAAGCGCAGCTCGGCGATCTCGTAGGCACGCGTCGCCTGCTGGATCGTGCCGGCGCTCGCCTCCCAGTCCGCGCGGGCCGCGCCGAGCGAGGCGCGGGCGCTGGCGTCGTCGAGGTCCGACAGCTCCTTGGTGAGCTGCAGCCGGGCCTTGGCGCTGTCGAGATCGGCGCGGGCGATGTTCTGCTCCGCCTTGATGCGCCCGCCGGTCAGGAGCGGCAGCTGGACGCCCAGCGACACGGTCCAGTTCGTCCGCCAGTCGTCGAACCCGGGGAACGCCGACGGGTAGTTGACCACGCCGTAGGCCGACTGGATCGCGACGGCGGGCTTGCGCTGCGCGTCGGCGACCACGACCCCCGCTTCGCTGACCTGCACGCCGAGATCGGCCTGGTTGACGGCCGTGCGCAGGCGGGAAGCCGGCGCCGCCTCGGCCTCGGCCAGCCTGGTCGCGAAGCGCGCCGCCGGCGCCAGCCGTGGATCGTCGAGCTGCGCCGCCAGCTGGATCGGCGTGGCGAGCGGCAGGTCGACGAGCTGCTTCAGCCGGAAGTAGGCGACGTCCCGCGTGTTGCCGGCGCGGACGCGCGGCGAGTGCAGCGTGTCGCGATCGACCTGGGCCCGCAGCAGCTCGAACTCGGAGACGAGACCGGCCTCACGCTTGGCCCGCGTCTGCTCGAGGGTACGCGTGGCCTGGGCCAGCGTTTCGTCGGCGATCGCCACCAGCCGATCGGCGAGGGCCGCGTCGTAGAAGGCCTGCGCGACGTCGAGGGCGAGCTGCGCCTTGGCCGAGCCGACCGACAGCGTCGCCGACTCGCGGCCGAGGCGCGCCTGCCGCTCGAGCGCATGCTCACGCCCGCCGGCGTAGATCAGCTGCGAGAACGAGAGGCCGAGGCGATAGGCGTTGGGCTTGCCGAACGGCAGGTCGGCGAAGGCGTTGTCGTCGCCGCTGCTGCTGTCGGAGTCGAAGAGCCCCTCGTACTCGGATTTCAGCGTGCGATCGTAGGAGGCGCTGCCGGTGAGCTGCGGCAGGCGCTGGCTGTGCGCCTGGGCCTCGACGCCGCGGGCGCGGCGGACGCCGGCCTCGGCAATCAGAACCGATTCATTGCGGGCTTCGGCGAGCGCGAGCGCATCGTCGAGCGTCAGGGTTCGAGGCCCGGCCCCGGCGGGCGGCGTTGCAGCTGGCGGCGCGGCTTGCACAGGCCCGGCTTGCACCGGCCCGGCCGGCGACGCCGGCGTGGGCTGCGCCGACTGTGCCGCGCCGATCGATGGGGCGGCCAGAACGACGGCGACGAGCGACGTCACGACGACATGGACCGGCAGACGAGACATGCGAGAACACTCTCCTCGGACGAACGCCTCCGTTAGCGGCGGGAGGCTGTGGCCTTGGTGCGGACCGGGCGGGCCCGGCTGCGGGCCGGCTTCGCCGGCGCCTCGGCGCGCCGCGCCGGCTGGCGGGCCCCGATGGCCTGCAGGAACAGCGCGACGTAATGCGTGATGCCCTCGCGCTCCGAATACGGGAAGCGCTCCGGCATGCAGTCGCGGGCCATTGCGTCGTTGAAGAGCGTGCCCATCAACATCGCCGAGGCCGCGCGCGGATTCCAGTCGCCGCGAGCCAGGCCGGCGGCGCGCAGCCGCTGCAGATAGTTCTGCAGCGCATCGGCGATCATCACCGGCAGCGCGCAGGCGGTGCGGCTCACCTCGGGGTGCTCCTCGAACTCGCCCATCGTCTTGCGGATGATGGAGCGGGCCTGGTGCAGCGCCTGGTGATGATGCTGGCAGAACTCGGAGAGCTCGGCCTCCGGATCGACCGGCGTCTCGGGCAGCCGCGTGTCGATGAAGGCCAGGGCCCGTGGCGAGGTCGCGAGCGCCGCGCGCAGGAGGCTCTCCTTCGAGCCGAAGTGGCGGAACAACGTCACCTCGTTGACCCCGGCCGCGTGGGCGATGCGCCGCGTCGTCGCGCCGCGCGTGCCGTGCTCGGCGTAGACCTTCAGCGCTGCCTCGAGCAGCTGTTCGCGGGCATCCATCGAGTTCAGAGCGTAGTCTGTGCCCCCGGCTGATGCAAGCACTTACTTACATGCTTTGGACGACTGATCGCCATGCGGTTTGTGCACGGCGTTAACCACCGCGTCGGCTGCTCATACGCAGGCGACCGCGGCGGAGTTCCGTGGTCCCCGGTGGAAGTGGCGCGGACCGGGACGGGTTCGAGATTTCGTGCAGCGGAGAGAAGGTGGCACGCTCGGCTGGGCCGATTGTGGAAACGTATGGATCCCCTGCAGAACGACATCTGGTCACACCTCGGGCAGGCGCCCGACCCGACCGTCGCGCCGACCGCCCCACCCGCGCTCGACGCGCCGCCGGTGCCGGGGCCCGAGGCATCGGCCGGCCATGCCACCGAGACGTCGGACCAGCGGGCCGCGCCCGACGGCCGCCGCCGCTTCGACCGTGGGGGTCGACGCCGAGCGGACTGGCCGGAAGACTCCGGCATGTCCGGCTGTCCGGGCTGCGGCCACGAGACGATCCAGAGCCTCGGCACCCTCGATTCCGGCGACTACCTCTGGCAGTGCCCGCAGTGCGACCGGCGGTTCCAGACCGGCCGGGCGTCCCGGACCATGTTGTAACGGCGAACGAAACGTTCGCACCCGCTTCCGCAGCGACATCGTAAAACGCGGATACAATCCGCCGGCATGCGGCTGACCACGCTGGATTGGCTGATAGCCGCGGGGTCGGTCGCGCTCTGCTTCCTGCCCGCCATCTACGTCGCCCGCCGCGGCGCCAGCAACGCCACTGAGTTCTTCGCCTCGGGGCGCGCGGTGCCGTGGTGGCTGGCCGGCCTCTCGATGGTCGCCACGACCTTCAGCAGCGATACGCCCAACCTCGTCACCGACATCGTGCGCACCAAGGGCGTCGCCGGCAACTGGGTCTGGTGGGCGTTCGTGCTGACCGGCATGGCGACGGTGTTCTTCTACGCGCGGCTGTGGCGGCGCTCGGCGGTGCTCACCGACCTCGAGTTCTACGAGCTGCGCTATTCGGGTCAGGCGGCGCGCGTCGTCCGCGGCTTCCGGGCCGTGTATCTCGGGCTGGTCTTCAACGCCATCATCATGGCTACGGTGAACCTCGCCGCCTGCAAGATCGCGGCGGTGCTGTTCGGGCTCGAGCGCTGGCAGACCCTCGCCCTCGTCGGCAGCGTCAACGTCGTCTTCGCGGCCTACGCCGGCCTGTGGGGCGTGCTGGTCATCGACATGATCCAGTTCGGCGTCAAGATGACCGCCGTCATCGCCGCGGCCTATTTCGCGCTCAAGGCGCCCGGCGTCGGCGGGCTCGACGGTCTCGTGACGCAGCTCTCGGCCCGGCGCGGTCCGGAGGGCCTCGACTACCTGCGGATCCTGCCCGACTTCTCGAACCAGTGGGATCTCGCCGTCGCCGTCTTCCTGATGCCGATCGCCGTGCAGTGGTGGGCGGTGTGGTACCCCGGCGCCGAGCCGGGTGGCGGCAGCTACGTGGCGCAGCGGATGCTGGCCTCGAAGACGGAGAAGGACGCGCTCGCCGCGGTGCTGTTCTTCAACGTTGCGCACTACGTGCTGCGGCCATGGCCGTGGATCCTGGTCGGCCTCGCCTCACTCATCGTCTACCCCACGCTGGACGATCTCGCGCGCGCCGTCCCGCACGTCGCTCCGGGGCTGATCGGCCACGACATCGCGTATCCAGTGATGCTGCGCTTCCTGCCGGCCGGGTTCGCCGGGCTGATGGTGGGCGGCCTGGTCGCGGCCAACTCCTCCACCATCCTGACCCACCTGAACTGGGGCGCGTCGTACCTGGTGCACGACCTCTATCGCCGCTTCCTGCATCCGACCGCGAGCGAGGCGCACTACGTGCGGGCCGGACGTCTGGCGACCGTCGGGCTGTTCGTGGTCTCGTCGGCTGCGGTCTACGCACTCGACTCCGCCAAGAGCGCCTTCGACATCATCCTGCAAGTCGGCGCCGGCACCGGCCTGCTCTACCTCGCGCGCTGGTTCTGGTGGCGAGTCAACGCCTGGTGCGAAGTCGTGGCCATGGTCAGCTCGCTCGCCGTCTCGGTGGTCCTGCTCGTCCTGGCGCGCCTCGATGTGGGGTTGTCGTCCCACCTCGCGCTGGTGACGACAGTCGTGGTCACGACCGCCTGCTGGGTGGCGACCGCCTACCTCGGGCCGGCCACCGATCCCGAGGTGCTGCGCGCGTTCTACCTGAAGGTGCGGCCTGGCGGTCCAGGCTGGGGGCCGGTGCGAGCTCAGCTCGGCGTCGCGGCCGATGCCGCCGTCGGCGATCCGCTGCCGCTGGCCCTGGTCGGCTGGGCGATCGGCTGCACGATGGTGTGGTCGGCGCTCTTCGCGATCGGCCAGGCGCTCTATGGCGCGTGGACGCTGGCGACTGTGCTTGGCGTGACCGCCGCAGTGAGCGGAACCGCCCTGGCGTGGCTGTCGCGACGCCTGTGGCCGGACACCGAGCCGGCCTCGACGTCGACTGCCGCCGGAGCCGCGCCGCGGTGAGCCGTGAGCGGGCCGTGATCCTCGCGCGCGGCCTCGGCACGCGCATGCGCGAGACATCGGACGGGGCGCTCGCACCCGGGCAGTCGCAGGCCGCGGAAGCCGGCGCCAAGGCGATGATGCCGATCGTCGGCCCGCTCGCCGGCGGCGGCGCCGGATCGGTCAGCCGGCCGTTCCTCGACTACAGCCTGTCCGCCCTCGCCGACGCCGGCTACACCGACGTCTGCCTCGTCGTCGCGCCCGATCACGACGCGATGGCGCGCTACTACACCGGCGCCGGGACGCCACGCCGGCTGCGGCTGGCGTTCGCGGTACAGGAGGCGCCGATCGGAACCGCGAATGCCGTCGCCGCCGCCGCAGCGTGGACCGGCGACGACCCGTTTCTCGTCATCAACGGCGACAACTACTATGCTGTGCGCACCCTCGCGGCGCTCGTCGGCCGCGCCGGTGCGGCCACGGCGCTCTATCGTGCCGAGGCGTTGCTCGCGCGGAGCAACATCCCGGCCGAGCGGATCCGGGCCTTCGCGCTGGGCATGGTCGAGGACGGACGGCTGGCGCGGATCGTGGAGAAGCCGACGCCCGACCAGGCGGCGGCGCTCGGCGGCGCGCTGGTGAGCATGACCTGCTGGCGGATGCCGCCGGCGATTCACGAGGCGTGCCGGCGCGTCGAGCGCTCGGTACGCGGCGAGTACGAGCTGGTGGACGCCGTGAACGCGCTCATCGGCAGCGGGGTCCGCTTCGAGGTCGTCGTCGCCGAGGACGGCGTCCTCGACCTGTCCCGGCGCGGCGACATCGCGGCGGTGGAACGGGGGCTGGCAGGGGTGACGGTCGATCCATGAACCTATCTCATGACCCCGTCGGCATTCGGCCGGCGATGCATCCCTCCTCCACCCCAGCGCGCAGGCGTGCGCGCCG
The DNA here is from genome assembly GCA_031407765.1 of Vicinamibacteraceae bacterium. Lineage (GTDB taxonomy): Bacteria > Acidobacteriota > Vicinamibacteria > Vicinamibacterales > Vicinamibacteraceae > JBDSLU01. Next base: position 6,918 of record JANOIR010000177.1, read on the forward strand.
GGGACCCCGGGCCTGGCGGCGTTGCTCGTCGGTCGACTCGAACGGCGAGGACGCAGTCCGGAGCCGTCGAGCGAAAGCCGCGTGGGAACGCGGCTTTACATATGCCCGATATTCTCCCTCCTCGCGCCTGGCCAGCCGGGCGCCTCGCCGCCCTCGGTGCTCGGCGCGGTCATGAGATAGGTCCATGAGGCACCTGCGGGACGAGCTGGCGGCGGCGGGCCTGAGCCCGGAGGAGGCAGAGCGCAAGGCGCGCCTGCTCGCTGCCACGCGCGCCCCGCTCGACGCCCGCAGCACGGGCGGTCCGCCGCGCCGCTACTGGGTGCCAGGCCGCGTCGAGGTGCTCGGCAAGCACACCGACTACGCCGGCGGGCGCGGCTTGCTGTGTGCGGCCGAGCGCGGGTTCGTGATGTCGGTGGCGCCGCGCGAGGATGCCGTCGTCACGGTGATCGACGTCGTGCACAACGCCGAGGCGAGCTTCGAGCTGTCGCTCGATCAGCCGCCGTGCCCGCACTGGCACAACTACCCGGCCACGGTGGTGCGCCGGATCGTGCGCAACTTCCCGGCGCCGCTCCAAGGCTGCGACATCTCGATCGCCAGCGACCTGCCGCGGGCCTCGGGCATGAGCAGCTCCACCGCATTCATCATCGCGATGTTCCTGGCGATCGCCGATCGCAACGCGCTCGACGGCCGCCCCGGCTGGGACGACCGCATCGCCAGCCTCGAGGAGCTCGCCGCTTATCTCGGAGCGATCGAGAACGGCGCCTCCTATGGGGATCTCACCGGCGATCGCGGCGTCGGCACGCACGGCGGCAGCCAGGATCACACCGCCATCCTGTGCGCGGTGCCGGGGCACCTCGTCGGCTATCGCTTCGGTCCGGTGCAACGCGAGGCCTCGGTGCCGCTCGGCGATCGCGTCTTCGTCATCGGCGCCAGCGGCATCACCGCGTCGAAAGCGGGCGAGCATCGCGAGCGCTACAACCAGGCGGTCGAGGCCCTGCAGGCGCTGCTCGGCCTCTGGCAGACGCGTACCGGCGAGACGCCGGTCACGCTCGGGGCGCTGCTCGCCGAGGGCGACGAGACCATCGCCCGGCTGCGCCGGTTCATCGACGAGGCCCCGCCGGGTCACGTCGCCGCCGAGGTGCTGCGCAACCGGCTCGATCACTTCATCGCCGAAGCGCACCGGCTCGTGCCGGGCGCGACGCGGGCGCTCGCGGCCGGCGACGTCGCCACCTTCGGCGCCCTCGTCGACGAATCGCAGCATCTCGCCGAACAGTGGCTCGGCAACCAGATCCCCGAAACCAGCGCGCTCGCCCGCCTCGCGCGGCGGCTCGGCGCCGACGGCGCCTCGGCGTTCGGCGCCGGCTTCGGCGGCAGCGTCTGGGCGCTCGTTCCCGAGGCCGAGGCCGAGCGCTTCTGCCACGCCTGGCGCTCGGCCTACGAAGCCGAGTTCCCGATGCTCGCCAGCCGGGCCGCCTTCTTCCGCAGCCACGCCGGCCCCGCCGTGTTGAGGCTGTAGCGGCGGCCGCGTGACGGCGCCGCGGCGCCGCGACGCGCTTAGCGTCGCGCATCTCCCGATGCTGCTCCCGATGGTCCGCCTTTCTGTTGCAGGAATTGCACTACTGCAACCGGCCGGTTCGTTGACAACGATCGGGGCGGGCCCGGACAATGCTCCATGGCGCTCAAGACGATCGAACTCACCCGCACGACCACGCCCCGGCCGCGGCCGGACGAGGCGCAGCTCGGCTTCGGCAAGTACTTCGCCGACCACATGCTGCAGGTCGAGTACGGGCCGCAGGGCTGGTCCGAGCCGCGCATCGTCCCCTACGGTCCGCTGTCGCTCGATCCCGCCGCCTCGGTCCTGCACTACGGCCAGGCGATGTTCGAGGGCCTGAAGGCGTTCCGCCACGCCAACGGACGGGTCGCGCTCTTCCGCGTCGAGGACAACCTGAAGCGCCTGGCGAGCGGCGCCCCCCGCCTGTCGATGCCGGTGCCCGATATCGCGACGCTCAAGGAAGCCATCATCGCCCTCGTCGTCGCCGACAAGGACTGGGTGCCCTCCCGCCCCGGCACGGCGCTCTACATCCGGCCGACCTACATCGCCACCGACGCCTTCCTCGGTGTCCGGCCGGCGACGCGCTACCTGCTCTACGTGATCAACTCGCCGGTCGGCGCCTACTACGCCTCCGGGTTGAAGCCGGTGAAGATCTGGGTCGAGACCGAGGCGGTGCGCGCGGTGCGTGGCGGCATCGGCTGGGCCAAGGCCGCGGCCAACTACGTCGCCAGCATGAAGGCCGCCGACGACGTCCGCTCGCGCGGCTACGAGCAGGTGCTGTGGCTCGACGCCATCGAGCGCCGCTACATCGAAGAAGTCGGTACGATGAACCTGTTCGTCGTGATCGGCGACGAGATCGCGACACCGCCGCTGGCCGGCTCGATCCTGCCCGGCATCACCCGCGACACGGTGCTGACCCTCGCCCGCGAGTGGGGCTTGAACGTGCGCGAGCGGCCGATCGCCTTCGACGAGCTCCTCGAGGCCGACAAGGCCGGCACGCTGCGCGAGATCTTCGGCTCGGGCACGGCCGCCGTCGTCTCGAGCGTCGGCGAGCTGGGCCACGCCAAAGGGACGCTGGCGATCAACAACGGCGAGGTCGGCCCGGTCGCCAAGCGCCTCTACGACGCGATCACGTCCGTCCAGTACGGCACGGCACCGGACCCGCACAACTGGCTGACGTTCTGCGACTGAGTATGTTGGCGACGCCGCCCTCAGCGGCGTCGCAGGCAGCCGCTGGATCCGCGCTCTGAGCCCGCCGACGCTCGGCGCCTCGGCGAGCAGCGCGGGCGGCTGCGTGTTGCGGCCTGCACATCTCGACCAGGCAGCGATCCATCTGACACGGCGTTGCGCGAAATGCCAGGAAACATCGGCATGGCCCTCATTCGCCGAGGCCTGTGGTCCGATTGACGGGCTACAGCCGCCGTAACAAAAAACGCATCATGCGTCTCATTTCGAATCACTCACAGCGGCGGCGCTGGAGGCTCCGATGACTGGCGTTCTCGCACTCGCTCAAGGGTTCGGCCCGGACGCATTCACCGTCGTCGTCCCCTACGTTGGGATGTTCTTCGGAGGCATCATGGCGCTTGCGCTCGGCCTCATCGCCGGCCGTCGGCTCATCGCCCCGCGGCGGCACGGCAACGTGCTCGACATCAACGCGATGAGCCAGCGCGCGAGCGGCGGCGCGCCGCGCTGAGCCGCACGCTGAGCCGCCGGCCCGCGGCCGCGCCTGAGAGCGCGGTCGCGAGCACGGTTCAGAAGGTGAGCCCGGCGGAGACGTGCGCGCGTGTGCCGCGGCCCTGGCCGTGCGCCACGTCGAGCCGGAACTGGAAGACCGTCGCGATCGCAAAGACGCCGGCGCCGTAGCCCTGCTTCCAGTCGGCGTCGGCCAGCCGCTGCCCGTGATCCCAGACCGCGCCGCGGTCGACGAACACCGCGACGCCAGTTTTGGCGACGCGCAGCGGCGACGAGAACGGCACGCGCAGCTCGATCGATCCCGAGGCGATGCGGTCGCCGACGGCGCTGCCGGTGCGGAAGCCCCGCACCGAGGACGGCCCGCCGAGCAGCCACTGCTCGTACGGCGGCAGCGGGCCGTCGGCGCGGCCGTGCATCGCGCGCAGCGCCAGCACCGACGAGCCGACCAACCCGAGATAGCCGCGCCCCTCGAGCGTGGTCCGGTTCCGCGCCGGGCGCGCTTCGAAATCGAGGTGCGCCCAGCCGGCGCGGGCGTAGACCGCGTTGCGCGGGAACGTCGGATCGGTCCGGGTATCGAGCGTGAGATCGAGGCCAGACGTCGTGAGCCTCTCGTCGGCGTCGAGCGCCGGCGTCGAGGCGTCGCCGAACGACACGTCGCTCCAGCGGACGCCGCCGCCGACCCGCAGCGCCAGCGGCAGCGCCCGTTCGGCGCGGGCCCAGACCTCGCCGCGGCGATCCGGCACGTCGAAGAAGGGATGATCGCGGCGGACGAGGCCGGCACCGCCTTCGACCCGCGACACCGGGCCGCGTGCGAACTTGCGCTCGATCTCGACCGCCGCCCGCCGCTCGGCGCCCCACGTGAGCGGCACCCCGATGCGGCTGCGCCGGCCCAGCACGTCGGCGAACGTGAACTGCGCGCCGTAGCTCAGGCCGTAGCCGTCGGCGAACGAGACGATCGGCAGGAACATGAGGCCATCGCGCAGCTTCGTGAACGGCTTCAGCACCGGCGGCGTCGGCAGCGCCATCGGATGCGGCCGCTCGTCGATCAGGATGATCAGCACGACCTCGTCGGCGCGCTCAATCGAGCGATAGCGCTTGCGGATCTCGACCGCCTCGAACTTGTCGGTCGCATCCAGCCGGCGCTTGGCGGCGGCGAGGGCGTCTGGGGCGAGCGGCGCGCCGACCGTGAGGCCGGCGGCGGCGGTGATGTCGGCGTCCGGCGTCGTGTGGTTGCCGTGGACCAGCACGTCGACCAGACGCTCGACGGCGACCGGCGCAGCGGTGGCGGCAGGCACGGCCGGAAGCGGCGTCTGGGCCGCCGCGACCGGCACCGGCTTGGGGGGCGCCTGCCTCGCCGAGATCGCGGCCGCGACGACGAGCGCGAGCATCGACGTCGCCATCATTTGACGTCGCCGTAGCCGCGGATGCGCGCCGCGGTCTCCGCCTTGCGGTACTCGAGGAACTCGCGCCGATAGTCGATGTCGAACGAGCCGATCGCCACCTGCAAATCGCCCTTCATCACAATCGCCTTCGGCAGCCACACGCCGTCGAAGTAGCGGCCCATCGTCATCGAGGCCGCCGTCTCGCCCACGCGCACCAGCCACTGGCCCGGAAGGAAATCGAGGCCGAGGTTCTCGAAGTCGTAGCGGACGATCTGCGCCTCGGCCGGATCGACCCAGAGCGTGACCATCGACACCTTGTTGAACTGACGCTCGATCTGGTCCTGGCGGGCCTTGGCGGCCTCGCGCGCGACCGGATCCGGGTTCTCCTTCGGCGGCTTGCGGCCGGGCTCGTCCGAATCGACGATCAGCTTCTTCGGGTAGTACTCGATCTTCAGGACCGGCCGGCCGTCGAGGACCTCGCGGCCGACCAGGAAATAGCGGCCTTGCTCGAAGCGGAAGCGCAGGAAGTTGGCCTCGGACACGAAGCGCGGCTCGAGCCCCTTGGCCACGACCTCGGCCGCTGCGTCGCCCGGGCTGGCCCCACCTTCCGGGGGCGCCGCCCCGGGCGCCGCGCTCTCCGCCGTCTCGGCCTCGTTCCCCTTCCCCTCGGCGGCCTTCGCGTCCGCCGCCTTGGTCGCGGCCCGCTTTTGCTCGCGCTCGGCCCGTGACTGCTCCTCCGCCAGCCACTTGGCCTCGTACTCGCGCCGATCGGCCTCGGGGACCTCGACGCCGTTGGCTCGCACCGGGCTGCGTACCAGGATGCCGTCGCGCACGTACCAGGTGTAGCGGCGGTCCTGGCCGAAGAGGCGCAGGTCGGACGGCCCGACGAGCGCGAACCGCTCGCGCTCATCGAGCACGTAGTCGTGCAGCACGCGCCAGGTCTCGTGTCGGCGCTCGAGGGCGCGGGCCATCAGCGCGTCCAGGTCGGTCTCCTGGGCGCGGGCACTCGATCCGATGAACGTGAGAAGGAGCGCGAGCGCCACGGAGAGGCAGCCCGGCCTGGCCCGCCAGCGGGTAGAATCCACGCCCATGTCAGACGTACGCGGCGGCCGGACGGTCTGGGACCTGACCGGATACCAATGGACCGTGGTCCTCGCCGCATGGCTGGGCTGGGGCTTCGACGTCTTCGACGGGCTGCTGTTCAACTTCGTCGCCCCCAACTGCGTGCCGACGCTGCTCGGCCTGCCAATCGGCACGCCGGCGGCGCGCAGCGCCACACTGTTCTGGACCGGGGTCCTCACGTCGCTCCTCCTCATCGGGTGGGCCATCGGTGGCACCATCTTCGGCAAGGTCGCCGACCGGATCGGCCGCACCCGCACGCTGCTCCTCACGATGCTGATCTACTCGGTCGGCACCGCGCTCTGTGCCGTCGCGCCGAACATCTGGATGCTCGCCGCCTTCCGCTTCGTCGCCAGCCTCGGCATCGGCGGCGAATGGGCCGCCGGCGCGTCGATGGTCGCCGAGGTCGTGCCCGAGAAGCGCCGCATCGAGGCCGGCGCCCTCCTCTATACCTCGGCCCCGTTCGGCCTGGGGCTGGCCACCCTGGTGAACTACGTCATCGCCGGCCGGCTGTTCCCCGACCAGCCCGAGGTGTCCTGGCGCTACGTGTTCCTGAGCGGCCTGATCCCGGCGGGTGTGGCGCTGCTGGTCCGGTTCTTCGTGAAGGAGCCAGAACGCTGGGTCGCGAAGAAGGACCGCACGCCACCGAGGGTCGCCGAATTGTTCACCGCGGCGGTGCGTCCGTCCACGATCAGCGGCCTCATCACGGCGCTCACCGCCCTCGTGCTGTGGTGGAGCTGCAACGCGTTCATCCCGGTGATCGCCAGCGGCCTTGCCAACGTGGAAGCCGCGGCTCAGGGCCTCGACCGGTCGGCGACGCTGGCGCTGGCCGAGAGCTGGAAGGCGCACGCCACCAACTGGTTCAACATCGGCGGCCTCATCGGCACGCTGCTGACGGTGCCGGCGGCCAAGTACATGGGGCGCCGGCCGATGTTCGCGATCTACTTCGTCGGCGGCGCGATCTCGATGATCGCGGCCTTCGGCTTGCCGCTCGCGCCCGAGACGCGCATCATCATGTACTTCCCGATCGGGCTCACCGTGTTCGGCGTGTTCGGCAGCTTCACCTACTACCTGCCCGAGCTGTTCCCGACGCGGCTGCGCGGCACTGGAGCCGGCTTCTGCTACAACATCGGCCGGGTCGCCGCGGCCATCGGGCCGTTCATGGTCGGCGAGATCGCCCGTCGCGGCGGCGTCGACGCGCTCGAAGCGGCGATGGCGGTGCTGTTCTGGGTCGGCTTCGCCGGGTTCCTCGGCTTCATCGGGCTGCACTGGGTCGTCGAGACCAAGGGCCGGCCCCTTCCTGACTAGGACGCTCATGCCTTCCACCATCACCACCCGCGCCACCACCGTCCTCGGGTCCAACCGGCTCCTGGAGTCGGGCCGCCTCCGCGGCAAGCGCGTCGGCATCGTCGCCAACCCGGCGTCGATCGACCAGGACTTCGTCCACGTCGTCGACCGGATCGCGCAGGCCGACGGCGTCACCCTCGGCGCCATCTTCGGTCCACAGCACGGGTTCAACGCCGACCTCCAGGAGAACATGATCGAGACGCCGCATGGCGAGAGCGCGGCGCACCGGGTCAAGGTCTATTCCCTCTACAGCGAGACGCGTGAGCCGACGCCGGCGATGCTCGATGGCCTCGATGTCCTCGTCGTCGACTTACAGGACGTCGGGACGCGGATCTACACCTTCATCTATACGATGGCCTACTGCCTGACGGGGGCGGCGCGGGCCGGCATCCCGGTCATCGTGTGCGACCGCCCCAACCCGATCGGTGGCGTCGCCGTCGAGGGCCCGATGCTCGAGGCCGGCTTCGAGTCGTTCGTCGGCCTCTACCCGATCCCGATGCGGCACGGGCTGACCATCGGCGAGCTGGCGCGCCTGTTCAACGACACCTTCGGGCTCGGCGCCGACCTCACCGTCGAGCCGATGACCGGCTGGTCGCGGCAGGCGTTCTGGGACGAGACCGGCGTGCCGTGGGTGATCCCGTCGCCCAACATGCCGACGCTGGACACGGCCATCGTCTATCCCGGTCAGGTCCTGTTCGAAGGCACGATGCTGTCCGAGGCGCGCGGGACGACGCGACCGTTCGAGCTGTGCGGCGCGCCCGGCCTCGACCCGAACGTCCTCGCCAAGGCGCTGAACGGCTACCGCCTGCCCGGCACGCAGTTCCGGCCGGTGAGCTTCGAGCCGACCTTCCACAAGCACGCGAAGACGCTATGTCATGGCGTCCAGATCCATGTCACCGACCGTCGCACCTTCGAGCCGGTCCTGGCCACGACCGCCGTCTTGCACGAGATGCGCCAGATGAATCCCGCGGAGTTCGCGTGGCGACCGCCGCCGTACGAGTACGAGCACACGCTCCTGCCGATCGACATCCTGGCCGGCGCCGCGCACTATCGCGAGGACATCGACCGCGGCACCGATCCGCGGCGGATAGCGGAGTCGTGGAAGCCCGCGGTCGTCGAGTTCGAGCGGCTGCGGCAGCAGTATCGGCTCTATTAGGCTTGGCGACGCCGGCCCTGCCGGGGGCAGCGAGCGTCTCTGCGTGGCTGTGGCTCCATCCGTAAGGTCCACCTCATCGAGGTTGGGTTTGCCACAATCCTTCGATGAGGCCCCATTCGTGCGAGCGCCTTTTCGCCTCGACCGCGGCAAACGGCTGGGAGTACCAGCGTGGCGACCGCTCGTGACGGGAGTCGACGAATGGCCACGGCTTGAGAATCCGACGAAGGCTCTGGACGGTGTCGATCGCGCGTTCGAACTCGACGTGATGGCAGTTCTTGCAGCCCTCGAGTACACGAGGGACATTCAGTGGCACTCGCCCTCGCTGGCGGTCGAACGGATCCATCCCTTTCGCCGAGAACGTCGCGAAGTCCTTCTCGTCCGCCGTCACGGCTCTGAGCCCTCCGGACCTCTCAGCGAAGAGAGCAGCGCGGCTCATTCTCAGCTCGGAGAACGCATGCGGTCGTCGAAACGTCCGTAGTTGAATGCTTTGAACCAGGTTCGAAGGAACGATCAGGCCTGCGTCGTCGATGAGCAGCATCTTCCTGACGAGCACAATCCGCGTCCCGTCAGGGATCTCGGGCATGGCGGGGTTAATCTTCGCGCGCACCTCGCCGTCCCGCGCCAGCTGAAATGCCTCATCACCGACGAACGGTGCCGGGAAGTCCCAGAGCGTCTTCAGGTACCGGACGGTGTCGGTCGCCCCACCGGGAACGCTCCATAGCACGAGAAAGGAAGAGCGACTGAGCTCTGCCGCGTGCTGCGGAACGAGCGGCTCGAGGCCGCCGACGGTGAGGTTGACCCAAGGCCCTTGGGCAGTGGACAGATCACTCGGGAGAACCGGCTGCTTCTGCGAACCATTGGCCGCGAATGCACCCGAGGCGACGGCGGCGACATAACTATCGGGAAGCGCGTCGATGTCGCGTCGCGGCAGTGCGAGGCGCCGTATCACGCGGGCCAATCGATGCTCGAGAGCGGTTCGCGCCGACTTGTCCCCTTCCGATGTTGACGCGAGCCAGTCGAAGATAGTCCACAGATCGTGTTGAAATACCGCGCGTCTCAGCGGATCGGCAATCAGACGTTCCCCTCTGGCAGTCAGGAACTCGTCAAGGACGATGACGGCGTCTTCATGAGATGGCCCATTCAGGAGGTGGCGGGTCTCGCGCCACAACAGCGGATCGACGGTATCCAAGCCGTACTCGGAGCCATCTCCTGCCACACGGACGTGAAACGTCTGGTGGATTCTGTTCCAGAGATGATTCGGATTCGCGTCGTAGAGGCCATCGAGGCGCGATGGCGGCCGTCCGCTTTGAAAGCCTGGCGCCATGCCCGCAAGTGCGAAGGCCAAGGCGACGCAGACGATGAGAGCGCGCATGGTGTCGCGACATTACAGCCACACGGACCGCCAATCAATCGGGCGAGTAACCCACGTGGGTCGTGGCATAGTGGGGCGGTGAAGGCGAGACGGAGAGCGACCGCCCCGGTACGAACTACGGGCGCACCGTTCCTCCGCAGAATCGCGAGCTTGCCAGAGAAGGTCGATCCAACCAGGCATCCGTTCAACATCGCCGCCTTCTCGCAGGGCATCGATGTGGCGCTTCGCAGCAAGGTCACCATCTTCGTAGGTGAAAACGGTAGCGGAAAGTCCACACTGCTCGAAGCGCTCGCGGAGTGCTGCGGGTTCAATCCTGAGGGCGGGAACCGTGATCATCACCGCGCGACCTTCGCTGACCGCTCCCCGCTAGCCCAGGCCCTCAGGTTGTCTTGGCAACCGAAGGTCACTGAAGGGTTCTTCATGCGCGCGGAGAGCTTCTACAACTTCGCCACCTACATCGAGGAAGTATCAGACCTCCGAGCGTACGGCGGCAAATCGCTGCACAAGCAATCCCACGGGGAATCGTTCATCGCTCTGTTCGCCAATCGCTTCGAACAGGGGTTGTACATACTGGATGAGCCGGAGGCCGCGCTGTCGCCGCAGCGACAGCTCTCGTTCCTCAAGATCATCCACGATCTCGCGGCACCTGGCCATGCGCAGTTCCTCATCGCGACTCACTCGCCGATCATCCTGAGCTACCCGGGTGCGGTCCTCTTCACCCTCGACGGGGATGCGATCAGGGAGATCGCCTATCGAGAGACGAAACACTTTCTCATCACGCGCGACTTTCTCAACGCACCGGAACGCTTTTTCAAGCATCTCTTTGGTGCGGTTGACGACGACGGTGGCGCGGTCTAGAGAGGTTCTGTGAAGGGTTCGACCCGCTCGGCACAAAGAGCGAGTCGAACCCGTGGATCACGCGCACGAGATCCGCCTCGAGCGCATCGGTATAGTGCGATGCAGGAGAGACTTGTGACATTCCCACGAACTACGCCACTGTTGCCTGTGCTGGCGCTCGTAATGGGGGCGCTCAGTGCTCCGATCAGCCTTCCGCAAGACTCACCGCTGCCCGCCTCAACGGAGCCGAAGATCGAGCGGGCCGTCACGGCCTTCATGTCGAAGGTGAATGCTCCCGGCGTATCCGTCGCCGTGAGCCATGGCACGACAGTGCGATGGGCGAATGGTTACGGCCTTGCCGACATTGAGCAGTTCGTGCCCGCGAAAGCCGACACGGTCTACCGGTTGGCGTCTGTCTCCAAGCCGATTACAGCCGTCGCGGTGATGCAACTGATCGAGCGGGGACGCCTATCTCTGGACGACACCGTCGGTAAATGGCTGCCAGACGCCCCATCTGTATGGCACCCGATCACCATCGAGCAGTTGCTCACACACCAGAGCGGCATTCGGCACTACACGGCGGCCGAAGACGAGAGCGGAAACGTCAACGTGAAGCACTACGTCTCCCTACGAGACGCACTCGCCATCTTCTCCGGAGATCCGCTCCTCCACCAACCAGGTGCGAAGATGACCTACAGCACGTATGCCTACACGCTCCTCGGTGTTGTGATCGAAGCCGCCTCCGGGCAGGACTACGTGACCTTCGTCACGAAGAACATCTTCGAGCCAGCGGCAATGCGGCAGTCACGTGTTGACGATGTCCATGCACTAATCTCGAACCGCTCGCCGGGCTACGCCAAGACAGACGTTGGAGGCCTGCGGCGGGCGAGTTTCATGGATTCCAGCTACAAGGTCCCCGGAGGCGGATGGCTTTCCACCGTGGGCGACCTCGTGCGCTTCGGCCTGGCCGTCCAGAACGGTACGCTGATCAAGCCATCGACTTTCCGACAGATGACCGTCGCCCGGCACGTGAACGGCCAAAATACGGGCTACGGGCTGGGCTGGATTGTTGATGGCTGGGGGCCAGGAACAGCGCCGATTCCGGGCCTCGTGTGGCACGGCGGCGTGCAGCAGGGCGTCACGACCAATCTCTATATGTTTCCCGATCGCCACGTCGTGGTTGCGATCCTGGCTAATCTTGAGGGTCAGGGTCTCGCCATCGCGGAACTCGGGGAGCAGATCGCGGGCATCGTGAGTGGACCGCCGAAAGCCCGCTGACGCCGCCCGACTCCGGACGATTGCTCGCGATAAACGCCTGTGTGTGGTTGCCAGGGCAGTCGGGCGATGTCACAGGTTCTGGGCCCCTACACCTATGCCGCTCGGCTGAGCGCCTCAAGTTGGCGCAGCCAGCTTAACAATGGGTTCCAACTGGTGAAAATCTGGGCCGCCAGCTCCACGTCGCTGGTTCCCAAAGAGACCGCCAATCGCAAACCACAATCCGACGGCGAATCGTTCATCTCTCTGTTCGCCAATCGCTTCGAACAGGGGATGTAAATCCTGGACAAGCCGGGGGCCGCGCCGGCAGGTTTGCTGACGCGGCCATTCGTCCCTAAATGCTCTTCGCAATCTGGCGTGTGCGCTCACGCTCAACGCGGACCGAACGAGAACACCATACCGACCTCGGGTGTCCAGTCGGTGGCTTTCGAGGTGAGCCCGACGCCGCTGTTGAACCTGACGAAGGCCCGCGGGGTGACGTGCCACTGCATTTCGCCGATGAGCGACAGTTCGTCCTGGGTGCCCTCGACTCCGGCATACAGGCGCCACCTCGGCGAGAGCCGGCGGAGGTATTCGACGGCGTACTCACCGGTGTCGAAGTGGCTCGTCGACCCTGCCGAGTACTCGATCGCGGCGCGCGCGGTGAGTGTGCCCCAGTCGAACCCGCGCGTGACGCCGGTGCCGAACTTCAGCTCCACCCCGCTGGTCCCGATGAGCGGCTTGTCGCCGTGATGGGGCACGACCACTTCGGCGTAGCTGAAGAGCTCGGGGCGCCGATCGGTCTCCCGCTTCCACCGCCAGCGTAGCTGTCCCTCGATGTCCCCGAGACCAGACTCCTCGATACGGACCGGCATGCCGGAATGGTCGTCCGGTGACCGATCGAGCGACGCGCTGATCACGGCAGCCTCGACCTCGAACGCCAGATCGTCGGTGAGACCGTAGCCGAACCAGATCAACCCCTCGTTGGCCCGGTAGCGGCCGCGGAAATCATCCTCGCCGGGGACGCCGAATTCGGACGGCTTGTACTCGAAGTCCTTGTCGCGATAGTGCTCGAAGAAGGGATAGACGAGCAGCTCCCCCTTCCGTACGTAGGTACCGAACATCGACGTCGCAACGCCCTCGCCCCGATCGCGCTGACGATCGACCGCGGGCGGCGCCGCGGGCGCCTCCTGGCTGCGCGCTTCTCCGGCTCCCGCGAGCAGCCACAGCCCGGCAAGGCACAGGCGGACGACCAGATGCAGATGACCCATGTCGGTAAGAGGGGCGATCGGCTGACGATCCTTCGCGGAGGGATTCTTCCGCGAAAACTCGCCTCTGCGAGCGAGCCGGCGAAGGATGTGGCGTGCTGACGGCCTCTAAGAGGCTGGAGGTTCGACACATGACTACACGTTTTCGCCGGGTGCCTGCATTCGCTCTCTTCACGGCCGTCCTCACGTTCGGCGCCGTCGGCGCTGCGACGCCGAAGGGCCAGCCTCAGACCCTTCCCTTCCCCGTCGCGCAGCTCTTCTTCGAGCTGAACGACAGTGCCGGCGACCTCGGCATCCACGCCGAGATCGACGGCAACGCCTGGACCAGTCTCGAGATCGAGGGGCCGGGCGATCGCCCCCTCCTCAGCCTCGTCAGCAAAGGCAAGCTGCGAACACAGGGTTTGACGCAGCTCGCCTTCGAGAGCGCCGAGCCATCGTTCGACGAGCTGGACCCCGCCGACTTCTTCCGCCGCTTCCCGCAGGGCAAGTACGACATCGAAGCGCGCGCCCAGGGCGGCGGCACCTACGAGAGCACCGTCTACCTGTCGCACGTGCTCGCCGCGCGGCCGGGCAACATCACGGTCAATGGAGTGCCGGCGGTCAACTGCGACGTCACGCCCTTGCCCGAGGTGGTGGCCCCCGTGGTCGTCCGCTGGGATCCGGTGACGACCTCGCACCCGCGCATCGGCAAGACCGGTCCGGTGCAGATCTCGCGGTACCAGTTCTTCCTGGAATATCCGCAGGGCAAACTGAGCATCGATCTCCCGCCGACCCAGCTCGCCTACGAGCCTCCGTTCGCGGAGACGGATCGCGGCCGCACCTTCAAGTTCGAGATCATCGCCCGCACGGCCACGGGCAACAACACGGCCGTCGAGTCCTGCTTCACGCTCAAGTAGCCACGTCGCCAGCCTGAGGAGAATCCCATGTGGAATGGACCCTTGCGTCGCCGCCGGGCCGGCGGCTTGGCCTCGCTCGCGGCGTGCATGCTGCTGCCTGCGGCCGTTCCGCAAACCGTCTCCCGCGACGTCGCCATCGCCGCCGCCGTCGCCGACGCCGACCCCGACGTGCGGGAGGAGGCGATCCTGGGCCTGCAGGGCAGGCCCAGCCCGGCGGAGCTCGCGCTGCTGCGGCAGGCGCTCGGCGACGTCGCGGCGCGCGTCCGGCGTGCGGCGG
>JANOIR010000197.1:0-4738 GCA_031407765.1 Vicinamibacteraceae bacterium
CGGGGACGGTGACGACGGCCTGCAGGCGATCCGGCGTCTGGTTGCCGCCGCGGGCGGCGCGGACGCCCTTGTCGACGTACAGCGTCAGCGGCGTGTCGTCCTTCGGCATCGCCAGCGCGGCCGAGTGGACGAACGACGCCAGCTTGAACTTGTCGTACGCCACCGTGAAGTGGCGGCTGTCCGGGGTCAGGCCGAGGTACTCGGCGTCGCTGGCGGTGGCCAGCGAGACGCGCGACTCGAGCTGCGCCGGATCGACCGGATGGCTGAAGCGGAGCGTGGCGACCAGCTTCTTCAGGTTGGGGTCGCGCGGATCCTGGTAGAACTGCCTCTCGGCGATGGCCGCGGTGAAGGGCGCGCTCCGGAACTCGAACGTGTAGGCCTCGAGCTGGACCTCACGCGCGAGCAGCACCCGACGGTCCATGTGGACGTCGAACTCGCCGTCGACCGGCCAGTCGCCTTTGGGGGCGAATTCGAGCGAGTGGTCCGTGGTCCAGGTCCACGTGCCCGGCACTGCCGGCGACAGCTCGATGCCCGCGGTGATCGTCTGCTCGATCTGTTTGAGCGGCGCGGCCGGCTCGGAGAAGACGACGCGCAGCGGCTTCACCGATGACACGCCGGTGTCGTTGTATTCGGTGAGGCCAGGGGCTTCGACGGCGTAGGCGACGTAGTGCGGCTTCGGCCGGTGCGCGTACCAATAGGCCCCGGCGGCGATCGCGGCCAGCGCGGCCAGGATGCCGAGGCCGTGCAGCGGATGCGCGCGCAGATACCGGCGTCCGGCGGCGATGCGGGTCCCGGTCCAGAGGCCCCAGGCCGGCGGCTGCCACTGCACGTCGCCGACCAGCAGCGACGCCCCACGGGCTGCGCCGCGTCGCAGACCGGCGAAGCCGGCCGACGCCACTGCCCGAAACCTGCGCACGCCGCTGCTGAGTGAGGACCTGATCGCCGGAAGTGGTGTCATGGCCGCGAAGGGAGGGGCAGTGACGAGGGAAGGGGGGCAGGGGAGCGGCCCTATCGTCGCTCAAAATCGCGCCACGATGCGCTGGGCCGCCTTGAATCCTTTGACACCGGAACCGGCCTTCTGGCGCCCCACAGGAAGGCCCTGGGGCGGCCCGATCCGGTTGGCGATCGACCTGCCCTGATCTGGCGGTCGCGTACAATGGACGGCAGGTTCACTTCCGCAATGTCGACCCCGTTCGTGGCCCGCATCGACCTCTATCCCATCAAAGGCTTCGACGCCGTCCCCCTCGCCGCGGCGACGGTGCTGCCGTCCGGCGCGCTCCTGGGCGACCGCCGCTGGGCCTTCGTCGACGGGCGTGATCGCTTCGTCAATGGCAAGCAGTTCCCCGACATCCACCCGATCCGGAGCCGCGTCGACCCGGACGCCTCGACCGCCGTGTTCGACGAGACGCACTTCCTGCTCGCGGGCGACACGACACCGCTCGAGGACTGGGTGTCGGGCAGGCTGGCGACGCCGGTCCGACTCCGGGAGAACCCGACGGCCGGGTTCCCCGACGACACCGACTCGCCGGGGCCGACACTGATCGCGACAACCACGCTCGAGGCCGTTGCCGGCTGGTTCGACCTGACGCTCGAGCAGACCCGCGCCCGCTTCCGCGCCAACATCGAGATCGGCGGCGTGCCGGCCTTCTGGGAGGACGCCTTCTACGGCGGCACCTGCCGGATCGGCGCTGCTGTCGCCGACGGCGCCGCTCCCGCCGGCGGGTCCGCGGTCGGCGCCGGATCCGGTGTCGCGTTCACGCTGGTCAACCCGTGCGCGCGCTGCGTCGTGCCGTCCCGCGATGCGCAGACCGGCGAGCCGCTGGTGGGCTTCCAGAAGCGCTTCGCCGAGCAGCGGCGCGCGGCCCTCGCGCCCGGCGTCGATCCGTCGCCGTTCAATCACTACTATCGGCTGGCGGTGAACACGCGCCTGGCGCCTCGATCGACCGGCGGCGCCATCCGTGTGGGCGATCCGATCGATGTGCAGGCGCCAGTGTCGGCGGAGGAACCATGCCAGTGCTGACCAAGATGATCGGGTTCGTGACGACGGCGGCGCCGGAGCGGGCCAGGACCTTCTACGAGGGTACGCTCGGCTTCCGCTTCATCGAGGACGACGGCTTCGCGCTGTCGTTCGATGCCCACGGCACGCTGCTGCGCGTCGGCAAGGCGCAGGCGTTCACGCCGAGCCAGGCGACGGTGCTCGGGTGGGAGGTGGCCGACATCGCCGCCGCCGTGCGGGCGCTCGGCGAGCACGGCGTCCGCTTCGAACAGTTCAACCTGCCGTTCCTGGTTCAGGACGCGCTCGGCATCTGGACCGCGCCCAATGGCGACCAGGTCGCCTGGTTCAAGGATCCGGACGGCAACACCCTGTCGGTCTCGTGCCACCGATCCCGGTTGTGAGCGCAGCCGAGCGGCTGCGCGAGCTGACCGCGCTGCTGGAGTCGATCGCCGCCGATCGCCGGGTACTGGACGATCTGCCCGAGGCCGAGCGCGATCGCCTGCTGCGGGCGATCGCCTACGTCTACAGCCCGGATCGTTACGAGCGGCGCCGCCAGTCCAAGGCCGAGACGCGCGGACGCAAGGCGTCGCGTGTCGCGCAGCACGACCAGCTCAGGGCGTCGGCCGCCATCCGCACGCTGCACCGCAAGCCGGTGGTGACCACGCCGAACGTGTTCCCGCCGGAAGGCTTCGTACCGCAGGACGTCAACCAGGATGGCGACGCGGGAGTGGCCTTCAGGGACGACTCCGGAGTCGAACTCAACTCCGGAGTCACCTTCGGACCCGGCGCCGAGCCGCGCCAGTCGGTCGAGCCGCAGCACTGCTACGTCTGCAAGGCGCGCTACACCGTCATCCACCACTTCTACGATCAGCTGTGCCCATCGTGCGCGGCGTTCAACTTCGCCAAGCGCACGGAGCTCGCCGACCTGCGCGGACGGGTGGCGCTGCTCACCGGCGGACGCGTCAAGATCGGTTACCAGACCGGGCTCAAGCAGCTGCGCTGTGGCGCGCACGTGATCGTGACGACGCGCTTCCCGCGCGACTCCGCGCTGCGCTACGCGCGCGAGCCCGACTTCCACGAGTGGGCGGATCGGCTGGAGATCTTCGGCCTCGACCTGCGCCACACGCCGAGCGTCGAGGCGTTCTGCCGCCAGATGGTGGCGTCCCGGCCGCGCCTCGACTTCATCGTCAACAACGCCTGTCAGACGGTGCGGCGGCCGCCGGACTTCTACGCGCACATGATGGCCGGCGAGCAGGCGGCGCTGTCCGACATGCCCGGCGAGGTCCGCCGGCTGGTCGGCGCCTACGAGGGGCTGCGTGGCTATCACCTGCTGCCGGAAGGTGGCGCGCCGGTGGTCGACGCGACGCTCGATCGACGGCTTGCGGACGTCTCTGGGCTGGACGTCTCCGGCCTGACCCACGCCGCCGCGCTGTCCCAGGTGCCGCTGCTCGCCGAGGAGCTGCAGGCGCAGCGCGATCTGTTCCCGGAGGGCCGCCTCGATCAGGACCTGCAGCAGGTCGACCTGCGCGGCCGCAATTCGTGGCGGCTGGTGCTGCACGAGGTCTCGGCGGTCGAGCTCCTCGAGGTGCACCTGGTGAACGCCGTGGCGCCGTTCGTCCTGAACGCGCGGCTCAAGCCGCTGTTCCTGAAGACGCCCGAGCGCGACAAGCACATCGTCAACGTCTCGGCGGTCGAAGGGCAGTTCTACCGCACCTTCAAGACGACGCGGCACCCGCACACCAACATGGCCAAGGCGGCGCTCAACATGATGACCCGCACGGCGGCCGCGGATTACCACGCCGACGGCATCCACATGAACAGCGTCGACACCGGCTGGGTGACCGACGAGGATCCGGTCGAGATTGCCGCCCGCAAGACCGCCGATCACCGCTTCCATCCGCCGCTCGACATCGTCGACGGCGCCGCCCGGATCGTCGATCCGATCATCAGCGGCTTCAATACCGGGACCCATATCTGGGGCCAGTTCCTCAAGGACTACCAGCCGACGCCGTGGTGACGCGAGCGATGGCGAGCCGAGACGACGCCAGCACGATCGACGACGCACCGGAAATCGTGTTGCGGACGCCGCGGCTGATCCTCCGCGGCTGGCGTCCGTCCGATCGCGCGCCGTTCGCCGCGATGAATGCCGATCCGACGGTGATGGCCTCCTTCCCGGCGACGCTGACCCGCGTCGAGAGCGACGCGCTGGCCGATGCCATCGAGGCGAACATGGCATCGCGCGGCTTCGGGCTGTGGGCCGTCGAGGTGCCGGACGTGGCGCCGTTCGTCGGCTTCGTCGGCCTCGCCGTGCCGACCTTCGAGGCCGCGTTCACGACGTGCGTCGAGATCGGCTGGCGCCTGGCGGCGGCGCAGTGGGGGAGTGGCTACGCGACCGAGGCGGCCCGCGCCGTCCTCGACCACGCGTGGTCCGCGCTCGCCCTCGACGAGGTCGTGTCGTTCAGCACCGCTGGCAACGCGCGATCGCGCGCCGTGATGACGCGCCTCGGCATGCAGTACGATCCGGCCGACGACTTCGACCATCCGCGGCTGCCGGCGGGACATCCGCTGCGCCGCCACGTGCTCTACCGCGCGCGTCCGGGCGCTACTTGTCGATGACGATCGAGACCCGGCGGTTCTTCTGACGCCCGCCGGGATTGTCGCTGCCGTCGTCGCGGACATTCGGTTCGATCGGCCGCGCGGCACCGAAGCCCTGAACGTCGAACCGTGCGCCGGTGAGCCCCC